>NZ_CP011272.1:3422642-3733792 GCF_001610875.1 Pirellula sp. SH-Sr6A | reverse complement strand
TCGAGGACCAGTTTGTCGGCCGCTTGCAGCAAACCCGTTGCATAAAGACTTGGGATTAGCCCGACCAAGGCGACCCAAAGGAACGAAAGAAGCTGTTTCATGGACTCTTCAGCGTGGTAGAGAGGTTGTGAGGCTTAAACGGAGGGGGGCCCGGTTCGCGGACCGCGTCTCAAGTATAGTCCAAAAGCGGGGGAAGGTTGAACGGTTCATCTCGACAAATTCATAGGGAGATCTTCCCCCCAAAAAAGCGAACGCCTCGCAAGGATTGCTCCCTGCGAGGCGTTTTCAACGCTGCAGTGGGGAAACGATCACTGAGCGTTTCGCTTACTCGGTCGTCTGAACCGTAATCGCCATAACGATCGGTGCAGAGACGTCATTCCCTTTGATCAACTCCAATTTGGCCAGCGGATCTTTCGAACGCGGCTTGATCGAGAGGTACCGAAGCTGCCGCCCATTCAAATTGAAGGCGAACTCGCTCTGGGGAACGTCGACCCGCTGGATATAGTCGGCAAAGTGCTCACCGTTGATCAGTTCGTGATCCTCGGTCTTTCCATCTTCGTAAGTCAGCCGAACGATCAGCGATTTGCTCCCCTTGGCGGAGGCAGGGTAGGACCATCCGCCGATGCCGCTGAGCATATGGATGGCGACTGCAGACGTCTTGCACGGAAGCTCCACTCGCTTGGGCATCTTCGGCGCCATGTTGCCATAAGGGCCGTAGAGCATGATCGCATTCGGTTTGGTACCGCGCTGGGGATCAACCAGCGTGAATGGAATATCTTTAAACGTCTTCACTCCCCAATCTCGGAAGACCAGACGTTCGGACATACCCGATTCGTCGAAGAACATCCCCTTGGTCGTGATGGAGGTCGCTACCGTATCGATTCCGAGTGGAACGTACTTGCCTTTGCTCGTGAGGAACTCGAGCAAGTCTCGCATCTCCACCTTGGTCATCTGATTCTCAAATCCCTCGGGCATCAAGCTCTTTTGAGAGGCGATGAGCTGATCGATGTCTTCGCGGAGGACAACTTCCTTCTTCGCCTGCGAGTTGATGATCTCGAGTGACGTCTTGCTTTCACCTGCCAACATCCCGGTGACGATCGTGTCATCCACCGTTCGAATGCTGTAGGTTCGGAAGTTTCCTTCGACGCTCCGACTGGGGTCGAGAATATGAACAAGCAATTCTTCTTTCGGATGGACTGCCATCCCGGTCAAGTTGGGACCGATCTGAACGCCCATGGTTCCATGAACATGGCACAGCGCGCAATGCTTGGCATACATCGCCTTGCCGTTCTCCAAATCTCCTTGCTCATGGGTGATCTCCATCCAAGATTCGACGACCTTCTGGCGATCGGCATTCATCGCCAGTCCCTTCGACTTGAGAAGCTCGTTCGCACGCGTTCGAATCGATTCGGTGGGATGGTCTCGAAGCGCCTGCTTCTGATCCAATTGAAAATCATTCCACGAAAGGGAACCAGTATCGATCAGATCGAGCAGTTCATTGGTGGTCTGCGGGCGAGCCAAGAGCAATCGAATCGCATTGCGGCGAAACTCGGGAGGCATCCCATTGCTCTTGGTCATCAGTAGCTTGGCGAGCCCATCGACCTTCACCGTCGCAAAACTCTGCATGATGCCTTCGACCAAATCCGGGCTGCTCTGGGCAGAAAGGGCCTCCAGCAACTTCGTCACCAACTCGGTGCTGTCGGATTGAAGCACCATGGCTTGTTTCGCAGCCGCGATCCGCGCTGGGATAGGACGTTCCGAATCGATTGCCGCGGTCGCCAGCTCTCCTACGATCTGAGCGAGGGCATCGGCGATCTCTTGAATCCCCGCGTTATTGGCCAACATCAGGACTTGGCTCTTCACTTCCACAGGAACCTCGGACTTAAGCCATACGCCGGCAATCTTGTCTCCCAGTCCTGCTGGCGCTTTGAATTCGTACTCGCGTGGCCACCCCTTGGCAATTCCCGACACGATCGCGCCGGCAACCTCCATTTGCGATGGGGATTCACCCAGAATGGCAAAAGCCTCTGGGGACATGCGGGATCGGGACGCGTGTTCCGCGACGATGGATATCCGTGCCAGAGCTTCCGCGGATTGCGGCTCCTTGGTCGCCAACAACTTCGGAAGAACTTCTTTCCAGTGAACGCTCGCTGCGCTGGTCCAGGCGTCCAGGAGCCACGTATCGGCTCGTTGGGAGCCCGAAAGCGATGCGAGTCGACTCGGGTTCGCGAGCGCGGCGATGACACGAGGCTCGGTCGCGTCGCTATCTGCTACTTTCAACAACGCGGTCAGGCGGACTTGTGGATCCTCATCGAACAACAAATTCTTGTCCGCAATCGTCTTCAACGAGGCCAACGAATCTTGAGCCGTTTGCACGCCATTGCGACGGACCGCGGGGCTCGGATGCTCGACAGCGGCCGCCGTTGGCAGCGCGCTCCCGATGCCTTGCAATACCCATAACGCGTGGATCGCCCCCACATTCAAACCCACGGAATCGATCGATTTGTCTTGGATCAACCCGTTGAGAGCTTGAAGAGTCGTATCACTCAAAGAACCCTTTTCGATGAGCAGTCGCTGTGCGGCGCGCCGCCAAAGAAAATTGGGATGCTTCAATGCCGCGACCAACTGCGATTCATTGTTGGGATCCAACCCATCGCGCACCAGTGCATCGGATTGTTCCAGCAACGCTTTGTCCAATCCATCCTTCCCTTCGTAAACCACGCGGTAGATACGAGCATGTTTCTTGTCTCGCAATTCGCTTTCGTAGGCATTTCCACGCCCCGTCTTGAATCCTTGCGGGGTAGGGTTGTGTTGAACGATGAAGTTATACCAATCGATGACCCAAACGTTTCCATCGGGACCGATCTCTGCCATGGTGGGAGAAGCCCATTCGTCCACGCTCGCGACGAGATTGAACGGGCTGGTGCTCTTGTACCCCGCACCGTCCCTATTCAGAACGAAGGAGCCGACAAGGTGTCCGGTCGGTTCGCATACGAACGCCAAACGATTCCACCATTCCTTTGGATAATTGCGAGCGGTGTAAAGCGAGTGCCCCGCACCGGCGGTGTAACCGTCGAAGTAGTCGACCTGTCGTACCTTGGGGGTGATCGCTTGGAATTTAAAAGTATCCGCAATGGTCTTGAGGACCTCTGGAGACCATCCATTGACTCGCTCGTAATAGCGATTAGAGATGGGCATGAAGTTGCTAGGATTGCCGTTGGCCGTAGAGCCAAAAATCAGCCCTTCTTCGCTGATTCCAATCCCCCAGGTGTTGTTGTTCGTCGAGCGAACGAACTCCAATTTGGAGACGCGAATGCTGTGCTGATCGAATCGACTGGATCGTTCGAGCGTGTTCTTACCCTCTTTCATGGCGAAGACAGGAGCGGTGTCGTCCGATGCACCTGCCTTGACAGCGAATCGCCAGAACCCTTGACGGAATCCTTGCTGGCGCTCTCCGTTGATCACAGGACGCGAGTCGTTGTAACCCTGCATGCCCCAGATCCAGTTATCGAGTCCATATTGAAAATTGCTGACACCCCCGTGGGTATCTCCCATCGCCCAACCGGTGATCAGTTCTTGTCGGAAGTCGGCCACATCATCCCCATCGGTATCCTTGAGGTACACCGTCGTCGTTCCGTCTTGGACAATCGCCCCTCCTCGATAGCAGACGATGGCGGTCGGGATGCTAAGGCCCGATGCGAAGACCGTGAACTTGTCCGCCACCCCATCGCGGTCGGTATCCTCGCAGATGCGAATGCGATCCCGTCCCTTGCCTACCGGCTGAAGCTCATTGGGGTAATCGATCGTTTCACAAAGCCACAATCGTCCACGGTGATCCCAGTTCATGGCCAACGCTTTTCCGGCGAGCCCCGCAAAGCTCGATCGCTTGCTACCACCCAACGAATCGTCCTCGCAAGCCCACAAACGGAGCGAGAAGTCGACAGGCGTCGAATAACGCTTGACCGATTCCACTGCTAGGAGCGGGTTCTGCATTTCGCTGAGGATGGTATCCCCCTCGCCTGATCGCTGGCGACCTCGGTAGTTGGGAATCGCATTCCCGACATTCGAATAGGTGAAGGGTGGCAGATCCTTCGAGATCTCGGTCATCTTGGGAACGGTGAATCGACTCGCATCTCGGAACGGAGCGACCTTCTCAGGCGACTTCTTGGCCGCCCATCGGATTCCCCTTTCCAAGAGATTGACGAATCCTGGTTGGCTCCAAGTGTCCATATTGTGGCCCCAAGCGGTGTAGAAAACCCGCCCTTTGCCTTGGGTGCGAACCCATGTCCAAGGTTCTTCGGTGGTGCCGGGAGCCAATCGTCCCTGCCGCCGTGCTTCCAGTACGACACGCCCCTCGGGATTGTGTTTGTGGTGGACGTAGGTCTCATCCCAACTTTCGAACCCGTCGTACCCCTTCATCAGTTCATGATCGGGTGCAACCATGACGGTTCGGAACCGTTCGCCACCGTGCTCTTTGAATTGAGCTCCGGTCAAGGCAATCAATTTGGGCGAGTTCAAAAAACAGTAGGAAGCGCAGTGGACAGGGACATACGCACCACCGTTCTCGACGTACTCGAGCAGTGCAGCCTCTTGTTCCGGCGACACTTCGTTGATATTGGCATACACCATCAACGCATCCAAACCACTCAGTTTTTCTTTCGAAAGAGCACTGGACACATCCTCCGTGTACTCGATCGCAATCCCGTTCTTTTGAAGGGGCTCTTTTATGGCTCGGTAGAAATCAGAAGGACGGTGGTGCCCCCGATCGCCCAACAACAGGACTCGGACCGACTCCTGCGAAAAGAGGGGAGCCTTCAGTCCAACGAGGATGCAAAGAGATAACAATCCGTTCAGGACCGTTCTCCATGCGATAACCCCTTGCTGCGGGGCCATGCCGTATGGTTTTTGAATGATAGAACTCATAGTTCTCGATAGGGCTGCGGTGATAGATGGGAAGGAAGGAAAGGTTCTAGAGCAAACGAACGGTCGTTTGCCAGATGCTGGCTACTGGAGGGTGAACGCGGGGAGCCGGACGATTTGCCCGCCCGCTACGGCGCTTTCGTGGGCGCAGATGCCGACGCAGGTCCAGTTGGCACTGGTGACTGCGTTGGGCCATGGGTCCCGATTTTCTACCAATGAGCTGATAAATTCGTGGACCAAATGGGGGTGAGAACCGCCATGCCCTCCCCCTTGAATAAACGACAAGTGGTCTGCGTCTTGAATCGATTTGGTAAAGGCTCGGATCGGTTCGGGGAGCAAGTGCGCATAGTCGGGCACCACGACTTCGCTCGCAATCTCGTGCTCCGGAAGCTTCGCCGTGTGGAGAATGTGATTCTTCCCTTCCACGAGCGACCACTCGAAACTCTTTTTGGTACCGTAGACGTCGAAGCTTTCGCGGTACTGCCGCGCGGTATCAAACAGGAATCGCCAAATGTGGGCGGCGATGTCGGAATCCTTGATCTTGATATGGCAGGTTTCGACGGCGAACTTGTTGCCGGACTTCTTTGCCAACTCGTCTCGAATCGTTCCGGAACCGAAACAGGAAACATACTCTGCACGACCGTTGACCAATCCTAGAACCGGCGAGACGACGTGCGTCGCATAGTGCATGGGGATCATCCGCTCCCAGTACTCCGGCCAACCCTCCATGTCCTGCGGATGACTTGCCGACATATACTGAATCTTTCCAAGCTCCCCTTTCTGGAACATTTCTTTGATGAACAAGAACTCGCGGCTGTAGACGACCGTTTCGGCCATCATGTATTTCTTACCTGTGTCTGCGACCAATTGGCAGATCTTGTCGCAATCTTCGATGTTGGTTGCCATGGGGACGGTGCACATCACATGCTTCCCCGCCTGAAGCGCCCGCATGCTCATCCATGCGTGATCGGGAATCGGAGAATTGATGTGTACGAAATCGATCTCGGGATCTTCCAGGACTTTGTCGAAGTCGGTGTAGCGCTTAGCGATTCCAAACTTGTCCCCCGCCTCGTGCAGTTCGTGCTCGTTTCGGCGGCAAATCGCAGCGACATTCGCATGGGGATGACGCTGGTAGATAGGAATGAACTCGGAGCCAAATCCGAGACCAACCATGGCGACATTGAACTTCTTAGACACGTCTTTTACCTGAGATGCTTGGAAAGGAACGAGGGGGAACAACAACCCCCTACGGCAGCGAGAATTCCATTAACGCGACCCAAGCGCGCCCAGTTTCCCGCTGTAGAGTTCTAAATCTTGGATCAAACCCGGACTTTGGACTATGATAAAATGCGCAAAAAAATTGAGGTATTTTACAAATGGCCAAACGGCGAAAAACGGTAGCGCTCCTGATCGAGACGTCGAATGCGTACGCGCGGGGGATCCTGGAAGGCATTGTCGAGTACCAGCGGACGCGGGATCAGTGGTCGGTCTACCTCCCCGAACTGGAGCGAGGGGCCAGCCCGCCGGATTGGCTGAGCGATTGGAAAGGAGACGGGGTGATCGCGCGCATCGAGACCGAGGCGATCGCGGCGGCGGTCTCGCAATTGCAAGTCCCGACGATCGATGTGAGCGCTGCTCGACGCGTGCCGAACATCCCTTGGGTTGAAACCGACGACGTTCGCGTTGCCGATCTCGCGTTCGAGCATTTGCGAGAACGGGGATTCCGGCACTTCGCATTCTGCGGACCCAGGGGCTTCAATTGGGCTCTGTGGCGCGGCGAGCAATTCGAACGGCGTTGTATCGATGCTGGTCTGGATATCTCGGTTCACTGGACGGAATTCCGATCGCAATCGCAGTTCGCGAAGTCTGTTTCTCGCAAATCACCCGAGTCCCCGATGGACCACTGGCTCGATTCCCTTCCCAAACCGGTTGGTCTCTTTTGCGCATTCGACATCCAAGCCCAAATCGTATTAGACCATTGTCGCAATCTGGGGATTCAAGTCCCCGAACAAATTGCCGTGATCGGAGTGGACAACGATCCGATCGTCTGCAATCTGGCTCACCCGTCTATTACCAGTGTCATCCCCGACGCGCGCGGCGCAGGGCAACGAGCCGCCGAACTCCTCGATGCTTGGATGCAACGCTGCCCACGCCGAAACACCAAAGGCCCTCCGAAATCGCTCCCCGAATCGATCTTGCTCAAACCTCTCGGTATCGAATCTAGACAATCCACCGATGCGACGGCCGTATCGAGCCCGGACATCGCCGCAGCAGTTCGGTTCATCCGAGACCATGCCTGCGATGGAATCGATGTCAGCCATGTCCTCCAACACATTCCGCTGTCCCGCCGAAAACTGGAATACCAATTTGTCGAAGCAACCGGGACCACTCCCCACGAAATGATCGCGCGCGTTCGCATGGAACGGGCGCGACGTTTGCTTCAAGAAACCGATCTACCCTTAGAGGAAATCGCAAATCGCTGCGGGTTCGAACACCCGGAGTACATGAACGTCGTCTTCAAACGACGTTACCAAATCACCCCGGGACGCTTTCGTAAACAACAAATGACCTAGGCATGCAAACTTGCCAATGCCCACGAACGACCACCCGCTATCGAATGTCGTAACACCAGAGTGAACCGGCGTCAAAGACGAGCAGCTTGCCATCGGAAATGGCTGGATAGGTCCAAGCCTTCGATTGCCCACGCTCGGGTGCATTGGGTGGCGTGGCCTTTCCGAGCAATTTGTAAGAGGTGGGGTTGGCTTCCACGACGGCGATGTCGTTGTTCTCTCCATGCAAGTAAAGCTTTCCATCTGCGTAGCAAATCGAACTCGCTCCAATGCTGCGCTCCTGCCATTGAATCTCGCCCGTCGAATACTTCACACAAAGAATCGTGGGACCTGAAGTTCCATAGAGATAGTCCCCCACCAGGACCGCCCCCCCCATGCCGGTCGGCAAGGTCTTGCTGAAGTAAACCTCCTTGGCTTCCGTCGCGCCACGGGTGATCGCAGCGACCGAACCGCCCACTCGACTGGCGCCGGTATAAACAAAATTGCCGCTGACTACCGGGGTCTGAACATTGGCCGCTTGATCGGCCGTTTTCTTATAACGCCAGAGGAACTTCCCCGTCTTCGCGTCGATGCCCGCCACCCCCTTGGAAAGGAACAAAACATATTGCGGAACTCCGTCGATTTCCGCTCGGATCGGAGAGGAGTAACTGGCTTCGTCCCCTTCCTCGGTCGCGCACTTCCAAATCAACTCCCCTGTCCCTTTATTCAGTGCAACGACTGTTGCATCCGGGCCACCGGGCGAACAGATAAGCTGATCGCCGTCGATGAGAGGGGATTCCGTATAAGCCCACGATCCAGGCTTGCCACCCAAATCCCGTTGGAGGTTCTTGGTCCAAAGAACCGTGCCCCGCTTGGCATCCAAACAAGCGAGGTCTCCGTCGGATCCCAGTGCATAGATGCGATCCCCATCGATGGTCGGAGTCGAGCGGCTCCCTGGATATTGCGGACCGCGATTGGGTCCGACCTTACCCAGCTTGGTTTTCCATTGCACCTTCCCATCCGCCATGGAGATTGCAATCGCCTCTTCTGCTTCCAAGCCCTGATTGGTGATCAGATAGGCGAGCCCACCCGCAATCGAAGGAGAGGAGTAGCCGCTCCCCAGTTGGGTCGCCTGCCACAGCAGCTTCGGACCCTCTGCTGGCCATTGATTCGCGAGCCCCTTCTCATTCGATTTACCGTCTCGATGGTTACCCCGAAACTGAGTCCAATCGGCAGCCGTAGCCATCGACCCGTTTGCAATGGCAAGTAGCGTTCCAACGGCAATTGTCCGTGCAAGCATTGATTTCATCAATCCATCCTCATCAGAGAAGTTCGAAGCGGCGGTCGCCCCCCATCTTATCAAATCTTCGCGATCGATACGCGAACATCCGGCTATTGGGTGGCAGAGGCTCATGCACCTGTCTAAACTCAAGAAACGAGCGCCCCCATCCCTCCCCTCTCTACAAACCATCCCCCCATGCTCCACCGCCGAATCTTGCTGGGCGCTGCCCCCCTTACCGCCTTCGCTCTCTCCACCGATTGCTTGCTCCGTGCCCAAGACCAACAGCCAGCCGCGGGCAATCCCACGCAGAACTCAGGTCCGGTGATCGCGAGCCCGCCTGTGGTACAGCATCGAACCCCAACCGGATTCACGGTGGTCTTTCAAGTCAAAGCGTTGGCGACAGGTTGGGTGGAGTGGGGCACCACACCGGACAAATTGGATCGCCGTGCCATTGGACAACATCACGGACTGAAGACCGCATCTGACCTCGCGCTTGCCATCCATGTTAACCATGGTTCAGAACTTGCTGATGCACCGATCTACTATCGCCTGCACGCGGTCCCTTTGCGAGTGGTGGATCGAAACGTGCAATACGGGGAAGAGGACATCGGTACAGTTCATTGTTTAAGAGCGTTCCCCAACAATCCGGATCGTGTCCACATTGCGGTGGTAAACGATACGCATGAGAACGCGAAGACAATTGCAAAACTTTGCGAGAGGATCGAATCGCATGATCCCGATTGGTTGATCTGGAATGGCGACACCTGCAACGATTTCCACCCGGGTAAGGATGTAGCTTCCATCCTGCTAGGGCCGGGGAAAACGGGTGATAAGGACGGCGGTGGCTGGGCCTCATCCCGCCCGCTGATCTTTGTCCCCGGCAATCACGATGTCCGAGGGAGACTCGCCCACCAATTGCAGACTTGTTTGCCCGGATGGCCCTATGGAGCCGGTGGGAGCACGCTTCACACACCCTATTGTTCGCTCCATCGGATCGGCCCGATGGCCATGGTGACGCTCGATACAGGGGAAGATAAACCGGATGCGCATCCAACGTTCCAAGGAACAGCGGCCTACGAACCGTACCGCGATCAGCAAGGGGCTTGGCTCGCCAATGCAGTGAAGGAGAAGGAATTCGCGACGGCTCCCTACCGTTTGGCGATCTGCCATATCCCGCTGCGCGGGCTTCCGGGCCAAAACGATGGCACTTCGATGGAAGGCTATGCGTACTACTCTGGATTCGGTGCGAAAGCTTGGATGCCAACGCTGGTCGATGCCAAGGTGCAGGCTATCGTCAGCGGGCATATGCATAGCACCCGCCTCGATGTCGCCGTCGATGGACTGCCCTCACAAATCGTGATGGGAGGGCCACAAATGGAAATCGCAACGCTGACGCGCATCGTAGGGGACAAGAACTCCCTGTCGATCATTGTCGAGAACTTGGACGGAAAAGAAATGGTCCGCCAGGATCTCAAGCCCGCTTTGAGTTAGAAGGACGGGCTGAATGAAAAAAGAAAAGAGTATGCCGCTTCGAGAACGGCATACTCTGATTTGGTGAGAACGCCGTTTGGAAAACGGCCACAGCGGAAGATTACTTGATCTTGCTGGCGTTGCCGGCTTGGCCGAAGGCGATCATGCGGTCCATGCAGACTTGCTTCATCGCCGTGCGTGCTGGCTTCAAGTAATCGCGAGGATCGAATTTATCGGGATGCTCTGCGAGAACCTTGCGAATCGCACCGGTTATGGCCATTCGGCAGTCGGTGTCGACGTTGATTTTGCGGACGCCGCTCTTGATCCCCCGTTGGATTTCCTCGACGGGAACACCCCACGTTTGCTTCATCGATCCACCGTACTTGTTGATGATGTCCTGCAGTTCTTGAGGAACGCTGCTGGAACCGTGCATGACCAAATGGGTATTCGGAATCTTGGCATGGATCGCCTCGATGCGGGACATCGCCAACACTTCGCCGTCCGGTTTGCGGGTGAACTTGTATGCACCATGGCTGGTACCGATCGCAACAGCGAGGGCATCGACATTGGTTTCTGCAACGAAGCGGGCTGCTTCATCTGGATCGGTGAGTAGTTGGTCATGGCTAAGAACCCCTTCGGCGCCGTGTCCATCCTCGGCTTCGCCACCTCCTGTTTCCAAGGAACCGAGACAACCCAACTCACCTTCTACCGAAACGTTGCGAGCATGCGCCATCTTGACCACTTCTTTGGTCACGTTGACGTTGTACTCATAGGAAGCAGGAGTCTTGCCGTCTTCCATCAGCGAGCCATCCATCATCACGGAGGTGAATCCGTTTTCGATCGCGGAGAGACAGGTCGCTGGAGAATTGCCGTGATCTTGGTGCATGACAATCGGAATCTCTGGGTAGAGCTCGACTGCCGCGAGCATCAAATGTCGCAGGAACGCATCTTGTGAGTACGACCGTGCACCGCGCGACGCTTGGATGATGACTGGGGAGTTCGTTTCCTTGGCCGCTTCCATGATGGATTGGATCTGTTCCATGTTGTTCACATTGAAAGCAGCGACGCCGTATCCATTCTCGGCTGCGTGATCGAGGACTTTGCGAAGGGGAACGAGAGCCATACCAGTGTCTCCGAGAGGAATACCAGAAAAATACGGATGCTTGCAGCCTGTAAGCCGCCGAAACGACCGATGTGTCCTGCAAACGGGAGGTGAAATCCTCCATTCAATGGCGTAGGATTATGCGTTCGATCATCGGGTCCGACAATCCATATTTCCTTTGAAATCCCGTATCCCTCATGGACAACGACTTCCGTCAACCGATCCGCAGCGTTACCAAAATGCAGCCGCTCGATAGTTATTTGAGCGGTAGCTGGGAAGCGCTCGGTGCAGGTGCGCCGGTACTAGTCGCCTTATCACAACTTAGCAGCGAGTCTATGGTGAAATTATCTTCCGCAGAGTTACCATCAGTGGATTCTCTATTGCCGGAAGCGAAAGCCATCCTCGTCGCAGCTCGGGATCGCGGGGTGATCGAACTCAAGGCGCTGAATACGGCTTTCGAAGCTCCTTCGCGTCTCTTGGCGGTCTACATCGAAGTGGATGAAACGCAAACCATCGCTTTTCGCGACCCAAATGTCCCTGAAGTAACTGTCCGTTTCCTGGAAGGATTCCGCCAGCTCTGCGCATTAGGGCTGGTCATGCACCATATTTACCGCGATTTTTCTCTGACGAGTCGCGGATTCGACCTATCACGTACCATCAACCAGGAAGAGGTTCAGCCATGGATCGACAAAGGGACCGAGTTCGGTCTTCACGATTAGGCTTGCTGCTGGCCGGATTCACGCTCTTCCTCTCGACAACCCTATTCCTAGGCTGGCGCTGGTGGAAACAGGCGACGACCGGCGACGTGGTCACATCCATTCCCTCCGATACGCCGTCCAGCCACCAGACCCAAATAATCCATTCAGGGCGCGACACGATCGTCTCTCCCATCGTGGCAGATGTCGATAACGCGGGACACCAAACACTCTCCAACGAGCGCCCCGTGGAGAATCACGCCCTAGACGAAGTCCTCGAACTGGCGCGCACCGCACTGGCTCGCCATCGCGAGAAACACCACGACTACACTGCTAACTTGATCAAGACGGAGCGGATCGGCAAGAACCTCGCTCCAACCACCAAGATGTCGATGAAACTGAGATACCGCGAACTCATTCCGGAACGGAATCTCCGCGGTGTCGATGTCTACTTTCGATTCTTGGAACCCAAAGCCCAAGCGGGGCGAGAGGTGATCTATGCGCCCAACAAGTACAACGGGATGCTCAAAGCCCACGAGTCGGGTCTTCTCGGCCTCCTGACAGTCGAACTCTCCCCGAATAGTCAGCTCGCGATGCGAGGCAATCGTTACCCCATCACGGAAGTGGGGATCGAAAAACTGATCATCAAACTGGTCGAGAAAGGGGAACGAGATCGACTGCGAGGAGAATGCGAAGTCCGGCGCTCCGTCGATCAGCAAGTCGAAGGGCGCCCGTGCGAACTGATCGAAGTAATCCATCCCGAACGACGCTTCATGCAGAACGGTCGAGCGGAAGATCACGAATTCTACAAAGCGAAAATCTGGTTCGATCAAGACGAATTGGTACCGATCAAATACGCCAGCTATCTGTGGCCCCGCGAAGAAGGAGGCGATCCCCTGCTAGAAGAGGAGTACACTTACTCCGAACTTCAGTTCAATGTCGGCCTCTCCGATTTGGATTTTGATATCGAAAACCCAGACTACCGCTTTCCTTGATCGAATAGCCCACCGCCGGCATCCTCGCTATACGTGCGGATGTATTTCTTGACGGAGTACTTGCTCGCGGTCGATTCGCTGGTCATGTACCGAACCTTTCCAAAAATCGGTCGCTCGGGCCCCCATGCTCGATCGTAACGCCCGAGCACCCAAAAGATTCCACTATAGGAGTTCGGGTTTCGGCCATCCAACGCGTACTTGTTGTTGAGCTCAATCATGATGCGAAGCGCCTCCTGCGGTGACTCGCTCCAGTGGAGAATCTTTTTGCCCCAGAGCATGCGCAAGTAATTGTGGATGCGTCCCTCCCGGACCAATTGCCTCTGGGCTGCATTCCAAAGAGGATCATGAGTCGCTCCCTTTTCGAATTGCTCCAAATCGTAGACGTTCTCACGTCGATCGCTCGCGTGATCGGCCAAAGTTGCGAGAGCCCACTCCGGTAGCGATTCGTAACGCATGTAATGAGGTTCGCGCACACACATGTTGAAACCTATCTCGCGCCAAGTCATCAACTGATCCATAAACGCTTCGGCATCCGTCCCCATATTCCAAAAGCCCTCCATCTTCCCGTTCGGTTTGGAAAGCTTGCTGGTCGACCAATCCGTCTGCTTGGCAATTGCCAAAAAGACTTCATGAGGGCTGATGTTCCCGAAGTGCAAATAGGGCGATAGCCAGCTCGATCCCGCCTTCTCCGGTTCGTTGCGATCTTCTGCGTACGTCGAAAGCCGCCTGCGCACAAACCGATCCAACACCTTGCGAGCCTCGACTTCACCTCCAGGTTCGCCAGTCGGGGCAACAGCATGATCGATTGGAAGTCCTCCCACGTCGATCCGTTCCAAATCTTCCAGCGAACCGCGATCCAACTTCAACCCATACCGCTCGGCCCATGAACGAGGAAGTTCCGGTAACTTCGCCGATTCCAAATAACGCAGCGGATCTTCAAGCGGAAAAACGGGAAATGTCTCCGACACCACTTTTTGCATCGCGCGACGATAGGAGTGGGCCACCGTGAAAGTCCGATCCATCTCCCGCATCGGAACAATCGTGTTCGAATCGACAATCTCCATCAAACAAGGAACTCGCGGAGCGACCATCCGAAACATAGTCGGATGGAAGAAGCACGGAAAATCATCGCTGACCAGAACACATGCTCGCTTCGACAATGCTTCGATGAGCCCGCGACCCTGATTGGCCACGGGCTCGACATAAGAACAGTAGGATGCGTTCGACGCGATGACTGCGCGAGCGGTATCCCGCATGCTATCGACGATAAAACGATGAAACCGATCGCTGGCCCAACGGTAATGGCATCGCAGGGCATCGAAGACCAGCAATGGTTTTCCCAACCGATTGGCCCACTCGACTCCCCGTTGGAGCGCAAAATTGTACCGGGTTCTTCGAAACGCGGTCATCCAATAAAGAACGTAGTCCCCCTCAGACGGGACGTCCGATGCGAGGACCGGATTCCGATTAGCGGGGAAAATGCGAATCGCAGGAATGGTGTCGGATAACGGCATAACTAAGAAGGAGTGGGAGGTAATGCACCGGGTCAGCTATTAGAATAATGACCGGTCGTCAATGATACTCCCGCCAACTACCATCTATGCCATCGCTCCTTCGACTCATTGTCTGTTTCGCCCTCTTCTCCATTCCCGTTCCTGCTTTGGCACAATCCCCGGATCGGGCCGCGAAAACACCTTTGCGAAGGGCTCACGAATTAACCGGTTGGAAAGTGAAAACCAAGGGAACGGAAGTTTGGCATTCCATCGATACAAATAATTCGTGGGAAGCGACCCTCGGGGATTCGTTCGATGGCATGGCAACCTACGAAATCCAGCTACCTGCCCTAGAGCCTCTTCACCAGACCGGTCGCCTGCTCCTGCACTTCGAAACGGTCGCCACCCATGCAGTTATTCGGCTGAACGGCGAGCCTATCGGTGAACACCTCGGGGGCTGGACACCCTTCCGGATCGATATCACCGAACGTTACCAACCCAACGCCGTTCTAACCGTCGAGGTCGATGAAAAAGTAGGACATAACACGCAGGGCTTCCTACCAATCTTCATTCCACATTTCGGTGGGATCTGGAAACCGGTCTCGCTCATTCAAACCACGGGTCCTGCTTTCCTGGATGACCTCACTCTTTTCGCTGGCGGATGGACCGACGAGTCGCTGACCGTGAGAACTTCGGTGCAAGGCATTGATAATAACGCTGCGATCTGGGAGGTCGGACTGAAGGAATTGGGCTACGACGACGAACAGACTGAGTGGCAGGATCTCTCGTCGCAAGAAATGCAGGTGGAGTTTCGACGAACGCGGCCGGCTTCGGATCCGTGGACGAAGTGGTCACCGCAAACGCCCGTTCAATATCCCTTTGAAGTGCTCCTAAGAGAAAAAAAATCGCAACGCATGATCGATCGCTATCGCTTTCAGAGCGCGATCCGGCGTGTCGAAACGAGAGGGAGAGAGATTTACCTCAACGGTGAGCCCATGATCCTGCGCGGCGTTTTGAACTGGGGATATGCCCCACCTCGCCTCTGCCCCACATCGGATGAAACATGGATGCGACGGGAGCTTCAGTTCGCGAAGGAACGAGGATTCAACATGATGAAGTTTTGCCTTTGGGTACCACCCAAGCGTTACTTCGAGCTATGCGATGAGATGGGCATGTTGGCTTGGATGGAATACCCTACCTGGCATCCAAAACTCACCAAAGAGTTTCTGACTCCGCTGGTCCAGGAATATGAAGAGTTTTTCGCCTACGATCGCAATCATCCGTCGGTCATCCTCCGAAGCTTGACCTGCGAGACGGGTCATTCGGCGGATATCGATGTTGTGCGGGAGTTATACGATTCCGCGCACCGCGCGATCCCCAGCGCGATCATCGAAGACGATAGCAGCTGGATCGGTTGGCACCGCGTACACGACATTTACGATGACCATCCCTACGGAAACAACCATACGTGGAAACAGACCCTGCAGCGATTGGAAGATCACATCGCGCAGCGCGACCCCAAACCGCTGGTTCTCGGAGAAGCGATCGCGGCCGACACGTGGTTTTCAAAACCAAAGTCTGCACCGATGCCTGAAATGCCACACCTACTTTTGTCCGCCGGCCAGCTCGAACCCGCCATCCAACGCATGGAGAACTATCTCGGGGAGAGATTCGACCCGACCTCCTCCTTTTCCTATGCGATGGAGATGCGGAAATTTCAAATCGAGCGGTACCGCTTTCAAATGCCGCGCCAAGGATATACCGTCAGCGTGATTCGCGATTTCCCGTTCGCCTCCATGGGCTTGATCGACTTCTTCGATCGGCCCAAATCCACTCCGGACGATTGGAGTTGGCACCGCGATCGCGCCATCGCGTGGGAAACCGAGCAAGACCGAAGAAGCTTTCGAACCTCTGGGCCCATTTCCGGCAAGGTGCATTTTCTAGAAACGCGAGGCGAAACCGGCGTGGCGACGATGGAGTTTGGAGAGAAGACATTCCAACTACCCATCGTTCCGGAGCCTGAACGGCCGGAAACCACACCCATCACCTCCGCCGATGCGCTTCGCCAGGCAGGGATGACGACGATTGCGTGGTCCATCGATCCCAACGCGGTTCCCGACGATCGGCGGGAACCGATTTCCAAAAAAGCCTTTTCGGTTCGCTGGGTCGCGGGACCTCGTTCCGATCGTCCCATTGCGTCCAACACTTGGAATCTGTGGCTCATCGATAGCGAATCGATCATCCCCTCGTCCGCGCGGGGGTATCGACACCGCAGTGCTAACGGTGTACGGCTTGGAGATCGGCTCGATACGTTCTTCGCAGGTGCATGGAGTTCGGACACTCCTACCGCCGGGGTCACGGTCGCTCGACGGCTCGATAGGGAGTTGCTGGCTTGGGTTCGCAACGGTGGCAAACTGGTGTTGCTCCCCGATGGTGGAGTCGGTTCGTTGATCACATCCGATCACTGGTTCCTGCGAGGAGCACCCGCGGTCAGTCGCACGCATGTGGGGGACGAATCGCTCGCGCGCATGGCTGCCGACTTGCAGTCGATGGATCTGGGTGGCCCCGTTCTCCGCACTCCCGATTACTTGGACGAAGTCGAGTCTTGGGCATTGCTGTGGGATAACCACGACATCGCTGAAGTGCGGATCCACGCCCAATGTTGGGGAGCGAAGGTCGGCCAAGGCCAGATGTGGGTAAGTACGATGGCCTATTCTCCTGAACGAGGTGCTGCTTGCGAACGTTGGATCGAGCAAGGAGTGAAGGCGTTGATCGAAAGCAGGTTCGAGCGCGCCTTGTCGGCGGAAACCATCGCCCGGTTCGAGTTCGACTTGGAAAACCCTCAAGTCGAGTTGAAGCGAAAGGGCTGGACCTTTAAACCGGACCCTAAGAACGAGGGGCTCGCAAAGCGTTGGCACATCGACATCGATGCCAATGCGGCACCGGAGAAGATCGAAATTGCTAAGCAATGGGACTCACAAGGCTATGGAGGCCTCGATGGGTGGGCTTGGTACGTCCAGCGATTGGCGATCCCCGAGGATGCACGATACGTCGTCTTCACCGGAGTCGACGATCTTTTTGAGGTCTATGTCGATGGCGTTCTTTGCGGTGGCGGTGGAGATCGCGAGACCAAACAAACCGCCTTCGAGCAAACCATCGCCGTCCCGTTACCTCCCGAGCGCAAGGAGACAGTTACCATGGCGATTCGCGTGGAAGACTGGCAAGGAGCTGGGGGTGTCTTCCGCCCCGTTTACCTTACCAAACAACCTCCTCCATCCAAGCCCTCGCTGTTGCGCCGCGAAGTTGCCAGCGAGGCTGTCCAGAGGGCCGATTGATCCAAGGCTTACGGTTTCTGGCGATAGATCACAGCATTCTTGGTAGCGCGACCCACAGCGACGATTTCCAGTTTGCGATCCCCGTCCAGATCGGCCAGGACCAAATCCTCGACGGCCACCTGCCCTGGCTCGATCGCTTGGCGAACCCATTGGCCATTGACGGCGCGATCGTAGACGCGGACACCGCATCGGTGGGGCAAGTCCTCGTCGCGCACCCCGATGACAATTTCTTCTTCAGGATCGTTATCGAAATTACCGCATGCGACCGCATGTCCCCACTTCAGCTCCCGATCGATGACTTGGCGCGGCCAGGGAGCATGGGTTGAGGATTCCTTCCACTGAAAGGAGGCTGGCTGTTCGTACACGACGACTTGATTGCCATGCCAAGGCTCAATGGTGGCGATGAAGTGACGATTCTCGGGACCGCTACCTAGCCGAACCTCGCTCGCACCGCGGGCAGGGGCGGCAGCTTCATGACCCGCGCCGAGTCGCACGCTGGACAGTGAACCATCGGAGTGTTGGGAAAGCCAATGCACGCCTTCGAAGCTCGCGGTGAGAAGATCTTCTTTGGCCGCGTCCCATGGGCTTGGGAAGGGATGAATATTGTGCATCACCGTGAAGGATTTGGTCAGGATGGATGAGGACCATGCGACCGCGCTGTTCGAACGCTTGACGTAGAATCGAGTCAACTCGACTCCTTGGTCGTCGAATCCAGGTGGTTGGGAGTTTCGACCTTTGAGAGGTGCGACGACCAGTTCGGCTGCAGCATCCCCATCCAGGTCGAGCCATTGCATCCGATGGATGGTGGGAAACGTGGACTCAATCGGGTGATGTTTCCAGGGAGCGCGCGGATCGGCGGGAGATTCCAACCATCCCACTGCTCCGCCTGAACGCGTGTTGTTCGGTTGCCAATCGGTGCCCACGGCGAAGTCGATGTCGCCATCCCCATCGATATCGTGAGGGGCGAAACAAACGTTGTCCGCTTTGGCTTGCGGGGTCGCGTGGATCACATGCACGCGCCAGTCGGGTGCTTCCAGCCAAAGGAACCGTTTGGAGTCGGCAATCGCGATATCGAGCTTCCCGTCACCGGAAATGTCGAGACAGCGGACGGCATAACCGACGGTGAGTTCCACCGGGAGGACTTTCGCCTCCCAATCCGCTGCCTGAAGGAGCGTGACGGGAGAAATCGCCGCCGGAAACATCATCAGTGCGAGGAAGCGAGACAGGGTTCGAACGCGGGGAAGTAGATCGCTCATAGGATGCTGCTCCGATCATTGGGTGGTTAAATCACATTGAGAGACACTTAAAGGCGACCCAATGCTGATTGTGAGGAAAGGGAGAGACGCGGACCGTCGGGGAGGGGTCATTGTAAAGTCTAATGCTAACAAGTTGTTACAAGACAAAGATGATGCAAACACCCCGTCTTAACACCCTCAAAGCGCGTCGAAGCCTTCGAGAGCGCTGGAAAAAAAGCGACTGAATTTCACGTAGATTTCAATAGAATTCAACATCCGAGTTGCTCCAAAGGGGGAGTCTTTTATATTTGAAGAGATAGCGTGATGGAACTTGGCTAGGGTCGAGCAGCAAACCCTTTCGACGAAATGTTGGAGGTTGGGGTGGCAAAAATCAGCGTAGCAGGCGTTGCTGCCGAGGACATATTGAACTGTCTCCCGGAAGGGGTCGCGATGATCGGCTCGGACATGTCGATCTTATGGGCGAACCAGTGCTTTGAGCAGTGGACCGGGGGTGTCAGTCGCACGGGCGAGAACTTCTACTCGGCGCTCGCGAACCCCGAGTTGATGGGGACCGAGGCGTGTCCGCTTCAAACCTGTTTCTTGAGCGGCAATCAAGCCACTTCGACATTCCAAACCCAGACCGGTCATTACTACCATGTGCACGCGGCCCCTTTGCACAATACCGCGGCCGGGGCATCGAAGACCGAAAAGGTGGTGGTAACTCTCAGCGATGTCACCGAAGAGATCTTGCAAGAGCAGAAGCTTGCCGCGATCCACCAAGCCGGGGCAAAGCTTACCGATTTGAAACCGGACGAAATCTTTTTGATGGATGTCGATCAGCGCATCGAGCTCTTGAAAGACAATATCCGCCACTACACGCAGGACTTGCTCAATGTCGAAGTGATCGAGATCCGATTGCTGGAACAGACCACAGGGGACTTGATTCCTCTTCTATCGGTGGGGATCGATCAGATCGCCGCAGACCGTCGGTTGATGGCGAGCCCTCAAGGGAACGGCGTAACCGGTTACGTGGCTGCGAGTGGCCACAGCTATCTTTGCCGGGACACGACGAAAGACCCGATGTACTTGGAGGCATTCAAAGGGGCCCGAAGCTCGCTGACCGTGCCTATTCTGTTGCACGACACTGTCATCGGAACGATCAATGTCGAGAGCCCAAAACTCGACTCCTTCTCCTTGAGCGATCAACAGTTCTTGGAGATCTTCGCACGCGATGTCGCCGTAGCGTTGAATACACTCGAGCTCCTTGTCGCCCAGCGAAACGACGCCGCCCATCAGAGCTTTGAAGCGATCCATGCGGCGATTGCGTTGCCGATCGATGCGCTACTACTCGATGCAGTCCACTTGATGGAGAAGTATATCGGGCACGACCCCGATACCGTCCTGCGGTTGCGAAGTGTATTGTCCAAGGCGCGCTCGGTTCGAAAGTCGATCCAGTCGATTGGCCAATCGATGGCACCTGCCGATGTGAGCCCCGTCGGAGGACCCACGATCGAGGGATACGCCAAATTGCGTGGCAAGCGAATTCTCGTTGTCGATGCCGACGAGCAAGTCCTACTGCAGGCTCACGCGTTGCTGGAACGGTATGGTTGCGTAGTTGAAACAGCCCACTGCGGCGATGAAGCGGTCGCCATGGTCAAAGCCGGACTCGACGAACCCTATCAGCTCATCATCGCCGACATCAAGCTTCCGGACTACTCCGGCTACCAGCTCATGATCCGATTGCAAAAGCTCATGGAGCATGTGCCGATGGCACTCATGACGGGATTTGGTTACGATCCTGGTCATTCCATCGTCAAAGCGAGACAGGCCGGATTGCATCCGAAAGCCATTCTGTATAAACCGTTCCGCTTGGAACAGTTGTTGTTTGTCACGGAAACTCTCATCGATTATCGGCCGGAACCTAGCAGCGCTCCTACGGAACCACCCGCAGAGAGTGCTTAAGCAGGTGGTAGTGGCCGGAGCATCGGTGGTGGAGCCTCCAGCCTTCTGCAGGAATAGGTCGCATCACGGATGATGGGATTGCTCGCAACACTCATGCTACTGGCGATTGCGGCAATCGGACATGCCGGTTTGGTGGTGACCTCCTACAACGTCTTGAACTCCACCGGACTCCGACGCGTGACGATCAAGCGGTTGGAGAAAGGAATCTTGCTTCTCGGAATCGCCATTCCCGCAGCCATCCTCGCATGGGAAATCTACTGCGGTGACTTTCTGATTCGATGGTACGATTTCGGATCGTGGCAGGGTATCAGCAAGGTTTACGCTGGGCTCGTTGCCGTCTTCGCATTAGTGATGGCCCCCTTTTGGTTAGAAGCGAGACCGCAATTCGCGCAGGCCCACCATCGTGAATCGACCCAGGAACGAGTCCTTTGGAAAGATCGCGATCCCCATGGCAAGCTGATACGGGGACGGAAGTTTGCGAGGATGGCAAAGCTCCCTCGCAACGAGATCGCATGGACGGAAGCCAACGTCAAGAGACTGCAGCTCGAGGGATTGCCACCGGACTTGATTGGACTTCGTATCGCTCACTTGTCCGACATTCACCTCACCGGGCAGATGACCCATCGCTACTACCACCGCGCGTTCGATTGGATTCAATCCAAGCGTCCTGAGTTGATCGTCATCGCCGGAGATATCGTCGATTACGCGCACGCTCTCGACGACATGGAGGGCGTTTTGGGAGGTCTCGAGGCACCTTTGGGGAAACTGTTTGTTTTGGGTAACCACGACAAACGCTTGGCGGATCCATCGCAGGTCTGCGAGAGAATGGACCGATTGGGATGGATCGATGTAGGCTGCAGAATCCATCGAGTCCAGCGAGGCAACACGACCTTGCGACTGGTGGGAAACGAGCGCCCATGGTTTCAAAGAACCGACCCAAGGCACCGAGATTCCGAGGCGAGGGGAACATCGCCCACTGAGAACGAATGGGTCATCGGGGTCTCCCACTCACCAGATCAATTTCAATGGGGCGTCCAGATGGGGTGCCGATTGTTGTTATGCGGTCATACCCACGGTGGCCAAATTCGATTCCCTGCCATCGGACCTGTGGTCGCACCAAGTTGGTATGGGAGTCGATATGCGTCCGGCGTTTTTGAGATCTCCGAGACGCTCATGCACGTCAGTCGAGGGCTTTCGGGTGTCCACCCTTACCGGTGGGGATGCCCCCCCGAAGTGAGTATCCTCGAGCTTCATCGCGATTCATCCGCTCACGGCAACGTGGCGGGATCTTAACAATCGTTCTCGATTACCAAATCCGCAGATTCCGACCTAGTCCGTTCTGAACCGGTACGCACGTAGTGGGTGTATCGGTTGATAGGAATCCCATTCACGCGATGCGGTAAATCGCCATGGAAAATAGTATCGCGAGATGAAGAACTCCAGAATCAGATCGCGATATACTCAGCTAGCGTGCCGCTTCGAACACGGATAACCCATGACGAAAAGTATGCGTACTCAACCAATGTGAAAAAAAGCCATGAGTGATCAGACTTGGGTGATACAAACGGAAGATCTTCAAATCGGGACCGTATTGAGCTTCGATTTGCTAGACTCCAACGGCAACGTATTGCACAAGTCGGGAATGCCGATCAGCGAGAGGCTCAAAGAAAGATTGGCCGCGATCGGGATCACCTCGGTGACGATCAAAGGGGCGTCCGAAGCGACGCCATCGCGCGTGGAGTCCGTGCTCAACAACGCGTTTGATCCAGCCATCTTGCAAGCGGTTCACGAATCCATCTCGAAAGCCGAGCTCGCGGTCGTCAACGCGATTGAAAAACTGGCGAGGAAAGAATCGGTCGATGCGGACGAGGTCGCGCAGGGTGTCGAATCCTTCATCGACACAGCCGGGAAAGACTTGGCCGCTGCATTATCGACCTTGACTACCCATCGACCTGTGGAGAATGCGGAATCCATCCAACGCCTTGCCGATCGGAGTGCCAAACTTTCGCTCCTCGGGGTCGTCACCTGCCTGAGCCAAGGTCAGTCGAGCCAATTCGCACTGGAAGTGGGTATGACCGGCCTGTTGCACGACTGCAGCTTGATCTTTTATCCGAAACTGCTCAACCACAACGGTCTCGATGCCCTCGAAGGAGAGGATCTCGAGTCCTATCGACGCCACCCGATCGAGTCGGCGGAATTGCTTCAAAATTCCCCAGGGATCCCCGAACGTGTCCTCAAAGCCATCGCGCAAGTGCACGAGCAGGCCGACGGCTCCGGATTTCCAAACGGTCTTCGACTCAACGAAACGTTGTACCAAGCCGTGATCTTGAACATCGCCGACGCCTATTTGTCGCTCACCGATTCCTCAGCAGCCCGCCGATTCGTCCAATCCGACGCCATCGTCTATCTGATCAACCATTCGGCCAAGGGAAAATTCTGTCCCAAAACCATCCAGTCCATGATGCGAGGGATGTCGATTTACCCGATCGGCACAATTGTCTTGCTGGATGACCAGACCAGAGCCGTCGTCGTCCGGAGCAACGTCGAAAGCCCAATGAAACCGATAGTCCGGACGCTCAACGCGGCCCAGCAACGGATTGACCTTCTTCAGAGCAATCGTTCCATCAGCGGACCGTACGTCGACGACACAACCGGCTTTCAACGGGTTCGAAAAACCGAGTTGAACAAAATCTTCTGGCGGCTCGATACCCTTCCAGCTACCGCCTGATCGCCCGTTCGGCACCACCCGATTCCATTCTCAACACGCGGTCCCATTCTCGTCCACCTCTGGGATTCTCCGCGAAACCCGCCCCATTGGGGGGGGACGCAGCCCTACCGGATCGGCGGACTTTTGCAATAATAGGACGGTTTCCAAGATCCCAAAACCTTTGATCCAGGAAACGCTATGGAAGACAAGCTCGCTTACAAAGGCATTACCTTTGACGACGTTCTGCTGGAGCCCCGCTTCTCGGAAGTGCTCCCCTCGGGTGTCGATGTAAGCACGCAGCTGACCGCCCGCATCCGGCTGCAAATCCCATTTCTTTCCTCCCCGATGGATACCGTCACCGAAAGCGAGATGGCAATCGCGCTTGGCAAAGTAGGTGGCTTGGGGGTTATCCACAAGAACATGAGCATCGAGGCTCAAGCGGAAGAAGTGACCAAAGTCAAACGTTCCGCGAATGGCATCATTCCCGACCCCGTCACCCTGCTCCCGACCGAAAGCGTGTCGCAAGCCCAGGATTTGATGCGAAAACAGAACGTGTCGGGCATCCCAATCATAGAGAAAGACGGCAAATTGGTCGGAATTCTCACCCGCCGGGACTTAAAGTTTCTCGAGTCTTCCGAGCTTCCCATTTCTGCTGTCATGACCAAAGAGAATCTGGTTACGGCGCAGGGGAATGTAACGCTTGCGGAAGCTGAGCGAATTTTAACGGATAAAAAGGTGGAGAAACTTTTGCTGGTTGACGATGAATACAAACTGACGGGGATGATCACGATCAAAGACATCGACATGATCAAAAGCTACCCAAATGCTTGCAAAGACGAGCAGGGTAGGCTTCGAGTCGGTGCGGCGATCGGGGTGTTCGACCTGGAGCGAGCCGAGCAGCTGATTCACCGAGGTGTGGATGTGCTGATCGTCGATAGTGCTCACGGTCACTCCTCCAACGTGATCGAAACCGTCAAACAGCTGAAGCGTCAGTGGAACATCGATGTCATCGCCGGCAACGTAGCGACCTACGAAGGCGGAAAAGACTTGATGAACGCTGGAGCGGACGCCGTCAAAGTAGGGATCGGACCAGGATCCATATGCACGACGAGAGTGATATCAGGCGTAGGTGTCCCGCAAATCACCGCCATTTATCAAACCACGAAGGCTTGCGAGAAAGCAGGCATACCGACGATCGCAGACGGTGGAATTCGCTATAGCGGCGACATCACCAAAGCGATTGCCGCAGGAGCCTCCTGCGTCATGATCGGGAGCTTGTTCGCAGGTCTAGCCGAGAGCCCAGGACGAACCATCCTCTACCAAGGCCGAACCTTCAAGGCCTACCGGGGAATGGGATCGCTGGGAGCGATGGTCAAAGGTTCGAGCGAACGCTACCGACAAGGTAGCCAGGATCAGCTGTCCAAGCTGGTGCCGGAAGGCGTCGAAGGACGTGTTCCGTTCAAAGGGCCCTTGGCCGACTACGTTTACCAATTGGTTGGCGGACTTCGCGCTGGCATGGGGTACTGCGGTACCCAAACCATCGCGGAGCTACGCAAGGATGCACGTTTCATACAGGTTTCGGCCGCAACGGTCCGCGAGAATCACCCTCATGACATCGCCATCACGCAGGAAGCACCCAACTACAGCTCGGATGTCTCCCACTCAGGGGACAACTAGCCTTCGCCATTCCGGTCATCGCGAATGGATTCGCGTTGCCCTTCTCGGTGCGATCCCTTTCGGATTGGCCCTCTCCAACCAGTCCTCCGCCCAACAACCTCCTGCTTGGTCTCCGCAACCTTATGCGAGACCAGCCGCATCCGCAGATACCACTCCTGCGAACAGCCTTCGAAGCGGCAACGCCGCCGAAGCCAACGCTGTCGCCCGCTGGCGCAAAGTCGAAAAGGGACCAGCACAAAAGCCTGCTTCCTACTCGCAATCGCTCGCGCCGCAAACCAACGCAGCCGCTCCACAACCCTCGCTCCAATCGATTCCCGAGTCGGAACTGCAATCGACCTCGTTCAAACCAGTCGCACGTCGCCAACCGGTCACCCCAGCAAATCGTATCACCGATCAAGCGATCCAGCCCGCTTCCACCCACGCTGCCGCGACCAACCGACGCGCACAAGGCGTCCGTTTGGCCACTTACCAGGACGCGGCACCAACACAAGATTTGCTCTCGCTGCCGCCTGCTCCTCAAGGCTTACCGTCGGCCCCATCGAATCCACTCCCTTCCCTAGACTCGGAACCGCAATCTCTCTTGCCAAAACAAGAAACTGCACCGATGCCGATGCCATTGCAATCCCCCTCGGATCGCAGCTTGCGAGGGAACGACCTGAGCTTGGGATCGGACAACGCGACGTCGCAGCCGTTCGTACGTCCTTCGTCTCGTGCCATGGCCGATTGCGATTCCCTTCGCCAAGCTCTGTCGGCATCGGATATCACGAAAATCAGCGTGGATACCTCTCCCACTTTCGTCGAGGGATACAAGAATGAACGAGCCACCAACTCCAAGGATGCTTTCATCCAGCAGGCACCTCAACGACCTTGGTATAGCCTAGCGGGCGAAGTGGTCGCGGAAGGCCGATTGGTGGACCTTGCGTATGGATCGGTCGTCATCGAACAAAACGATGGAACACGCTCCACCTTCCTGCTCAATCGATTGAGCGACGCCGATCAAATCTACGTCGCAGAAGCTTGGGGTATCCCAGCGACCTGCTCTCTCAACGACACCTCGCTGGATCCACGCAATTTCATCGCAACCACCATGACTTGGAAAGCATCCGGGGCTTGCCACAAACCGCTGTACTTCGAAGAGGTGCAGCTGGAGCGATACGGACACGAATGGGGCCCCTGGGCACAGCCAGCGATCTCTAGCTTGAATTTCTTCAAGAACGTTGCAGTCCTGCCTTACAAGATGGGAATCCACCCGATGAACGAATGCCAGTACTCGCTCGGCTACTACCGACCAGGTTCCTGCGCACCCTGGACCGTCGGACCTGTCCCCATCAGCTTGCGAGGCGCCGCGGTTCAAGCCGCTGCGGTTACCGGCGCAGTCTTCGCACTGCCATAAGCCGCATACAAAGATTCAAGAAGCGATAGACGGTGACGTTGCTGACACGATTGACCGCAATGCCACAGCGGACGGAATAAAAAGTAAAGAGCCGATGGTGGGCTGGGGGGCACACCATCGGCTCTGTCTTTTACGGCCCTGTCTTTTAACAACAGGATGCACCGAATCTACGATTCGAGAAACGGCTGGGTCAGCGATTCGTAGGTAGCTTTATCTGCGAGCTTGCCAAAGGGAACTGCGAAGAGCGCACCCGCATTCTTTGTGTCGGCTTGCCGTTCCGCCGGCATGTGCTCCACGGCGGTGGTGATGATCAGCCACAGCGAATCCTGCGAATCGACGAACCATTGCGGGCAAGTCGCTTGAGGGCTCGCAGGGGTTCGCCACTCCGCCACCACCGCTTGATCCTTCAATCGGACTTGAATGGTCCGACCAAACGCCGCCGGGTTGGGGTTGTAAAGCGAAATGATGACACTCTCCCCATCGAGACTCATGGTCATTCCATCCGGGAACGCTGGATCGCTCGTTAAATCGACCACCTTCGATTCCGAAACGATCTTCCCTGCCTCGGTGTCGATGCGATAGCGAACGACCGACTTCGTCGGCGTGTCGATATCGAGCAAGTCGACCCAACCATCCCCTTTGCCCGCAATGCACTTTCCATTGCTGCAAATCTGATCGCCCCGAAGCTTGAACAGACGACGATCGGCGCCTCGCCAAAAGTAAAGCCCCGCCTTCTTGGTGGTGAACTCCAAATCCTTGCACCCGAACAGGAGATTGCCATCCCAGGTCAGTCCATCATTGATGATGGTACCGGACACATCGGCATCGATGTCATCGGCCAAGGGGGTCATAGACCCGTCCTGGGGATGATAGATCCCAACCGTTCGTTCGCAGCCGACGACGAAGTTTCCACGATCGGTTCGGAATGCAAACCCGGGACGCCCCGGCAACGGATAGCTTCGATTCGTGCGGGTCGCTAGATCAAAGACCTCAATCGATCCCACGCGACTCTCGGCCCCATGCTGGATCGCAACCCATGAGAACTGATCCGGACCAAAGGGATACGGCCCCTCGGGAAGAAACCGAAGAGCCGCGTCCGCTGGTAGGTAAAGTAATGTTGCTTCGCTCATTATGCCTTTTCAAAAGCCGAATCGAATGCGCGACCGCTCGGTGCAAAATCCAAATTCTTGACGAAGCGAGCTGCTTCGGCGGCACCAAATTCGCGGTCCATCCCGCTATCTTCCCACTCCACCGAGAGAGGTCCGTTGTAACCGATGTCGTTGAGCGCACGGATGATTTCTTCAAAATTCACACTGCCACGCCCTGGGCTTCGGAAATCCCATCCGCGACGTGGATCGCCAAAGTTCAAGTGACTGCAGAGGATACCCGATCGACCATTCAACTTGGTCGTCGCATCCTTCACGTGCACGTGATAGATCCGATCCGGAAACGCGCGGATGAACTCGACCGGATCCACCCCTTGCCAAATCAAGTGACTGGGGTCGAAGTTGAATCCGAACTCCGGTCGATTGTCCAACGCTTCAAGCGCCATCTTCGCCGAATAAATGTCAAACGCAATTTCGGTCGGGTGCACTTCCAAGGCGAATCGAACACCATTCTTTGCAAACTCGTCCAAGATAGGATGGAATCGCGTCGCAAGAAGCTTAAACCCATCGTCGATCATCGACTGCGGAACAGGTGGAAAGGAGTAGTTCAAGTGCCAGATGGAAGAACCGGTGAAACCATTGACAACTCCCACGCCAAACTTCTTGGCGGCGCGAGCCGTTGCCTTTAGCTCCTCACAAGCTCGCTCGTTCACCCCTGCAGGATTCCCATCTCCCCAAACGTAAGGTGGCAAAATCGACTTGTGACGAATGTCGATGGTGTCCAAGACCGCTTGGCCGACCAAGTGGGCGCTGATGGCATGGCATTGCAAACCAAGACTATCCAGGAATGCTCGTTTGTTGTCGCAATAGGATGGGTCCGAGTTGGCTTTGTCCACTTCGAAGTGATCGCCCCAGCAAGCAAGCTCGATCCCGTCGTATCCGAAGTCCTTGGTGAGCTGAGCCATCTTGGAAAGAGGGAGGTCGGCCCATTGGCCTGTGAACAAGGTGGCAGGTCTAGCCATGCTTGGAATTTCTCCATGTGTTGAGTTGAGAGGCCGGATGATGGCCCCCCAGGATACCAAGTAGCCAGCGCAAGTACAGGTAGCTGAAGCGGGAGTTCCGGATCGGGGAAACCTCGCGTCGAGCCTAGATTCCGGGCCGAGTGACGACATGGATTCCTCACGCAGAAAAGGTATCCTTTACTCGACCGCTGTCGTCTCAGCGAACTCCTTCGATTGCTCCCTTCTCGGTCGTTCTCGCAGAAAGCTTATGGTCCCGCACCATGCGATTGGATTCCCTCACTCTACGCACGATCCCAGGTACCGAGTGTCCGGCAGAGCTATGGGATCTTCGATTCGCCGTTCTGCGTGAACCGCTCGGAGGAAACCCAGCCTCGGCTCGATTTGTGGGGGACGACCTAGCGACGACCCAGCATTTCACCGCGTGGCACGAGGACCGAATGGTCGGCTGCGCGAGCCTGATGCTTTCCACGACCCTAATACCACCCGATCTCCCCCCTCATTCGGGGGTTTGGTACCAATTGCGAGGCATGGCGGTCTCCGACGCTGTCCAAGGCTCCGGGGTGGGACGCACCCTGCTCCAAGCAATCGACGCGTGGAGCGCCCCCAATCCCGCTATCCGGCTTTGGTGCAATGCCCGTGAAGAAGCGATCGATTTCTATCGGAAGAACGGATGGCAGGAAATCGGCGAGATTTTCTCCATACCAAACGTAGGGCCCCATTTGCGAATGGTCCGTAAAAAATCGACCTGAAAACCATTTCGCAGCCTAGAATATCTTCAAAGCCCTTGCACTGGCGGCACCCTTCAACCCCTTAACGTTTCATGAATCAGGCGATCCTATCGAGTATCGGCACCACCAAGGCGCTACCCGCGTCGGATGTTGTCTTGTTCGATGGCCAATGCAACTTCTGCCGCCGACAGACCGACCACCTCCGACGGTTCGACGGAAAGAATCGCCTCCGCTTCGTCTCCTTGCACGACCCTTGCGTGGCGGTCGATTATCCAGACCTCACCCACGAAATGCTCATGGAGCAGATGTGGGTTGTCGCTCCCGATGGACGACGTTTCGGTGGCGCCGACGCACTGCGATACCTTTCCCGGCGTCTGCCACTCCTCTGGCCAATCGCTCCCATCCTCCACCTCCCTTTCTCCATGCCCGTCTGGCGATGGCTCTACCGCCAGATCGCCAAACGACGTTATCGCATCGCGGGCAAAAATTGTGATGAGGGTGGTACGTGCTCGCTTCATCGATGAAGCCGATGCGTGATGAACTCGAGGCCCTGGCTGCTTCGGCCGGATTCCCTCTCTTTGGAATCGCCAACGCACGTGAATCGGAATCCTTCTCCAACCTCCGAAGCTGGATCGAGCAGGGATACCACGGCACGATGCATTACCTCGACGACCGACTCGACGCGTATCGCCACCCGAGATCCGTCCTCGAAAACTGCCGCTCCATCGTGATGCTAGGGATGCCCTACGCCTCCCATCCCGATACTCGCCGTCGCAAACATCCCGCCCCTACTACTCCGCCAACGGATCTGCTAGGTGCAACGAATTGTTCTGAACTTCGCGAACTTCCGACTGGGTTGGATGCTCGAATCGGGAATTATGCCATGGGGGAAGTCGACTACCACGATTTCATTCGAAGTCGACTCAATACCATTGTGAAAAAAATGGAAGCTTCGGCACCCGGGAGCAAATGGCGAGGCGTTGTGGATACCGCCCCCCTGTTAGAACGCGATTACGCACGATTGGCTGGGTTGGGTTGGATTGGGAAGAACACATTGCTCCTGCATCGCGAATGGGGAAGCTACTTCTTTCTCGCGGCCCTGCTCACCGATCTGGAATTACCAACAGATGAGCCGATGCAGACAAACCATTGCGGCTCTTGTCGAGCTTGCTTGGATGTCTGCCCTACCCACGCGTTCGTCGAACCCCATGTCCTCGACGCCTCGCGATGCATCAGCTATTTGACGATCGAACATCGAGGCCCCATCGAACCGACGCTCCGCGAATCGATGGGGAACTGGATCTTTGGTTGCGATCTCTGCCAAATCGTCTGCCCATGGAATCGCAAAAGGATCGACGATCACCTCCCGGAATTCCATCCGATCCACCAAGAGAGCCGCAACTCCCTTCGCCATTGGTTGAGTTTGGACGAAGAATCCTTTCGCCAACTCTACCGAACGACCCCCTTCTGGCGAACCAAACTGAGAGGAATGCAACGCAATGCGTTGATCGCCGCTGGAAACGGCAATCGGTCCGATTTGATCGACCTCATCGAACGACATGCTCAAAGCGAGGATCCCGTGGTGAGCGACGCCGCGCAATGGGCTCGCAACCGAATCACCGATCCAATGCCTCCCCCTGCACGCAACGGCTAGGATTACAATACCAGCTGTCGGACTCCCTCCCACCCACCCTACCATTTCGTCGAGACACCATCGTGAAGAGCCTTCGCCGTTCCCGATTCGTAATCCTGGCCGCCCTCGCCGCCTCTTGCTCATTCGCATCACCATTTGCCGTCCAAGCCGCAGATCCCATTCCGCTGGCTGATTCGATTCCGCTCCAAGATCTGGATGGTCATTTCCCTTTCCAACCACCCGAATCCTTGGAAGCTTGGAACACGCGACGCACCGAGGTCTTGGAACAACTGGCTGTCTCGCAAGGCCTATTGCCAAAGCCGACTCTTGCTCCGGTGAAACCTGTTGTTCACGGCTTGCAAGAACTCGATGGCTACGCGACTGCCAAGGTCTATTTCGAAAGCCTTCCTGGGTTCTATGTCACGGGTACCCTTTATCTCCCACGCGATGGAAAACCAGCGGACACGAAAAGGCCAGGCATTCTCTGTCCTCACGGACACTGGGACAATGGCCGGTTCTATCACGCTTCCGACGCGGAACTAAAGACCTCCTTGGCAACCGGCGCGGAACGATTCGAATCCGCCGCGCGGAACCCGATGCAGGCGCGCTGCGTGCAACTGGCGCGAATGGGGTGTGTGGTCTATCAGTACGACATGGTCGGCTACGCAGATAGCCAACAGATATCGTTCGACCGAGCCCACCGCTACGGGGTCAAAGACGCGAACCCGGAAGTCGCGGCGGGCCAGTGGCTCCTCTACAGCCCCCGCGCCGAAGGGTTGATGCAAAGTACCATGGCGCTGCAGACAATCAATTCGCTCCAAGCATTCGAGTTCCTCGCAAACCGCGACGATATCGACGCCAAGAAGATTGCCATCACCGGAGCCAGCGGCGGTGGAACCCAATCCTTCATCGCTGCCGCCCTCGAACCGAGGATCGCAGCCGCCTTCCCCGCCGTCATGGTGAGTACCTCCATGCAGGGTGGATGCACCTGCGAGAACGCTTGCCTGCTTCGCGTCGGAACCGGCAATGTAGAAATCGCAGCCACCATCGCCCCACGCCCACTCGGCTTGACCGCTGCCAACGACTGGACAAAGAACATGGAACAAGATGGCTTTCCGGAGCTTCAAAAAGTCTATGGGCTGTTCAACGCCAAGAAACAAGTCGAGCTGCACCCCTTCATCCATTTCCCACACAACTACAACCACACCGCGAGGGTGAAGATGTATGGCTTTATCAACCGCGCCTTCCAACTCGGCCTAGAAGAACCCATTCTGGAACGAGACTTTGACTTGCAACGAGCCGAACAATTGACAGTGTGGGACAGCGAACACCCCAAACCCGAAGCCGGTCTCGGATTCGAAGCCAAACTGCTGGCAAGCTGGGCCACCGATGTAGCTGCCAAAATCGAAAAGGATCCCACGATCGCATCGAAAGGTTGGAAGGTCCTGCTGAAACCATCACTAAGCTTGGCAAAGGATCTGCAATCGAACGTGGAAGGTGAAACCCTTACCGTTCGCAATCGCGAGAAAACAGAAGTGGCTCGAGGCCGCATCCCCCAAGGCTGGAACAAGCCGATTCGAATGACAGGACTCACCGAAGGAACTGCCCAAGCGGGAACGCTGCAGGTCGCAGATCCCAACGGATTGGAACTGGTCGAGAACCAGCAATCGGTCGTCAAGAATCCACGCCCCGCCGCGGCTTATACCTTTGGCTACAACCCAACCCTCATGCAACGACGCGTGGGAACGGCGGTCGCAGCGTTGAAAGCGTTGCAGGCCAAAGGGGCCATCGCGTCCCAAGTCATCTTGGAAGGGAAAGGAGACGATGCCGTGCTCGTCCAACTCGTGAAGAAGGCCGTACCGGATTTGGTGCGAGAAGTGCGAACGATCGAGCCAACCTCACCGGACAACATCGGCTCCATTCGCCACCCCGCCTTCGTCCCCGGCATGCTCCTCTACAAACCTTGATCGTCACTTCGTAACAGGGGTCATGGCGTAAGCTTCTGTTTCAATCGACGCTGTAGATCTTTCAACTCCTCGAGAGAAAAGAGGCACCCGGGATCGGGTGTCGTGATCCCTTTTTCTATGGATTCGATGACATTCGGCAAATCGATACTCTGCGTCATCAGGAGAGCTTTGGCAACCTGCGGACGAGTGTCTTGCTCCGAACGCCGCGTATCTAGTCCACCTCCCATAACACGCGAATGCCCGAACGTCTCCAATCGTTCCAAATGGATGACGACGGCTTTGGCTGTTTCCCGGGGGTTTTCTTCCGCGTATCGCTCAAACGCCTCGAACAATTGTTTTTCTCGCTCAGCACCGAGAATGTGAGTTGGTTCCAGCAAACCGAGGAGAATAGAAATCTTGGGCAATCTATCGAGAGCCCTACTAAATACAAATGCCTCCCAAGCAGAAATGGGACTGCGGCCAAGACTCACGCCGCGATAGTTGGGGTTGCTAACTCCTCCCATCCCACCTTTTAACTGCTGTGAAATGTGTTCACCATTGACAATCACGTCATCCGCTAACTTCGTCAATCGTTCTGCAAGCTCAACGACCTGGGTATCCTCGGCAAGACTCCTACCGAGAACATCCAATACCATTACTCGTTGCAAGGTAATACTATGAGAAAGCGGATCATCGAGAAGCGTCTCCCTGCTAAACCACTTAGACATAGATGATTCCAGTCGTTTCGCTTTTTCCCGCCCGTCTTGGGTCTTAACGAGTTCCTGAACGAATTCCGGAAATGTCCATTGAACGCGCGTTCCAGGTTGTCCCACAGCTTCACTTTCGAATCGACCTAGGAGAAGAAAGCAGGCCGAAACGCTTTGCTTGTTGCCAGTTTCGAACTCTTCGATCATGGCCGTCAGCCCCGGTTCTGGGAGAAAACCACCGTAGACGTCTGCTAGTTCCGTCATGAACCATCCAGAATGATGCGCAGGAACTCCCGATTGTGGACGGCCAGAAATGACTAGCCCGCCCAGTTGCCTAGCGGGCAACAAACATAACCGAGCGGCTGTCGCTTTCTCTGCATCGGTTTCGGCGAGCCGTTGGAGGGCCTGCATTGCTTGCGCAATCGATGCAACATCTCTTTCCTTCTGCAGAATCACCTTCCATTCATCAAACGTTTTACCTTGATAGAATCTTTCCGAGGAAAGGACTTCCCCATCGGGCGTAGACAGGAGCTCGTTCGTGTTGCGGTGGATAGTGACAATCTTTCTATCCCCTCGCATCAAGAAGACTTTCGAATCACTAAGCACCAAGCCATCGTTTTCAACGCCGGATAGCTCGATGCGGTACACGCCGCTTTGCAGCCTCAGCGACTTGGCACTTTGTTCGACACGCATCGATTCGATCACTTTGTCTTCCTGAGAAACTCTCACGCTGACCCCTGGCTCATCCGATTCAATGATCAAAGTACCTTGATCGGTCGCGATCGTGAGGTAGATCCCTGCCAAAAAGGCTAGGGGCGCCATTCCCGCTACGATCCATTTAGGCCAACGAGGTTTCCGGCCATTCGCTCGGCTCTCCACCGTGACATCTTTAGCACTCGAATTGGGTGGACGCGAACCAGAGTAAAGGAGACCACTCGGTTCCCCCTCGCCTCTCTCTTTTGTTTGCATAGCCATTCGAATCAAGCCCTTTGGTGCGGAATCATCGCAGAACGGTGTGAGCGATTTAGCCACCTCCAACGCAGACTTCGGGCGGATCGCAGGATCGTGACTCAACATCCGATCGAGAAGTTGAACCAATTCGTCAGGCAAGTCGTTTCTAACCGTTGCGATCGAAGGACACGGACCGTTGCTGATGATCTGAACAGCCATCGCGAAATTCTTAGTCTTCCCATGGGGGGGACGTCCTGTCAGCAATCGAAAGAGCGTGGCACCGAGACTGTAGAGATCGGCTCGCCAATCCACGCTGCTAGCATCCTTCAACTGCTCCGGCGCCATATAGGGAAGCGTTCCCATCAAGTGCCCCACAGTTGTCAATCGTTCATCGGCTGCCAGCGGGGAATCGCCCGACAAGACGAGACCTAGATCAAGCAATTTAACAACACCTGCGCGAGTCAAGAAGAGATTCGAAGGCTTGATGTCGCGATGTGTCATACCCAGAGAATGAATAGCATCGAGCCCTAAAGCCGCCTGTCGAATCAATTCGCAGGAGGTACGGAGAGGAAGTTCCCCCATCCGGCGGCACACTTGACTCAGGTCCGCGCCATCGAGGTATTCCATGACTAAATAATGCCATGGACCATCTTCCCCAGCATCGATGGCCCGAACGACATGCGGATGCTCCAGAGCTGCAACGGAAGTCATCTCGCGATTGAATCGGTCTAGCCATCCCGGCTGAAGCGACTTTTCACGAGGCAAGAGTTTGATCGCGGCCATCCGCTTCAATCTCCGATGTTCGGCCATATAGACCGATCCCATGCCACCTGCCCCAATCCAGTTCAACAGTCGATAGGGACCTAACGTCGCGATGGGAAGCATGGATTTGGAGTGGGATTTCCCAAGCGTCGATGCTTGTAGAAGCAAACTCCCCATCACCGCCTGGCATTCGGGTTCGTGATCGTAAAGGGGTGCTTCAGCCCCATGCAAGGCACGCTTCACCCAATGGCTGGGCTCTTCCTGGCTAAGGGTCTCCGCAGCCCGCGTGCAGTGGTCACAGGTTTCGACATGCTCCAGCGCCTCGGTAAAGCGATCTGCTGGAAGACGCCCTGCAAGCAAATCGGCGAGCGCCTCGGTTTTTAAGCACGGGACTTGGTTTGCGATCATGTTCATGTTCTCGTAGTATAGAATTTTGCAATGCTCCGGTGTGCTGCTTGGGACGAGCCCCAAAAGACCGGATACAAGCTCATCGGAAACGTTGGACACTCCAAGAAAGCCAATCGCATGCCCACTACCGATACCCCGAGTTGGGAGACTGCCTCACCGAGCTTGATCGGACGTGCTGTCGCCGGCGATAACGAAGCTTGGCAGCGTCTCATTCAGATCTACGGACCGCTTATTTACACGTGGAGCCGACGTAACGGTTTGATGCCCCAGGACGCCGCAGACGTTACACAAGAAACTTTATCCGCAGTCGCATTGCGAATCGGCAGTTTTGACTCGTCTCGACCCGATGCAACCTTTCGAGGTTGGCTATGGACTATCGCTCGCAACAAAACAGCCGACTGGATCCGTGGCGCCCCAGATCGATTGGGTGCATGCGGAGGTAGCACGAACGTAGCGCGATTGAATCAAATTATGGACGAAGACGATTACTCTAAATCGTACGAAGGGTCCCATGCCTCCGGAGAGATCGCTGCGGATCGGAAAGCGGTACTGGGTCGCGCGATCGCGCTGATTCGGAACCATTTCGAACCGAACACTTGGCAAGCATTCTGGCGGACGACCGTCGATGGTCAATCACCCGAGTCGGTCGCTGAGGAACTTTCCCTATCCCGTTGGGCTGTTTACAAGGCCCGCTCGCGCGTCCTCCATCGACTGCGTACCGAACTGGAAGGCTTAGAGAATATGGACGGAGGAGACGAGTGAAATAAGTCGTGGATGTCGTTCTCGGAGCGAAAGCGGACAACACTCTTCTAAAGAGAGGATCGAGAACGGCGGGACCAAAACCGGCTAGGCTGTTGCGGGACGGTCGCGGCCGAGGATGACGAGGCACATGTCGTCTTCTTGGTCGCACCCTATGATGTGCTTCTTAACGTGCGAAACGATCTCGTTCCCCGTCGCGGCAATGCTGCCCCCGTTCTGCCGAACTTGTTGCCGTACCCGATCGATCGAATATTGAACACCCGCTGCATTGGGGGCCTCGAATATCCCGTCGGTGTACAATGTGAGCGACTCGCCCGGCTGAAGCTCGATCTCTGCCGATTCAAATTCCAAGCCTGGAATAATTCCCAAGGGTGGACCACCCACGCTCTCGCCCGGTTCCTGAATTTCCTTCTTGCTGGTCAGCAAAATTGGAGGCATATGACCCGCGATCACAATGGTCGCTTTGTGGGCCGCATAATCCAACACGACCGCAGTCATGGTGATGAATCGCTCGGCTTCCAACGCCGTGATGCGATCGTTCAGCGTCGCGACCGCCCGCCGAGGATCGTCGATGGTGGCGAAAGCAAACCGGGTCTCCGCCGATAACTTGGCCATGAACATCGCCGCAGCCACTCCATGCCCTACCACGTCTGCCATGACCACTGCCAATCGCTGATTGGAGAGCTCGATGTAATCGAAGTAGTCCCCACCTATCTGATTGGCAGGATTGTAGAACTGATAAAAGGAATATCCTGGTATCTCCGGCGAATGCCTCGGCAAGAAAGCCAACTGAACCTGCCTCGCCAACTCCAAATCCTGCTCAACCAACTTCTGTGCAACGACTTGTTCGTGCAGTTGCGCATTCTCGATTGCGATTCCCGCTTGATTGGCGACCCCGACCAAAATCTCAAGGTCCTTGTTTTCGAACCCACCCTTTTGTTGGATGGTGTCGATCTGGATGGCCCCGAGAGGTTCCCCCTCGCTATTCAAAAGGGGGGCGACGATCATCGAACGGATCCGAAAATCGGCAATGCTCTGGCTCATTTCGAATCGAGAATCGGAGCCCGCATCGAGCGAGATCACCGCCTCGCGCTTTTGCATTACTTCGCGAAGGACCGTGCGGGAGACGCGGACCATCTCTTCTTGATCAGGGCGCCGTGTTTTCACCCATCGAGGGGTCAGTTGGCCCTGGTCATCCTTCAAGATGATGAATCCGCGGTCCGCTTGGATGAAGATATTGAAGAGGGAATCAAGCACCTTGGGCAACACCTCGTCGAGCGAGACCGCCTTGCCCAAATTCTTCATGATCTCCAAAACAGCCGATAATTTGGCCTCGGGTGATGCGTTGATCTGAACACCGAAATGACTGCCGCGAACGTCGAGTTTGGCCGTGACCGAACGGCTCGAAGGAGCCTCCTCGCCATCGTCCACCATCATGATTCCCAACGCCGAACTTTCCGTACCCCCAACGGACAGCTCGGAGGCTTGGCCGTCCTCATGAAAGGTGAGCTCGATGTCGCAAATGCGGATCGAATCCCCTTCGACCAACTGGGTGGTGTCGCCGATCAATCGACCGTTTACGAAGGTGCCGTTCCGACTCTTCAAGTCCTCGAGGGCATAACCGACTCCGGAGCGAATCAGTTTCGCGTGCTGCCGGGAAACCGAGCCGCTCTCCAAGACGATATCGCAGTCAGGATGCCGACCGAGTACGTATTGATTTGCATCGAGATTGTATCGGCGGCCCATCGCCGGACCGGTGACTGCATCCAAATAAGGCATATTCGAAGCAAAGACAGGGTGAGGTAAAATACGATCGTCGCGGACGGTCTTATCTTATTCGAAATTCAAGAGAAGGGACGATTCGAACCAAAGATTACTTGAACATCGCAAAGGCGCGAGGTGTCGCGCATCGACCACGCTGCGTTCGAATAATGAGCTCGCTCCGCAAAAGAAACGGCTCGACTTCATCCTCGAGCGTATCGGACGACACGCTCATCGTATGCCCCAACGCCTCAACACCCGCCGGACCGCCATGGAACACGCGAATCAAGGTCTCTAGATACCGGCGATCCTGCCGATCCAACCCGATCCCGTCGATCCCCATCATCTCCAACGCTTTGCCTGTCACACCCTTGGTGACGACTCCATCGGATTTGCTCATGGCGTAATCCCGTACCCACAGGAAGCGATTGTTCGCAATGCGGGGAGTACCCCGCGCTCGGCGCGCGATCTCTTCCGCCGCGTCCGGCCGCAGCTCGACTCGAAGCTTCTTGGCGTTGCGCATCAAGATCTCGACTAAATCTTCGACGTCGTAGTAACCGAGATGCTGCCGAATATGAAAGCGATCCCGAAGCGGTCCGCTAAGCATCCCGGCCCGCGTCGTCGCACCGATCAAAGTAAACGGCTGCAACGCCAAATTCAACGTTCTCGCATTGACCCCTTCTCCCACGACGATGTCGATGCGAAAGTCCTCCATGGCTGTGTAGAGGAACTCCTCCACGGGCTTGGGCAAACGATGGATCTCGTCGATGAAGAGGACGGAACCTCGCTCCAAATTCGTGAGGTAGGGAATCAGTTCCTTCGGCGCCTTGAGACTCGGCCCGGTCGTCATTTCCACATGAACCCCCATCTCGCGAGGGATGCATGTCGCAAACGTGGTCTTGCCCAGCCCCGGAGGGCCATCAAAAAGAATATGTCCCAACTGCTCACCGCGTTTCTTCGCGGCATCGATCGCAATATGCAGGACATCCATGACTTCGGTCTGCCCGACCATGTCCGCAATGCGTTTGGGACGCAGAATCGTATCGTTGTCGGACGCCGGAACATTACCCTGCCCCGAAACGCCCAACCCGATGCCGTTATCGTCGAGCCCCTCCGACTCCGAATCGTAGTCTTCGTCTGGCGACATCGATGATCCCTTTGCAGATGGAGGAGCGATGGGTGTACCGCGGGCGACGGGGGGAATGCCACCTATGTCCGAACGTTTCGCGGCGCTGGCCTTGCCACGTCCGGATGCCGGTTCGACATCACCCTCCGTCAGTTTTCGCTCTCGTACCATCCTATCGACCATCCCTCCGTGTCGCCTGTGCCTGCCAACCGAATCGTACCCCCTTCACCGGGGCTACCGCCCAGCGGCGGGTAGCTGATGGCAAGGCCGAGATCCGGATTATTGTCCTTGGCCTCTGGAGAATCCAGGCTTGCCGTCGAAATTGAAAAGACCTTCCATCTTCACGAACTCGACGCCCGCTTTGAGAATGCGATCCATCAAAGCAGTGATGGCTTTGTGCTCGACCGCTCCCGGAGTCCCTTCTGGAATTTGGAATCGGCATCGGTAGACGTCGACGAGGAATGTCTCTTCCATTCCGCCTGGCCATACCTTCATTCCGCGGTTGCTGAGCATCTCGAGAACCAACCCGTCCGCCTCGCAAGGCTTCAGCTTGGCCGCAAGCTCATCGGGCTTGCCCGTGAACGCGCAGAACACGTCCGCACCGACCAGTTCTCGCTTCTCTTGCGATCGCACATAGGGTGGTCGGCTGGTCAGTGGCTTCGAAGGTGCCTTCGAATAGTCGACCGCCTTGAGGACTTCTGGTTTCTTGCCAATTCGGTCCACGACCGCTTGGGCAAACTCCTTGGTTCCAACCTTTTGCTTGGAAACCTTGTCGTCGAAGATGTCATACGTATGGATGCCGTCTTCGATCGTCTTGAGCCACGCGTTGTGAGCCAACTCGGCTACCGACGCTTGCCCGATGTGGACGAGCATCTGAACCGCGCCTAAGAAAAGTCCGGAGGGGTTGGCCAAATTCTGACCGGCGCGGCGAGGTGCCGAACCGTGGATCGCTTCGAACATCGCACAACCGTCGCCAATGTTCGCACTACCTGCCAATCCAACCGAACCTGCAATCTGGGCCGCGACGTCCGAGAGAATATCGCCGTACAAGTTCGGCATGACGACCACGTCGAAAACTTCCGGTGTATCGGCCAGCTTGGCGGCACCGATGTCGACGATCCAATGCTCGTTCTCGATGTCGGGATACTCCGCCGCGATCTCGTCAAAGATCTTATGAAAGAGACCGTCGGTCAGCTTCATGATGTTGTCTTTGGTGAAGCAAGTCACCTTTTTGCGACCGTAAGCCCGCGCGTACTCGAACGCATAGCGAACGATCTTCTCGGAGCCAGGTCGGCTTATGAGCTTCAGACACTGCATAACGTCGATCGTATGACGGTGCTCGATCCCCGCGTACAAGTCCTCTTCGTTTTCCCGGACGATGACAACATCCATCTTCGGATGCTTGGTCTCGACAAACGGTGCGTAGCTCAAGCAAGGACGGACGTTGGCATAAAGCCCGAATGCCTTGCGCGTCGTCACGTTCAACGACTTGAACCCGCCACCCTGCGGCGTCGTGATCGGAGCCTTCAAGAAAACCTTGGTCTCTCGCAAACTTTGAAACGCGTTGGGCTCGATCCCCGCCAAGTTACCTTTGAGGTATTGCTTTTCACCGATCTCGATCGTTTGGATATCGAGCTGTGCTCCCGCCTCTTGGATTATTTGCAGGGTCGCCGCCATGATCTCGGGACCGATTCCATCACCGTGCGCGACTGTAATTGGTGTTGCCATATCTATTGAGCAGTACAAGGGTTGGGGTGGGAGGGAAGGTCCGTCGAAGGTCCCGTGCTATCGCGCGCGACCGGACGGATGCAGGATGCGCATCGCCAAAGCGACACGCATCGTAGCAGAAGAAGGAGAAATCCTATTCAGGATCCCCCAAACCAGCAACTCGCCACTCCGCGCTGTTGCAGGTTTTCAGGCGGTTTTTTCGATCCAGCGGGCCTTAAATGCTTCGTAATCCGCCCGCGTGTCGATCCCGCGATGGGACGCCGGAATGACGCCGACCACCATTTTGTGCCCCGCCTGCAGAAACCGCAGCTGCTCGAGCTTCTCGGTCTGCTCGATCGGACTCGGAGGCAATTGACCCAACCCCATCAGAAAATCTCGGCGGTACGCGTAGATGCCAATATGCTGGAAGAACAAAGGAGAGACACGATCCAACATGGCATCCTCCCAATCCCTCGGATGCGGAATCGGAGATCGACTGAAATACATCGCCGTTCCATCGTGCTGACACACCACTTTCACACAAGCCGGATCGAGCAAATTCTCGCGAGTACGGATCGGCGTGGACAAGGTCGCGACCGAGGCGTGCGGATTGGCAATCAACAATTGCATCAACTGATCGATGGCCCCCCCAGAAATCTCCGGCTCATCCCCCTGCACATTGACGAAAACATCCACGTCGGGCATCTGGGCCGCCACCTCCGCAATCCGATCGGTGCCGCTCTGGGCATCGACATCGGTCATGATCGCATGGCCGCCAAAGGCCTCCACGACCGCCTGGGTTCGAGGGTGATCCACGGCGATGGTGATGCCACTGGGCAGTTTTGCCGCGCCGCACGCTCGGTAGGTATGCTCCAAAACCGACATACCTGTTTCCGCCAACAGAAGCTTCTCCGGCAACCGCGACGACGCCAGCCTCGCGGGAATGACAATCCGACCTATCATCCTTGATTCTCCGATCTACCAATCCTGCCAAATTGCCGCGACGGGTGCGTTGCCGCTAAGGAATCGATGCCGCGAAGGTTTAGTTGGGACCGTCGTACTTGGTGAAAATCATACGCCCCGCTTGCGTTTGCAACGTGCTGGTGACCACCACGCCAATGGTCTGGTTCAATCGGTCGCGACCACCTTCTACCACCACCATGGTCCCGTCGTCCAAATACCCGATTCCTTGATCCTGCCCCTCCCCGGGCTTTACAACCCGAATCTGAAAACCCTCGCCGGGCAAGAATTGGGGCCGAAGGGAACTGGCGATTTGGTTCAAGTCAATCACGGGGACATTGTGCAGCTTGGCCACTTTGTTCAAGTTGAAATCGCCCGTGACAAGCTTGCCGTCCAGATGCTTTGCCAACAAAACAAGCTTCATGTCGACGGGTTGGCCTGCGAACTCCGGCAATTCCCGGTCGTACATCATGAAGTCCAACTTCTCGCTGGCTCGAAGCCGATTGAGAATATCCAATCCGCGACGCCCACGAACCCGCCGCAGTTTGTCCGAACTATCGGCGATATTCTGAAGCTCCAGCAAAACGAAACGGGGCATCACCAACTGACTATCGAGAATCCCCGTATCGGCCAACTCGGCCAGTCGGCCATCGATGATACTGCTGGTATCCAAAATCAAAGGCTTCATACCCTTGAGGTCCCGCGAAAACTCGACATAGGGAACCACGAAACGGAAGTCATCCTTGGTTTGCAACAACAGACTGATACAGATGTAACACAGAACCGTCAAAATGCCCAAGTTGATATAGTCTTTGAACCGGTTTTCTAACAGAAACGGCGTGAGGGCGACCGTGAGCAAGTAAGACAGCATCAATCCGATCAACAAGCCAAAATAGATGGCCGAGATGACCTCGATCCGCTTGCGGGGAAACAGCATGTCGATGGCGACAACCCCGAAAGCGACAATCAATACCCCGCTGAAAACCAAAAACGGGGTCAGCGATCCAAAGCCGTCGAAGTCCTGGGATTGAGCCCAAATGGTCCCCACCCCACCCGCGACGATAATGAAAATAATTCGCAATGCCAACACGGCGACCGCGTCGGCGATCGGTGCTTTTTTGTTTCGGTCTGCGGCTGGTTCGAACCTAGTGGTGTCCATGAATCGCTAACGAAAGGGCGTTACCGTTTGGAGAGGATGGGGAAACGGAAAGGTGTCGGGCATTCCACGGGGCAAATCGCAATTCCACTCCCGCTGAACTGGGCGGTCCCAATCCCTGACCAACTCCCCCTAGCGAACTGCTCTGTGGAAGACGCATCCGGCCTCTTCTCAGTTCAACTGTACGTCATCATAACGAAAAAATACGGTCCGAATACTCAAATAGTTGCTCGGGATCCCTCGGCAATTCCTCCCGCTGCCACCCCATTGTGATGGCAATGCCCGAAAATCCGATTACCGATAAATATCCGATAAAGAGGCGATCCAGTCTTTGATCTCTTTCCGGGCCGACTCGGGCTCGATCAACTCAGCATCCTTCCCCAATGCCATGACCCTGGGAATGATCTCTAGATCCTGATAGGCCGGAACACTCAATATGCAAGTCCCATCAGGAAGCGTCTCGACCCGTTGCCCAGAATGCCAAGGCTCCTCCTGTATCCATCGGGCAGCCCGCGTCGATAGCTTGATTTTGTACGTCACGGGGTCTTCACCGCGGAAAATCCCAACGCTCTGGCCGAGGTGGGCCTCCAAATCGACCTCTTCGTTGTAGCGATACCACCGGTCCAAAGCCGTCGCTTTCGAAAATCGATCCAGCTTCCAGTGCCTCAATCGATCCTCGGGGTCCTTGTCGACGTCTCGCCCCTCCTCCATCGCAATCACATAAATGCTCCCTTGGTACAACGCCAATCCATACGGCTCCAGGAACCTCGTGGAAATCGGCTTGCCAATCGACTCGTATTCGGCCTCGACAATCCGATGCTCCGAAATCGCTCGATTGACGGTTTTGAGGATCCCCTGCTGCTTCTCGTAGGTTTTCGCGGGAACCCCCAGCACCCGGAGCGTTCGCCGGTACTTCTGATAATGCTCCCATACCCCGGCCGGCAACTGCTCCCGGATCTTGTTCCAAAACGCCTCGATCCCTTGCCAAAACGGCGTCCCAACCAAAGGCAACATCAAGTCCCGTCCCATCGATAACGCGATGAGCTCGCTCGCATTGATCGTGATACGGTGCAACCCCTTGTCAACACGACTGAGCTTCCAAACCTTACCCGTGTCCAAATCCTCCGTGACGATATTCATACCCGCCACTTGCAAGGCCTCCAAATCCCGCCGAATGCTGCGGACATGCAAGGAGGTCAAACCCAACTCCTCCACCACCGCGTCTCTCAGCTCTTCCAAGCTGCTGCCGTATCGTCTCCGCTCCAAGATCTGAATGATCTTGTGCTGGCGAATCAGTTGTTCGTTGCGAGCCACCGTTGCGAGTCCGTTCTTGGTTGGTAAGGATTGATCGGGCCCATTCTTACGAAGCACACGGGGCGGAACAAGCCGCATTGACTACGAACACGAATCCAACAAAACACCCGCTTCGCTTCTTCGCCCCCGCTTCCCATCCCATTTCCATCGCAATTCGCACGCTGCCGCTATACTGGACGCGTTGCGAATCGCGCATTCCCTCCTCGGGACTACCCCTCTTTTTCCGCACGAGACTGAATGACTCGACAATTCTTATGAACCTCCCACCCATCCTGCGATCACTTGCTAGCATTCTCTCCCTGCTCTGCGCGTCATGGACCTTCCTCCTAGCGGCCTGCCTGAATGGACAGGAGTCCCGTCGGCAGACTCTTCCCCAACCTCCCGTCGAAGCCATTTTCTCGGGTCCCCAGCCAGGAGAACCTGCCGAAGGCTTCGAGGTCCTGGGCGCCTTGCCTCCCCTGGAAAATCAAAAATTCGACTTCCTGGCTCGAGCTAAAGATAAGCCGCTGTTGCTGATCTTCATCCACGACTTCAATCGCCAATCGATCGGTTTCACTCGCATTCTGGCAAACTACGCTGCGTCGCGCGCCGCCGATGGACTTCAAACGGGCATCGTCTGGCTCGACGACGATACCACGAATGCCACGGCAACCATTCGTCGTAGCCAGCATGCTTTCCCAAAGAATTTCCCCGTTGGTATCTCCCTCGATGGCCGCGAAGGCCCGGGCTCGTACGGTCTGAATCGCAAAGCGACCTTGACGATCCTCCTTCTCGAAAAAAACCAAACCATTGCCAACCACGCGTTGATCCAACCCAGCTTGCAAGCCGACCTTCCCAAAGTCCTTCAATCCATCGTCGCCAAAATCGGAGGCAAGGTACCGGCGCTAGAATCGCTCGAAGGCATGCCCCGTATGGAACGGACTTCTTCCGACGCAACCAAGGAACCCCCTTCCCTCCGCCCATGGCTTGAACCTGTGATTCGCCGCGACGCGAGCGATGAAAGCATCGTCGAAGCGGCAACCAAACTCGAGACCTTTCTCCAGGACAACCCCGCAGCCCAAAAGGAAATAGGACGCATCACCACCACCATCCTCAATGCAGGACAAATAGAAAACTACGGCACCCCGAAAACCCAATCCTACTTCCGCAAGTGGGCAACGCAGTATGGCCCAAAACAGAACGACAAAAAACCAATCGATGCACCAAATCGATGAAACTCAACGGGATGCAAGGCATGGGACTGCAATCGCTTCGGTAACTGTCTGCCTTGGCCTGTTCGTCGTCTCAGCTCTCTTTCCACCCCTAACGCAAGCCGACGATCGATCCGATCCTGGTGAGGCACTCGAATCCTCCGCAGAGGAATCAGGCCAAACGCCAGGATTTCGAGACCAGATCGTCCCACTCCTCACCAAACTCGGGTGCAACGCGGGGTCCTGCCACGGTGCCGCCGCAGGTCGGGGCGGAATGGCGCTCTCTCTTTTCGGCTCGCGCCCCGATTCCGACTATGCGACCATCGTGATCGATCTGCAGGGACGGAGGGTGCATCGTGTTGTTCCAGAAAAGAGCCTTCTGCTGGCTAAGCCATCGGGATTGCTCGATCACGAAGGTGGCGTTCTGATTGACCAAGGAGACGAAGCTTGGCGTGCAATCGAAGCCTGGATGAAGGCAGGATGTCCAGACGACGAAGCTGCGTCTCTACAATCGCTGGAACTCGAATTCCAAGATGACTCCGAACCCCTTACCTATCGCGTGGTCGCAACGGATGAACTTGGGAAGAAACGGGACGTCACCCCCTTCGCGGCTCTCCAAGCGGACCAACCCGATGCTGTCGAGATCGATCGCCGTCACCATACAGTTCATTTCCGACAACACGGAATCCATTCCCTCTTCGCACGCTATCGCGATCAAGTCGCGGTTCGACAACGAGCGATCCCATTCTCGGAACAAATCGATGCACCCCATTCGAGCATCATCCCTTCGAGCCAGCAACCAACCGACGAGGGACACGCGGTCGATCGTTTGATCAACGAACGCCTCCAACAGCTGCATCTCCCACCCATCGAACCGACCGACGAGCCTTCCTTCCTCCGCCGCGTCTATCTAGATCTACTCGGCCGAGCTCCCACCCTCTCGGAATGCGACGCTTACTTGAGGTCGTCGAACCCGACCCCTCGAAGCCAACTTGTCGACACGCTTCTGGCAAGCGACGAGTTCGCGCAGTACCAAGTCTTTCGCTGGGCACGACGACTCGGCGTCCGCTCGCTTCCGAACGAACCAGACGCATTCCAATCGCACATTCGATGGCTCGATCAGAAAATCCGTGACGACGCACCCATTCCAGAGATGGCCACGGAACTGGTGCTCGCGCTAGGAGACGCTCGCGAGGTGGGAGCCACCCACTTCACACGTTCCTACCCCGATCCCAAAGCCAGAGCAGACGCCTTCGGTCGTTTCTTCCTAGGTATCCAACTCTCCTGCGCCCAGTGCCACGACCATCCACTCGATCGATGGACCCAAGACGATTTTCATGGACTCGCTGCCATCTTTGCGAAGACACTACCCGCGCCGATCGTGAAATGGGACCCAGCGGGTCAGATCATCCATCAAGACACCAAACAACCCGCTGCACCGAAGATTCCCGGTCAACCAGATCTCCTCGCCAACGATGACCCGCGACTGCCGCTCGCGGATTGGCTGAAATCGGAGAATCGATTGATGGCCAAGGCGCAAGTCAATTGGATTTGGAGCGAGTTGATGGGTCGCGGACTCGTCGAACCCGTCGACGCGATATCCCCGCTCGCACCTGGCAATCACCCTGAACTCCTCGAACATCTGACGGATTATTTCCTCCAACAGGAATGCCGGGCAAGACCCCTGATTCGGTATATTCTCAACAGCCGGACCTACGCGCGACGCGCTCGATCCGCGGAGGAGACGATCCTCACGGAACGCTTCCTCGCCCGGGCCGCCCCACGCCCGTTGGGCGCTGAATCCTACATGCTTGCGATCGCCAGATTGCAACAGCACTATGCTACTCCAGCGCACGATCTTCCGCCTGCCCTGGTTGCGACGCCGGCCCAAAACCCTTACGCAGACTGGATCGACGGAAATCTTCGATCGAGCTCCCTTGAAATCCTCGGACGATGCATTCGCCCTGAAGCTTGCGGAAATTCATCTCGTACCGAGTCGACCCTGCGTCGCGAGCTGCACCTGCTGAACAGTCCGCTCCTGGATAACGCCATCCAAACCATCGCAGACAGATGGCAGCTTCGACGGGACGAACAAGTCCCGTTGCGGGAGATTGTCGACGAATTCCATCGACTCGCCGTACAACGCCCTATGACCGATTCCGATTGGTCCGAATGGTCCAACGAATTGTTTCATTCCGACACCCAAGAAGAACGTCGGCGATGGGAAGATTTTCTATGGTCCATGTTGGTCAGCCAAGCCTTTCGAACCCGTTGAGGAAGCATCGCATGCAATCGCGAGATCCCTACTCCATCCGTTCCCGCCCACAACCGCTCTCACGCCGTGGGCTGATCCAATCCGCTGCGGCCTGGGTTCACTTCGGAGCTTTGGGGCTGGGAACCTTCAACTCCCTGTCTTCGAGCCGAGTCGATGCGTCTTCGAGCCGAGTCGATGCGGGTACGACAAGCTCGATGCCCGCTGCGAAGTCGAAGCCAGCCAAATCCTGCATTCTCCTTTGGCTCGACGGAGGTCCAAGCCATTTGGAGATGTTCGATCCAAAACCGGAAGCACCGGTCGAAGTCCGAGGCGATTATCAGGCGATCGCCACCAATGTCCCGGGTATCCGAATTGGGGAGTGGTTACCTAGAACAAGCGCGGTTTGCGACAAGCTCGCCATCCTCCGCTCAGTCACTTCGCCGTTAGGAGAACACGGTCTCGCCAACCGCTACCTTTTGACCGGCTACAAACCTGCAGCAGTAGAATATCCCTGCTACGGCTCGGTGCTTCAGCATTTGCGTGGCCAGCCCGGCCAACTCCCCTCTCACATCGCTATTCCAGAGATTCGATCGGTCGGCTCGGGCTTTCTCGGGAGCCATGCGGAACCGTTTGCAACGGGTGGAGATCCAGCCCAAGCCGGCTTTCAAGTGCGCGATTTGGCTCTCCCGAAACCGATCACCCTCGAGCGTCTCGATCGCCGGCACCGATTCTTGCAGCGACTAGAAAGCGATTTCACGAACCATAGCGAGAACGGAGAAGCGATCCCCCCTGCCATGCGGGAGGCATTTGCACTCATGCAATCCCCCTCCACCCAACAGGCCTTCAATCTTTCCCAAGAACCCCAAAAAACACGCGAGCGATACGGGCTTCGAACGTTCGGCCAGAGCTGCCTGCTCGCGAGACGACTGGTGCAACAAGGTGTTTCCTTTGTGACGGTGCAATATCCAGGCTGGGACACCCATGAGAACCTACGGCTCTCTCTGCGAGATGGATATAGCGGTGCCAAGGAGGGAGTCGGATTGATACCCACGTTTGATCAAGCATACTCGGCGCTGATCGAAGACCTCGATCAATCCGGTTTGCTCGATGAAACACTGGTCGTGGTCATGGGAGAATTCGGTCGCACACCCAAACTGAACACACGGGGCGGAAGAGACCATTGGCCTCGCGTCTTCAGCGTCGTCATGGCGGGTGGGGGTATCCGAGGGGGACAAACCGTTGGGGAGAGCGATCGAATCGGCGAGAGCCCGCGATCCCATCCCATCACTCCCGCCGATCTGGCTTATTCGATCTACAGATTGCTCGGAGTCGACCCCGATCAGGAACTGAACACACCTGAAGGACGTCCCATTCCGTTGGTACAAGGTGGAAAATGGATTCCCCAACTCACTTAATGTCCGTCGCTAACCTATCGAGTAGCATCCAACGCTACCGAAAGAGCCTGCTCGTGCTCATAGCACTTTGGTGCATCGCCTGGTTCGCACCGCTCAGTTGGGGAACGGACGGCGACGCTCCAACCTGGAGAGGGATCGCAATTCCGCGCGCCGGAAACCTACCCTTCGTTGCCGTCGAACAGATGAGCGAGAGCGGTCTGTTACTCTTGGCGTCCGAGGCAGGACTGTTCGAGTGGCAAGCCCCGAGTGCTATCCCTCAGGTCGCTTCTACACCAATCCATGCGCTGAAACCTTCCCAAATCCAAACACGTGTCGAGCGAGTATTCGACCTGAAACGGAACGCGACGGGAGAACTGCTAGCCATCGCCGGCGGGATCCCAGGAGAGTCAGGCTCCATGGAGGTTTGGAGACTTCCCGATCGCACCCTTCTCCGGCGATGGGAAATACCCCATGATGTGATCTATGAAGTCGCTTGGGCGCCGGACAGCAAACGATTGGCTGCGGCATGTGCCGATGGGATTTGCATCGCCGATGACCTGGAATGCGGTGCGACGTCTGCGCGTTATACGGGACATTCCTCTGCGGCTACCACTGTTACATTTTTGCAAGATGGTCAAACGGTCGCCTCGGGTGCGATTGATCAAACGATCCATTTATGGAACTCCATGACCGGTGATGGGATGCGAGTTTTGGACAATCACACCGCACCTGTTCGGCAGCTACTGCTTGGCCCCCCATCGACCGATCCCATGAGAGGAACGATTCTTTCTGCGAGCGAAGACCGAACGGTTCGACTCTGGCAGCCTCAGCTTGGACGGCTCGTCCGATTTACCAAGCTGCCGAGCAGTGTCAGCGCCCTGGAGAGGGGCTTGCCCTCCCCCTCCGGATCGCGATCGATCGAATCCACGCACCTGATCGTGGGTTGCGATGACGGATCCCTGCATCGCATCGATCTCCCATGGATGAAATCTGTGCAAATCGATGCACCGAACTTAGGACGGGTCTATAAGCTGCTTCGATTCGCTCCGAACTCGCCCCAGCATTCCAACCGTTTCTTGATCATGCTCGCCTCGAATGGGGCCGCTATTCTCGAATGAGTTCGCTTGAAGCTGGACAGGGATCAAGCGTCGACGACGATGTTCCCATCCGGGACGCAAACGCATGGCAGGATCTCATTGGGTTTGAGCGGATACTGAGGCTTTCGTGTGTAACGGACTTTTCCTTCGAGCAATCGGACGGCGCAGCTGCCGCAGGCACCCGTCCTACAGCCACTGTTCATGGGAATGTCCGTCTTGATGGCAAACCCAAGCAAGCTCGGGAACGCGGTCGCGAACTCTTCGAGGCGATTGGATTGCCGAAAGTGGACCGAGCAAGGAACGAATTCCTTCTTATCCCGATTGGTAGAGGGAGACGATTCATTGGCCGGCGCATGAAACAACTCAAAGTAGATATTCTCGTTCGCGATCCCCGCGTCAAGCAAACCAGTCCGCATGCCGTGTAGCCAGGTTTCCGGACCACACAAATAAACATCTGTCGCGTCGAGTGCGTCGATCCCTTCGCAAAGATCTGCCGCCCTGAACTTTCCTTCTTGGATCGCGTTGTCCTCCTCGCCTTTCACTCCCCGCGGAAAGCGAGTGAGGAAAAGCCGAATTCGCAGGTCGTCAGGAAAATCGGCAAATCGATGCGCAAACGACAGCAGGTACTCAGCAAAGGGGGCATGATCGACGTCCCGGAACTGGGCAAACAAGCGAATCGATCCATGCGGCCTCTGCATGGCTTGCTGCAACATCGGGATCATGGGAGTGACTCCCACCCCAGCGCTGGCAAACACGACATGACGCGCCGTGCAACTCTGGAGTGTAAAGGCTCCCGATGGCCCACGGACCCGGAGTCGATCTCCCACAACAACGGAGTCATGGAGCCAGCGACTCACGCTCGTCTCGCGGTCACTCGCACGCTTCACCGTGATGCGCCAGTATCCAGCCCTCGCTTCTTCCGAAAGCGAATAACAACGGCACTCCGGTACTTCCCCGCGACCGCACGGGCGTTCCAGCAAGACGTGTTGCCCTGGCAGGAAGGCTGGGAGTGGCTCCCCTCCTTGTTCGATCAAATAAAACGACCGCGTGTCGGTCGACTCCTGATCGATTCGAACGACTTGCACATCGAACCATCGCGCTTCCTGCTGGCGCAGCGAGAGATCGTGGAAACTCTGGTGCAAGGTCATGGCCAGCTCGGTCTGTCGTAGCTGAAGCTGACTCGCCTCGTCCGCCTCGCGACGCCATCGCTCCTTGACCAATCTTCGAACGCTACGGGTTACCTGATAGAAGAAGATCGCCACGACCGCAGCAACCGCAGCGATTGCTAGCTTCTCCAGTGTGAATGTAAAGGGGCTCATATCCACTCACCCCTCGGTTGAACTGTCGCAGTTCCGACAGAAAAATTGCGAGGAAAGTCAAAGTTTCTCAAGCCATAAACTCTTTACCGTCCCATCCCATTTCACCAAAATAAAAAGGATCCGCTTGCTAGCGTTTGCTCGAGTTGGGCTAGGAAGCTGCCGTTGTTCCACAACGGCCTCTTCCTCGCACTCCTCGTCATGGCAACTTGAAGCCCGCCCACGTTGCACGGATCGAATCGCTTCTGGCGCCGCCGCGGCTTGCCTGTCGTATCGAGCGCTTCGTGGCTAGTTGTCCCTAAGTCAGAGGAGTTGCGAGGAGTGGAAAATCCGGAGATACCAGCGTTCGACGAAACGACCAGCCCCGAAGTGAAGCTGGAGCGATGTCAGGCGATTATCGATTATCGATTTCGCGATCCTTCCGTGTTGATGTCCGCTTTGACCCACTCTAGCGTCGCATCGACTCGAACCCAATCCAACGAACGGATGGAGTTCTTGGGGGATTCCATTCTCGGCATGGTTGTCTGCGATTGTCTCTTTCGCAGCTATCCCGATTACTTGGAAGGAGAATTGACCAAGATCAAATCGGTGGTTGTCTCGCGTCGCGTCTGCGCTAAGATTTCGAGGCAACTCAGGCTCGACGAATGCTTGGTCGTCGGACGCGGAATGATGAAGTCCGCAATGCCTCGTTCGCTTCTCAGCGATGTCTTTGAAGCGATCGTGGCGGCCATTTTCATCGACGGGGGCTTGGAGTCTGCTCGCAAATTTATATTGACCCACATCGAGCCTGAAATTCGGCTCGCTGCGGACGGCCATCATGGAGGAAACTTCAAATCCTCCTTGCAGCAAATCGCTCAGAAGGACCTTAAAGGGACTCCGGTGTATCGGCTTGTTGACGAACATGGTCCCGATCATAGCAAGCAGTTTCAGGTTGTTGCGGAAATCACAGGCAAGCGATTCGCGCCGGCTTGGGGACGCAACAAAAAAGAAGCGGAACAAAGAGCTGCCGGAAACGCGCTCGCGCAACTGAGAGGAGAAGACGCCCCCTTCACGTCCATGTAGGGAAAGGTCGATAGCCTTCGAACGAATATAGGCTTTTGACATACGGAGGCTAATACCGACCGCGACACCGAGGGAGTGAAGATGAGATCGCGAAACGAGAGGCGAATCGGCCAGATCGAGTGGCTCGAATCCCGTTTACCATTGGCAGCGGAAGGCTCGGTCTATCCACTCTCCCAACCCTACGACACATCGGGGCTCGGAGGACAAGTTTCCGCGGTCGTTCAGTGGGGGGACGGGAGCAGCTCGGCAGGCACCATCGCCTCGCAACCAGCGCTGAGCCCTCTTCGCTTTCGCTTTGATTACTCGACCGACACCACCGGCTTTTTTGCGGATAGCGCACGGCGACAGACGCTGCAACGGGTGGCGGATTCGATCACTTCGAAGTGGAGCGATTCGCTGCAGGCCATACAACCCAGCAGCGGGAATCAGTGGACAGCGAAGTTTCAGAATCCCACGACGGGCGCAAGCGATTCACGCACCAACCTGTCCATCGCGGCCAACGAAATCTTGGTCTTTGTCGGAGCTCGACCGCTGGGAGCTCCCCTCGCCATTGCCAATCGCGGCGGGTTCTCCGTCTCCGCCACTTCGCAAGCGTTCGTCGATTCCGTGCGCCATCGTGGACAAGTAGGCGCCGTTGCGACCCCTCCCACCGACTTCGGCCCCTGGGGAGGTTCACTGGTATTCGACCCTACCGATACTTGGCATTTCGGTTTGACCACAGAGGGCCTTGATAGCAACGAATTCGACTTCGCGTCCGTCGCCTCCCACGAACTGCTCCACATGCTTGGCTTCGGCCTCAGCGCCAGTTTCGATGCAAAATTGACTCCGGCCGGATTTGTAGGATCCAACGCGGTTGCGATCGCGGGTGTCAACCCAATCCCGATGCAGGATGGGGATCATTTCGCCAACTCCCTCGTCAGCGGCGGACAACAGACACTCCTGTCGGCGTCGGTCACCGGAGGTCAGCGCAAACTTCCCACGCGTCTGGATCTCGCGGCGTTGCAGGACGTCGGCTGGCAATTGAACGTCCCTCGCGTCGACCTCACGGCCAATCATGTCTATGGAGACAACGGTTCCCTATCTGGTAGCGTTCTTCTTCGAGGATCTTGGTACGGAGAAAAAGTCTATCCCTTTTCCGTCACCAACACGAACGTCCCCCCCACGCTCGAACAACCCGCTGCCCCGAACACTCCAGTTGGTGTACCGATCTCCCTACCAAACCTTGGAGTCTTTTCCGACCCAGGATTTGGGATGCCCAATGCCCCGATACCCAGCACAGAACGATTCTCCTACACCATCGACTGGGGGGATGGATCGCCCGTCGAAGGAGGAGCTGCCACCATCACGGCGCTCGGTTCTCCTGGAACGCTCACCCGAGGAAGATTCGGCGGTCAACACACCTACAATCGCATAGGAACCTTTACCGGAACCATCGCAGTCGAAGATGACGACGGCGGGCGAGCCACGCGCACGTTCACCGTTCAAGTCACCGCGCCGCCATCGCTTACCCTTCGAGTTGACAAATCGTCGATACCCGAAAATGCAGGAGCCAATGCGGCGACCCTCACCATTGAGCGAGTTGGATTCCCGCTCAACACCCCTCTGTCCGTTCGACTTCTGAGCAGCGACACCACCGAAATCACTCTGCCTGAGTCGGTGACCATTCCCGCCGGAGCGACTTCGGTGCAAGCACCCGTTCAGGCCATCAACGATAGCTTGCTAGACGGAAATATCACCGTGCAAGTAAGAGGGGAGGCGGGAACCTTTGTGAGCAATTCACTGCCCGTCGTCGTCACCGACCACGAGACCCTGCAATTGTCAGCAACGCGCACCCGCTTTCGCGAAAACGAAGGAGCAGGTGTTTCCATCCTGACCGTATCGCGGTCGAACACCGATACTCAGCAAGCGATCACCGTGGCGCTGACCAGCTCCGATACGTCCGAGTTAACGCTGCCGACCGGTGTGACCATTCCTGCCGGCCAGTCCTCTGTGAATGTCGGTATCACGGCCGTGGACGATAATCTCTTTGACGGTTTGCAAAACGTACAACTAAGCGTCTCGGAACCACGCTATGTTGGCGCGTCCCTGGCAATGGCGGTGGAGGATTACCAACCCCTGCAACTGGTCCTGCAAGGCAAACAGCAGCTGAACGAAGACATCCCCTCCGAACGATCGGGAAACGTGATTCTCCGCGTGCGGTCTCCTGCACCTGCAGGGGGTGTCACCATCGCATTATCCGTAGATCGCCCCTCGGAGCTTACGGTCCCCTCCTCTGTGCAAATTCCTGCGGGGGCGACGCAGATCGCTGTGCCGATTCAAACCATCGATGACTTCGTTGTGGAAGGGACGCGGACGGTCCGGATTTCGGCGTCGGGCCCCGGAGTGATTGCTTCCGTCTTGGACATTTTGATCGCGGAGGAAGACCAACCTTTCTGGACCAATGTTGGGGACGAGTTCGATGTAAACGACGACGGATCGATTGATCCCCTGGATGCATTGGCCGTCATCAACGCGATCAACAACGGAGGCTCCCGTATCCTTCGCCCCGACCGCGACTTGGCCCTCGATTTCGTCGACGTCAACATGGACGGCTCCCTCGATCCGCTCGATGCGCTCGCGATGACAAACTTTCTCAATCGCGCCCGCTAAGGGGGCGGGCATCGAACTTCATGCAATCTTCATCTCCCCGTTACTTTTTATTTGCCTAGCATCTATACTATTGTCACTCCTCTCGCATTACATCTTGGATCGATCATCACGAGGAGACTTCTATGAAAGCGGCATTTGCGTTCCGTTGGATGGCAGCTTGGGCATTGGTACACTTCCTTCTGACTCCCCAGCTTCGCGCGGGCATCACCGTTAGCGACCTGAACTCGACCTACACGCAAGACTTCAACACGCTGGTCTCAACCGGCACAACCGCGGTTGCTTGGTCCAACAATCTCACCTTGCCAGGTTGGTCTCTCTTCAATTCCACAAACGCTGCAGTCCCCACGTATCTCCCGGGTACGGGCAGCACCACTACCGGTAGTTTTTACAGCTTTGGAGCGACCGGTTCGTCCGAACGAGCCCTTGGCAGCACCGGTTCCGGTGGCACTTATTTCGGCAGCCCAGCGACGGGAAGTGTCGCGGGTTACATAGCCGTTCAATTCGAAAATCAAACAGGCTCGACGATCGACTCCTTCACCCTCGGCTTCGCAGGGGAACAGTGGAGAAATGGCGGAAACGCGACCGCTCAGACGATGGTCTTCGAATATGGATTCGGGGCTGCCTTCGACACCGTCGCAGCGTGGAATGCTCCCGGTTCGAACTTCGACTTCACCTCTCCAGTAGCCACAGCCTCGGCAGCCGCAGTGGACGGAAATATCGGCGGCCGCGTCGAAGGCTTGGGCGGGACCATCGCCGGACTGAATTGGTCGACGGGCGATTCGCTGTGGCTTCGCTGGATCGAACGAAACGATGCTGGCAACGATCACGGATTGGGAGTCGATGATCTTTCGTTCAGCGTCTCCGCGGTTCCCGAACCCAGCTCGATGCTTTTGCTGGGATGTTTTGGAATGGCGGGCGGCGCATGGGGATGGCGAAAGAGATGCGTCCGAAAAGCCGATGCATCCTAAGTCCGATACCGCGTGGATGGTCGCATACTCGTGAAGCTGCCCCCGGGACAGCTCCATCGGACGTTCACATCCGCGTGAGCGAGTCGGCCAACAACTCCATCGGCAGGCCCACAACGTTGGTCGGGCTGCCGGCCCGCAAGTGGATCCAGTCGGGGCCGTCTTGGAATCCAAACGCACCCGCCTTCCCCACCCACTGATCGGTATCGAGGTAGGCTTCCAAATCGGAGTCGCCGATTGCATCCATCCATAGCTTGGAGACATCGACGCGCACGATGCGATTCGCCGACTCCTTATCCCACAAGCATAGGCCGCTGTAAACCGAATGCTCGCGGCCTCGGAGCCGGCGCAGCATTTCGCGCGCATGCTCTCGATTTTCAGGCTTCCCCAGAACGATCCCCACGCATTCCGCCACCGTATCGCAACCGAGAACCAATCCTCGATCTAGCTTGTCAATCACGTTGGCCGCTTTCTGGTATGCCAACCTCGCGACCAGTTCAGGAGGCGTCTCGCGAGAACAGATTCCGCACTCCGCCGTGGGATCGGGCTCAACGACGGTGAATGCATAGCCATATCGATCCAGCAGTTCGCGTCGTCGGGGTGAGCTGCTCGCCAAAATCAAAGGTCGCGTATCGGCGACGAAACCAATCGGTGGGGCAAACAAACTCATAGACTTCTCTGCTTCGAGATCCGAGTGAACAGGAACCAAAACGGGATCGAATCAAAACGGGTTGGAACACGGGTTGGAACACGGGCAGCCCTCGGACGTTGGCGCGCTGAGGGCAGCACGCAAGGCGACTCTGCCAAGCATTTCGGATATCATCTTCGCAACGCGCCCACCGCAGCTCCCACTTGCCCCCAGTCTCTCCCATGACAGCGTCAACGTCAACGAACGAAGCACCTCGTCGATCGGTCCTCGCCCTCTTTTCCCACCCCGACGACATCGAGTTCGTCGCGGCCGGAACACTCCTGCGCTTGCGAACGATCGGTTGGGAAATTCACTACATGAACATCGCCAACGGATGCTGCGGCTCGAACGAAACCGACCGCACGACCACGGCCCAAATCCGCCTGAGAGAGGCAGAGCAGTCGGCTGCGATTCTTGGAGCGACCTTTTATCCACCAATCTGCGACGACCTCGATGTCTTTTACAACCGAGAAAATCTTGCCAAAGTCGCCGCCGTCGTTCGCCGCGCGCAACCCTCGATCGTCCTCACGCATGCCCGACACGATTACATGGAAGATCATATGGAGGCCTGCCGTCTGGCCGTAACCGCCGCCTTCACCCGCTCGGTTCCCAACTACCAAACCGATCCTCAACATCCACCCGTCGATGGCGACATCGCTCTCTACCATGCCCAACCGCACGGCAATCGAACTCCCGATAACCGCCTTGCCATCCCCACCTATGTCGTTTCAATCGACGAAGTGATGGAAACGAAGCTGGCCATGCTGCAATGCCACCAATCGCAACAAAATTGGCTAGCCAGCACACAGAAAATGAATTCCTACCTTCAAACCATGCTGGATTTGAACGCCGAAGTCGCCCAGATCACCCATTCGCCATCGCATTACGCCGAAGGGTGGAACAAACACTTGCACCTAGGCTATGGCCCGCAGGATTGGGATCCTTTGCTCGAGATCGCTACCGCCACCAATCCACAATCACTCTCCTAAAGAAATTGGGAGAGAGGACCTCCTCGGGCGGCCATTGCATCCACTTTCGCACTCACGTCGGGGTCCTCCACCAAGGGAGGGGCATGATGAGGCTTGATCCTCGCATCGATCACGAGCGGGCCGCGGCACCCCCAGTGCTTGAAGTCCGTAAAGGCGTGCACCCCGTCGATATCGATCGCGGGATTACTTCGAGTAAAGGTTACCCAAAGCCAGTTCTTCAACGATTTGGAGGCGAACTCGCAGTCTTCGGTCAACACCAACAACGGTACGCCTTCCCCGCTCTGCGATTCCCAGGACTCATCGAGGCTCTCCGCCAGGGATCGCAGCGATAGCCCCTGACGAACCTGCAATGCAACCACACCTGGCAAGGCAAGTTTCGCAGATAGAACCGTGTCGGGGAGCTTGGGAATCTGCGTCGCGTCTTGGAGCAAGCTACGTTTCTTTGCCCCCGTCGCCGCGATGACGACCTTCGAGCCCTGATTGAATCCCTCCCCGCTATAGTCGAGCGTATCCATCGTGGTGCGAGTCTGAAAATGCAGATCCCGCGACCAGTCGACGCGTTCGAGCATATGCTGAAAGAAGGAGGCAATATCGTGAATATCTAACTCCGGTGCATCTATTTGATTTGCTATCCACAAATACTTCGCAAGGGATAACTGCCCTTGCCCGAGAATAGCGTTGGCCTGCGTCAGCAACTCTTGCGGACGATCGGGTCGTCGATAAGGGGTGTAGCGTTCACTGCCGATCGCCAACAACAGAGGATGCACTCCCGCAGCATCGACAGCGTGAACCCCCTTTACGCCGGGCAACACAGTCGGAATGACATCGCCCGTCAACTCGTGAATGAGTTCCCCGAACGTCGTGTCCTCCTGCGGTGGACGCCCGACCACCGTAAATGGCCAGATGGCCCCGGGTCGGTGCGACACGCGTTCGACTCGCATCAACGGGAATTCATGCACATTTGCGTAGTAACCCAAGTGGTCCCCGAATGGACCTTCCGGCTTCGTTCTCTCCGGATCGATCGTGCCCGTGATCATGAAATCGGCGTCCGCATAGATAGGGGCATGCGAGGGATGCGTGACCATCGGGATGCGATGGCCCGCCAGGGCGCCCGCGAATGTCAACTCGCTAAGGCCCTCGGGAAGAGGCATGACGGCTGCGAGAGTCATCGCTGGCGTCCCTCCTACCGTGATCGTGACTCGAAACGGCTTGCCCGCTGCCATCGCAGCTTGATGATGGACACCAATCCCTCGGTGCAACTGGTAATGAAGCCCTATCTCGCGGTCCTTTTCGTATACGTTCCCCGACAGCTGGATGCGATACATTCCTAGATTGGCCTTCATGAGACTCGTCTCGATCCCCATGCTGAGAACCTGGGGCAACGTGACAAAGGCCCCTCCGTCTCGCGGCCACGAGACCAGCTGAGGCAGTTCACTCAAGGGGAGGGAATGCGCGAGCACGGGCCCGGATCGGACCGGCTTGGGGAGCATCGACCAAGCCGTCCAGGGAGCCGACGCGTAGCGAAACGGATTCTTAAACAAAGCTGTCGGATCGATCTTGAGCTCGATCGCGCGCCGGACCCGATCGATCGTCTTGCGAAACAGAAATCTGGCTTGTTCGAGCGAACCAAAAAGATTGCTCGCCATGGGGAAGCGAGAACCGACGACGTTGCTAAACAAGAGAGCGGGACCTCCCCGTTCATAGACCCGTCGCTGGATCTCCGCCATCTCTAAATGAGGGGAGACCGGGTCGGTGATCTCGATCAGCCGTCCATGCTTTTGAAGATCCACGACCACATCGCGGGTACTACGGTGATTCATAACGAGTGACTCGCGAAGGATGACACATAAGTTCGATTCATGAAGCGGAAAGGATCAGTCCTTCCGCAATAGTGAAAATGGCCGTAAAATTCCGGGCTTTCCTGCTGGGCCCCGAAAGCCGCAACCGCGATGCAATACCAGCACCGGGAAAACCGAGAACTACTCCGAACATCCGACGCCGACGAACGCTCGATAACAGAAACCATGGAAAAACGACTTTATAACTTCTCTGCCGGCCCGGCTGTACTGCCAGTTCCTGTGTTGGAACGCATTCGGGACGAAATGCTCTGCCTCCCCGGTTGCGGCGCTTCGGTCATGGAGATTTCGCACCGGAGCAAGCAATTCATCGCCATCCAGGACGCGGCGAAAGAACGGTTGACCCGTTTGCTCAACATCCCCGCCGAGTACGACGTTCTGTTCCTGCAAGGGGGATCGCGACTCCAGTTCTCGATGATCCCCATGAACCTTCTGCGTGGACAAATAGGTCCCGCCCAGTACGTATTGACCGGGTCTTGGGGCAAGTACGCACTGGCCGAAGCGAAAAAGGAAGGCGCCACGGAAGTCCTCTACGACGCCGCCGCTACCAACTACGACCGGTTGCCGAACGACGGAGAACTGAAGATTTCGCCGGATGCAGCCTACGTCCACATCACCAGCAACGAGACTATCCAGGGAGTTCAATTCCCAAATGATCTCACCTCCCCTGCCCCCTTGGTCTGCGATTCCTCGTCCGATTTCTTGTACCGCCCGGTCGATATTCAAAAGTATGGTTTGATGTACGCCTGCGCTCAAAAGAACGCCGGCCCCGCGGGGGTCACCGTCGTCGTTATCCGCCGCGATTTACTCGCCCGTTCGTCGGACCAATTGCCCGGCTACCTCAACTACAACAACCACTCGAAGGAAGGCTCCATGTGGAATACGCCTCCTACCTTCGCGGTCTATGTCCTGGGATTGGTCGCAGAATGGGTGGAATCGACCATCGGTGGACTCGATGCCATGTACGCACATAACCAAAAGAAGGCCAAACTGGTCTACGATGCGCTCGATGCATCTCCCTCCATCTACTTGGGACACGCTCGCAAAGAGGATCGATCCCTGATGAACGTTACTTTCCGGTTCCCCACCGAAGAACTCGAAAAAGCGTTCCTCGATGGCGCCAAAGCCCATCGACTCGATTCGCTCAAAGGTCACCGCAGCGTGGGCGGCATCCGAGCCAGCATCTACAACGCGATGCCTATGGAGGGCGCTCAAACGCTCGCTGATTACATGCGAGACTTCGCATCGAAGCACGCGTAGAGACTGCAATCATCCAGAGCGACCAATCTCGCGGTCGCTCTTCTCCTTCACGACTTGAATTGAATCCGACTGCTAACCAGAAAACCTCCCATGACCTATCGCATTCTTGTTCTCGATCCGATTGCACAAGAAGGATTTGATTTGCTCAATGCCGAACCTGGTTTTGAGTACGAAGTCCGAACCGGGCTCAAGGGTGAGGAACTGCGAAAGTCTCTCAACGAGTTCGATGGGGCCATCGTTCGGTCCGGTGTGAAAATCACCGCAGAATCGCTCGAGGGAAACAAGCGTCTGCGCGCGATCGTCCGAGCGGGAGTTGGTACCGATAACATCGACAAGAATGCCGCAACGCGTCTCGGTATCGTCGTGATGAACACCCCCGCAGGCAATACACTCAGTACCGCCGAACACACCTTTGCACTGATGTTGGCGCTTTCACGCTCGGTGGCTCCTGCCTACCAAAGCCTCATCGAAGGTCGCTGGGATCGCAAGTCCTTCATGGGAACCCAGCTTGCCGACAAGTCGCTGGGAGTGATCGGGATGGGACGCATCGGTCGCGAAGTCGCATTGCGAGCCCTGGCATTCGGTATGCGAGTCATCGCATTCGACCCGTTCCTCTCCGATGAACAGGCCGTCAAACTGGGTATCGAAAAGGTAAATACCGTCCAAGACATTTTGCCCAAAGTGGATTACTTGACAGTCCACACTCCCCTCACCGACGAAACCAAGTACATCGTCAATCGAAAGCAGCTGCACCTTCTCAAAAAAGGAATTCGGTTGGTGAACTGCGCTCGCGGAGGAATCTACGAGGAGGCAGCCCTCGTCGAAGGACTTCAACAAGGGATCATCGCTGGGGTAGCGCTCGACGTATTCGAAGAAGAACCTTGCTCGAAGAGCCCGCTATTCGGTATGCCCGGGGTCGTTTGCACCCCGCACTTGGGAGCAAGCACGGAAGAAGCACAGACCCAAGTCGCGATCGAGGGGATTCAACTCTTGATCAACTTCTTTAAAACCGGGGAGATTCGACACGCAGTCAATGTCGCCGCGCTCGACCCCAAAACGTTGGAATCCCTCCGTGGAAATCTAGACGCCGCCTATCGATTGGGACTTCTCATGGCGCAGTGGCACGAAGGAAGCATCAGTTCGTGCCAGCTCAATTATCGCGGCGAAGTTGCGGACAAAGACACCAAACTCCTCACCGCCGCCTTCTGTGCCGGACTCCTCGAGCGAGCTATGTCCGAGGACGTCAATATCATCAATGCGGAAATGCTCCTTCGCGAACGAGGAATCGAGCTCACCGAGAACCGCAATCGCGACCTCGGAGCCTTTACCTCGTCGATTTCCGCAGAAGTCTATGGCAGTGGCCAGCGACTCAAAGCAGGAGTTACCGTCTTCGGAAACAATATGCCCCGATTGATATCGGTCGATGACTATCGACTCGAAGCGTATCTCGATGGGCATATGCTCTTCTTCACCCACACCGATGTTCCCGGAATCATCGGCCGGGTCGGTACCGTGTTTGGCCAACATCAAGTCAACATCGGGCAGATGTCGGTCGGACGGGCGAGCCACCAGCCGGGCGGGCACGCGATCGGCGTACTCAACCTCGATGGTGTACCACCTAAGATTGCACTGGAACAGCTTCTCGCGATTCAATCCATCGAGAAGGTGCAACTGATCGAACTACCGGGACTCGGCGCCCTTCCTGCTTGGCTCCAAAACTAACCGCTCTGGCGTTAGCCGCACCTTCCGATGGTTCTCGGATAGTCCCTAAATAGCTCGGGTCAACTGCTCGAGCCGATGGCGAGAATCGGTGAGGAGTTTGTCGTAGCCGTAATGCTCGACATCTTCACCGACGAGTTCGACTTCGTAGTAGCCTTTGTAGCCGCACGATTCCAGCGAATGGATCATCGAACCGATGGGCAGCCGACCATCGCCGAGCATGCAACGGTTTTGTTCACCCATCGGTGCACTTCGAGCATCACCCAATTGCACCAATCGAACCAGAGGCACGATGGCGGGGAGCCAATCGATGACGTTTTCGTCTTGACCGAGATGATAACTATCAAAGACGATCCCCAAGTTCGGAGCCGCGATCTTGGCAATCACATCGAGCGTATCTGGAATGGACGTGAGGAAAGTAAAGTCCTGCGCGCAGCCGATGTGCATCGGTTCCACAGCCAGCTGAATACAGACCGCTGATGCTGCCTCGGACAACTCCTTCAATGCCTGGGTGAGCAACCTCTTGGCATGATTGCGAGTGTGACCCGATCGACTCCCAGCAAGGATCACCAGCGAGTCCGCTTTGAGCAAGGCAGCCGTCTCGATCGCATCGAGCGCATCGTGCATGGAGTCACGGAACGAACGGCCATCATGCCCTGTAAAGCCACCTGCCCAGTTCAACGACGAGACACGCATGTTTTGCTCTGCGAGAAACTCGGCCCCCTTGGATTCCCCATAGTCCGCCAGCTTCATTCGCCAGACACCCATCGCCTGGTAACCGTGGTCGCGATAGCGAAGAACATCTTCCTCGAAACTCCAGCGGAAGGTGGAGACCTCCGCAACAGAGAGGCGAGTTGTCCAGTCGTGTGCCATGCGGTCGTGAATCGAAAAGGGAAGAAGAGTACCGAACCTTTCGAAGGAGGGGGAGCAAGTATGCACAGCTTTGAGCGAAAGTAAAGCAGGGACAACGAAGTTCCGGAGTTCTCGCGACAGGGGGTTCCCACATGGTCGATTATCAATCAGCAATAGCTAGCATCGACCACTGCCATTGTGTCAATTTTCGTTTCGCATAGTTGCGTGGGGTGTCGGTGAGGGATACATTGCAGAAAGCTTGCACGCTTTGGCTAGCGAGCCAGATTGCTTGACTAGGATGAGCAGTTACACCGTGACACTTGCATCTTGATTTAGAGCGATTCCTCTCCGCCATTTCCAATTGCATGGAGCTTATGTATGGCTGCGAACACAACGGACTCCTACACGTCCCGCGCCCCTTATGGACGTCAGACGATCGCATTGATCGACTTGGCGATCTGTGATGACACGAACACACCCGATGTCACGCGCATCGATGGTGCATTGCGGCGATTGGATGGGCTGACTCTGCTGGAATGGTGCGTGCGGCGATTGGCCGAATCGACTCTTATCGACACCATCGCTGTCACCGGTCCGATTCAATATCGCAATCGTATTTCCCAAGCAGGCCTTTGCCATGCTCGCTGGATCCCTAGCGTCCATGCCAGCCCCACCGAAAGGGCGTTAGAGGTCGCCGAACGTTTCACCGCCGAGTGGATCGTTTTTGCGAGCCCCTTGTGCCCCTTCACCGACCCGACACTGCTGGATCGATTGGTGTCCCGAGGCTGGGCAAATCCTGAAGCGGACTTCGTCGGTTTCATGACTCCTTCTCAGCCGAGCTTCTCCCTCCAAACACTAGGGCTCGTCGGCGAAATGTGCGCTGCACGGGCCTTGAGCAAACTGCGAGACGCCAATTTGCATCGCGAACCATGCGATGTCCCTGCGGTCATTCGACGCAACCCGGAATTGTTCCAATCGAAGTGGATCCCCCTCCCAGAAGCCTTGTCCAAAGGCGGGCTTCGATTCCGACTCGATTCGGCCGCAGATCGCGACCGCGCGGCCTTCTTCCTCGAAGCCGCCGGCGAAGATCTCTGCTGGCAACGGCTCGCGCAGGTAGCCGAACGAATCTCTTAGCTCGAGCCTTGCTCGATGCAAAAAGCCGCAGTGAATTCCAACGAAAACGGTGAGAGCGGGGTGCCGCTCCATCGACATCCGCGGGCCAAGTTGTAAAACTGACGCCTTCGTTACATTTCGTTATTGCGGTTGCTAGATAGGTCTGAGTGCATGCGTCCTTATCATGTCTGCGGTTTGGGAAACGCGATTGTCGATATTTTTATTGAAGTCACCGATGCAGAGTTCGCGTCTCTCCAGTTCGAGCGAGGTACCATGCGGCTCGTCGAAGCGGACGAGCAAAAGCAATTGCTCGACAAACTTTCCACCAAGGAACATGAGCTTCGATTGGTCAGCGGAGGCTCGGTAGCCAATTCGATCATCGGACTATCGCAATTGGGAGGACGAGGCGCCTTCATCGGCTGCGTCGGCGATGATCGATACGGTCTTCACTACGCCGAAGAGTTTAACGATCTAAAAATCAATATTGGCAACCCGATCGTCGTCGGCGAACCAACCGGCACCTGCCTTGCCCTCATCACCCCTGATGCCGAACGGACCATGCGTACGTGCTTGGCCGTCTCTAGCCACTTGGCCGCAAAACATGTCGACGCTGGACGTATCGCCGATTCAGAATGGCTCTTCATCGAAGGCTACGTGTTTGCCAACCCAGCAACCGGCCAACATGCCATCCGCGAAGCTATCCAATGCGCCAAAGCATCGGGAACCAAGATCGCGATCACTTGCTCGGATGCCTTCGTTCCACAAGTCTTCGGCGAGGCGTTGCATGAAGCTCTGAAGAGCTGCGACTTGTTCTTCTGCAATGCCCCCGAAGCGATGGCAGTCACGCAATCCACCAGCAGCGCGGCCGCGTTCGAACGGCTGAAACAATTGGTCCCCCACTGCGTGGTAACCGATGGCCCACACGGAGCCTTCGTCCACTACGAAGGAGAGGAAACGCACGTCCCCGCCTTCGCTTGCCAACCCAAAGATCTAACAGGAGCAGGGGACATGTTCGCCGGTGCGTTTTTGTATGGCGTAACCCACGGTTACTCCCCAGCCATCGCCGCTCGTGGAGCCAACTACATGTGCATGAACGTCATCGGCCAAGTCGGTGCGCGACTCGCAACCGATGCACCCACCCTTTGGCAAGAAGCCCTAGAAGACTATCGAGCTGACGACGTAGGGGGCTAAGGACTGATTCGCACACGCGACGGCAGCGGCCCGCTCAAAATCCTTCTACCCTCGGAGCTAGCGTACCGGGGTTCCCGCTATTCTTCATCCAACGTCCTAGCACGTCCCAACGCAAAATCAAACTCACTCAGCGCCGGGACCATCATGGCTGCGGTGGCGAACGCATAAGAAATCGCGACGGTTAAAAACACCGTCATCTCCTGATCGCGCAGCAAGAAACTAGTGATGGCGAAGAACGTCAAAAACGGCAACAGGAACGAACTGAGCGTGATCGCTGGTGATGGATTCCGCGATCCCAAAGCCAGATACAGACCTGTCCCCCCTCCGAGAATAATGAACAAGAACGGCGCCAGCTGACGCCCGAACGACCCGCGAAACATCAGCATGATCAGCATGCAAACCGCGATACCGAGAAAAAGGAAAAAGACGGTCCCCAAGCTCGTGCCAATGGCGACGCGGCTCTGCGAATAAATCATCCCGCAATGAATCCCTAACATTGCGACAAATATATTCATGACCAGCAAGGTCACGACTGTGAACAACAAATTCTCCGTCGTGAGCCCCCCCTGCGACCAAAGGAACAGGCAGAGAGCCAGCGGCGCGAGCACCATCTCGCGCGTCACGTACAACACCCCCACCATCTTCCCCAAAAGAAAGTTGGCAGGTGTGATCTCGGTGACGAGGAGCAAGTCTAGCGCTCCCCCGTCCCGCTCGTTCGTAATCGAGTTGACTGCCAATGCGTTGACCAGGATGAGCGACAATACAAAGAAGGGAGCCAGTAGCGAAACCGACGCGGGAACCAATTCTTCTTGGTAGGTCGTGGATACCAACGCGGCACCGCTATCGACCATGCGATACAGGCCCATTCCGATCACCACGGCAAACAGCAAGTACGCCGCTTTGACAAAAACGATCTTGCGGCCATACGCCCAAGTCTTCATTTCGCGCCACAAGATCGGATTGTTCCAGACCGTTCGAGGGGCTCGACTCTTCCAAGCCTTCACGACACGCTCCGTCGTTGCACCTTGCAAAAACTCTGGCGCAACATCTGGTTCCGAAAATTCAGACGCATGACTGACAGGGCGTCGTTCACGCGATGGGTTCCAAACGCGAAGCATGACGATGGAGATAAAGAGCCAGAGAACTCCTAGCCCGAGAATCACCCCACCGGACCACCAAGCATTGTTCCAATTCGCCCCTTCCAGAATGGCTTGCGTGGCAACCGGCTGGCATATATCGAGCACCGCGCGGAGCGGGCTGAAGAGCATGGCAAACCGGGCGGGAAGGACTGAAATCCAGCCTGATGCCACAAGCTCCCCGAGGCCGAGCCAAAATGCGAGGAGAAGCGCGGTCACTGCAAGGGCTTGGAATGTCTTCTCGCGCCAAAAAGCGATCGTAGCTCCAAGCGTCGCACTGGCGAACAAGGCTGCAGCGGTTACCCAACTGCACGCGACGACTTGCTCGACCGAAACACCCCCGAGAAGCAGCACCATAAACAGTACTGGGAGAGAAGCGAAGAATGCGTTGAAGGACGCCAAGAGTCCCGCGCCGACTTTCCCCAGCACCACCTCCGCATTCGTGAGAGACGTCATCAACAACAAGATGATCGTCTGTTTGTCCTTTTCGTGACTGACCGCCGTCGTCCCAGCCAGCGCCGCCGTGAACATAAGCACTAGGAGCTGGAAGGGTGCGATGAGCTGAAAGATGAGGACGCCAAAGCGCGCGAGATCGCCCGGGTTTTGAACCGGCTGAATCCCAGCCAGCAGCAACCAAGTCGTGCAAATGATGCCGAAGGTCATCAGCGCGAAGACCACTCGGCTGACATAGTGACGGCTCCGCCTAGGAAGCGTCGCTGTTTCTCTTTGAAATATGGGACCGATCATGCTTACCGAGTGTAATGCGAAGGGGTGCGGCAGGCCATCGGTCGAAGAAATCTTCAAAGAAAATACAGATCTTCCCGCGAAAACTTCCCAGTTGTCAGATTTCCGTCATGCACTGCAAGCGTTCGTGCCGAACTTTACCAAAAAATACGTTCAAACCGCAGAGGCGTTCATGAGTTATCTCCGCTACTGGAAACTGAAGACGAATCCCTTCGGCGCTCCACAGTCCTTCCGCGATATTTTCTTGGCTGGTTCCGTCGAGGAAGCATTGGCCCGAGGAGACTTTTTAGTCGCTCAACGGAAAAAGCTGGGCCTAGTCGTGGGCCCGAGCGGTGTGGGTAAAAGCACACTGCTTCAGCATTTGGTGCACTCTCGTGTGTTTCAAACGACCAACGAGCACCCATGCCTGCTCCGATTGCTCGGGCAAACTCCCTTCGATCTCACCTGCCAAGCCCTTGAGCAACTTGACCCGGATAGCCCAATCGGTGTCGGTTCCATCGAGCAAAACGTGTTGCGCATTAGCGACATGGTGATGAGCTTGAGAACCGTTGGTCATCACACCATCCTCGTTTTCGACGAAACAAGCGCCATCACCGAGGCCCAACTCGAACTCTTTGCGAGGCTTTCCCGTATTCCTGGTGTGACCAGCCTTTTGAGCTTGGACGAAGAATCCCTGGTCGATCTGCCTCGATGGGTAATCGAGCAAAGCGATCTCCGGATGGACTTGCCCCCGTGGGATCTGGGACTGGTCGCTGAGTACTTTGAGTTAACCATCTCCGCTGTGGGAGGGGATCCCGAGATTTTCGATGCACAGTCGATCACTCGAATCCAAGAATTAGCAGAAGGAATACCACGTCGGATCGCTCAAATCGCCGACCTAGCGCTCGTTTCGGGGGCTGTAAGGCGAAAAAAGCAGGTCAACGTTGAAATTGTCGAGGATGTTTGTAACGAATTCACCCTAACGATCGGTTCGAATTTTCCGGTTTTCTGGGACGGTCAGCAATTGAATGCTTGAATTCTCAAGCAAGAATTGAAGTAGGAAACGAGTCGAAGTCTCCCGGAGGCGGATTTGCAATGCAAAACCATTCCACCTTAAAGGCTTCCGTACGGTGCGATTCACGTCCGCATGAAAGCTCGCTGTGAGAGCAGCCTGTCCAAGTGAACTTTTCCTTTTCCTAAGATGTCGGTATCGTCTGTACATCAGGAAACCATCCGCGAGGGGGGCGAGAGCCATGGGCACCAACGACAAAAAAGTCTTCTCGATCGAACAAGCCAGAGCGATGCTTCCTCTGCTGCGGCTGATCGTCACGGATATCGCTCTGTCGCACCGAGAATTGACGGAGAGGAAATCCAATCTCCGCCGAATGCTCCGCCGGCACGACGGCAAAGCACGCTTCCAGATATACGACGCTGAAATCACCGAGATCCAAGAGGACTTGAAAAATGAGTCGTCGCACCTTGATGACTATGTCAGCGAACTGGAAGGTCTGGGAGTGATTCTCCGCTCCGCACACGACGGAATCGTCGACTTCCCCGCCGTCATCGACGATACGCCTGCTTTCTACACATGGCAGATGGATCAACCAGACGTCGTCGATTTCCATTGGGCCGCCGAATCGACGGCCGATCGCAAACCGATTTACGGTTGATCTGCCGGCCTTTGTTTCTCATTGAGTTCCTGCATAATGGGGCTTTCGTTTGAAGCCTTCAGTGCCGGAACTTCTCATGGCCACCATCCCCAGCGTCATCCCGCAACGCCCCATCACTGGCATCTCCGCCGTGCTGCTGCCGTTTAAACCGACCGGTGAAATCGACTTCGACTCCTACGCAAACGGCCTGGAACGAACTTGGCGATCGGGACTTACACCCGCCGTCAACATGGACACCGGCTTTGCCAATCTCCTGTCCCGCTCCTCGCGCCACGAGGTCTTGGCATTTGTTCAGCAGCATGCCACAGGTAGATCTTTTGTGGCGGGAACATTCGTTCAAGATCTCGAGGGCGATCTTCTCTCGAACTATCTCAACGAAAGCGATCGCATCGAGACCGCCGGAGGCATCCCGATTTTGTTCCAATCCACGGGGCTTGCACAACTCGATGCACCGAAGCGCATGGCCCTTTACGAAAAAGTCTGCGCGGAGCGAAAGGAAGTCATCGGATTCGAGCTAGGGAAAATGTTTGTCCCGTTTGGCGAAATCTATGACCTCGGTTTCTTCACCGAATGGATTCAGTTGCCGACCTTGACCGGCATAAAGCACTCGTCTCTATCTCGCGATCTGGAATGGCAACGCCTGGAGATACGCAATCGCGTCCGACCCGACTTCAAAATCTATACCGGCAATGATCTAGCCATCGATATGGTGCAGTGGGGCAGCGATTATTTGCTCGGGCTTTCCGCGTTCTACCCCGAGGCCTTCGCCAAACGGGATCGCTATTGGCTCGAAGGGGACCGGCGTTTTTATGAAATCAATGACTGGTTGCAGTACTTAGGATTCCTCGCATTTCGAAATCCCGTCCCAGCCTACAAACACAACTGCGCGATGTTTTTGCAAATGCGAGGAGTCATCGCCAGCGACACGCAACCCAAAGGTGCCTCGCTCCGACCCGAATCGGACCGCGAACTCTTGCGAGGGATTCTTCAACGATTGGATGAATGGGTGTCATGAGGCGATTTGAGCATGTGCGCCACAAGCCACCGACAGAACTTGCGCAGCCGCGCGAGTTAGTTCTCGTCCTAGCCCCGATGCGGAGCAATGTGAACTTGAGCCGCATCGTACGTCTCGCGGGCTGCGCTGGAATCACAAAAATCATTCAATGTGGCCCCGGACGCGTGGATCGAGAAATTGCGCGCGATGCCGTCGAAGTGGTCGAGATTGTGCAACGCCGCTCGCTCGCACCGACCCTAGAGCATCTTGCCACAGAAGGCTATCAACGGGTTGGATTGGAGCAGACGACCCACTCGGAGTGTCTCTATACATTCCCCTTTGTTCCCAAAACCGCGCTGGTCATTGGCAGCGAACGGGAAGGACTCTCCCAAGAAGAACTGGATCGTCTCGACCGAGTCGTGGAGATCCCCGTTTATGGCCGTCCCTATTCCTACAATGTTGCGACCGCTACCACGATGGCGGTCTATGAATTTTGTCGACAGTACCCCGGATCGTGAATTCACTCCGGATCATCCCACTATCCATCGCCAACCCCTACATAATCGCGAGCTCTCAATGAATAGCAAAATTTGGATCATCGGTATTGGCGACGATGGCGCTGCAGGGTTAACCAAACAAGCCTCCGACCTCATTCACTCCGCTTCGCTCCTCATCGGCTCGGCACTTCTTCTCGAGAAGTTTCCCGAATACCAAGGATCCCGTGAAACCGTAGGCGGTGATTTGGACCGCCTAGCAAACATCGTGGATCGCGCGTCCGGCCTTACGGTAGTGCTTGCCAGCGGTGACCCTTTGTTTTACGGCACCGCAAGATTCCTTTGCGATCGCCTAGGAAAAGATCGCTTTGAAGTCCTTCCGCACGTGAGCAGCATGCAGTTGGCGTTCGCGCGAGTCAAAGAAAGCTGGGACGAAGCTTACTTGACCAACGTTGCATCCCAACCGATCGAACGAGTCGTCGAACGAATCCGTTCCGCAGAGAAAGTCGGAGTCTTCACCTCCGAAGAAATTCCACCAGCTCGGCTGGCCGAAATTCTGATGGCCAAAGGTATCGGTTACTTCACCGCCTACGTTTGCGAAAACTTGGGTTCACCCGACGAACGGGTCACCCGCTGCAAACTGTCGGATATCGTGAACCAAAAGTTCTCTCCTCTCAATGTGATGGTTCTGGTTCGCCAAAAAGGTGTACCAGACCAACCAGCCGAATCCTCACGCATTCGGTTGTTCGGCAATCCCGATGAAGTCTTTCGACAGGCGAAACCAAAACGGGAATTGGTCACTCCATGCGAAGTCCGATCCATCGCGCTAAGCGAAATGAAACTGCGCGAGACTTCGATCATCTGGGACATCGGTGCAGGGAGTGGTTCAGTCTCGATCGAGGCTGCCCAAATTGCTCGGCATGGCAAAGCGTACGCGATCGAGATGGACCCCGAAGACTACGAACTGATCTTGGAGAACGCAGCCCGGTTCGGCGTGGAAAACGTCGTCCCTGTCCTCGGTGAAGCACCGACAGCTTGGCAAAATCTGCCTGACCCAGAAGCCATTTTCGTAGGCGGCACGGGTCGGGCCGTAACCGATTTGGTCGAGCAGGCTTGGCCGCGATTGCAATCAGGAGGCTGCCTCGTTGCGAACATGATGAGCTTGGACAACGTGGTGGCGCTCCAACAGTTGCTCACACACAAATTGGCGGTCGAACCCCAGCTTTGGATGATCCAAATCTCGCGAGGCAATTGCCAAATGGAACGCCTGCGATTGGAAGCCGCCAATCCGACATTCCTGGTCAAAGCGACAAAAGGGTAAGGGCGGCTCACACATCGAGGGCGGGCCATGTCGTCGAACTCGGTTCGACCTTCCCAGCATGCAGAGCCTCCGCGAACAGATTTTCTGATATTGCCATCTCGCCTAGTTCTAAGGTGTTGGCAATTCGAACCACCTTCGCTGTGCGAACGTCCTCGATGGGAAGGGATGCGAGCATGGCCTCGATCGCTTCCCGATCGGTGTCCATCGCAATAGGAATCTTGGCGCTTTGGGGAGTGAGGGCAGTCAATGCGTTCCGTACCGTCTTCTCTCGGTCGAGCTTGCTGAGCAACCGGCTGTTGACGACGTCGGCCATTCCGATTCCGATCGCATTTCCGTGCGTCGCATCGGTTAGATCTCGGACGTAGATCCTCTTTACAAACGGTCTCCGCTCATCCGGTGGAAGGGGGAGGCTACTATACCCGTGGATACTTCGCTGGGTGACGTTCGGATCAAGGCCCGCTCCGCTGATGTCCTTGCCAATGCGATCAATGATCAGCAAATCGATTGTGTCGAAGGGCAACGTGGGCATCATGACCTTGGCTTTTGCCAACAGTTCCCGTTCACGATCTACCATCTCGTCCGCTTGGACGGAATGGATCTCCACCGTTTGATGCCACTCCCCTTCAAGCAAACCAATCCCACCCAGAAGCCGAGTATGACGACGCATATGGTCTGCAATGCTTAGCAGAGCTGGTTCGTATCCGAGACGCATCGCGGCCAAGTGAAAGCGAGTGGCACCCACCTGCTTCCCCAATCCCACCACACTCATCTTCACCAATCCACTTCCTAGACTACCGAAGAAGTCCGTATGCGGTTTGATACGATTCACGAGCAAGATGCCATCGGCTCGCAGGGCTTCCGAGGAGCAAACCACCGCGATGCCTTGCGAAGTGCCTCCGATTTCTTCGACCTCCATGGAGCACCGGATCTCGCACCCCATCGTCTCTTCGGTGATGCCATAGCTGGCCAACACTTCGCGCTGTCCTGCATCGGTCCCCCCACCATGGCTCCCCATTGCCGGAAAGAGAAACGGCTCAGCCCGCCAAGATCGAAGTGTCTTGATCACTGTCCAGATGTGTTCCCGATATCCAGTGATCCCTCGACTTCCGACACCGATGGCAATGCGGCTGCCTTCCTGAATCTGCGATCGAAACGACGCGAGCGACGCGGGGATGATCGAGACAAAGTCTGCGTCGGGCCGTTTTGGAAACGTTTGCTGAACCGGAATCAAGTCGGGTAGTTGCATCATATTCGATGGAGGCATTGGAGTACGTTGGCAATTTCACTTGGATCCGGTGGAGAGATAGGATTGGATAGGCTGCTGGGACTTCGAAAGGAACCGTGGAGTTGGGTGCAACCCGTTGCTTTTAAAATCATCTCCGCATTGTGCGATCCAATCCCTCCCGCAGGTAGAATCTCGATCAAGCAGAGCGATTGCAATGCGTGGAGAGTTGCAAGTCCTTCCGAGGCTTTGTCGGGCCCACCGCTGGTAAGAATTCGAGTGTAACCGGTCGAGCTCAGTCTTATCGCCGCCGCGATCGGGTCTGTGACGACGTCGAACGCGCGATGTACCACCAACTCTCGTCCCGAAAACCGACCTGCAATCGATTCTAAAAAATCCCAATCGAGATCTTCCCATGCGTCGCTTGAACGCGGCCCGATGGCTCCCACGGCGATTCCATGAACGCCCCGTTCCAAAAAGGCTTCGCATTGACGAAGCATCTCTTTCCGCTCCGCCATTGTGTAAACAAAATGACCAGGCCGACAGCGTATCAACGCAATCACAGGCACCTCAGCCATGTTCAAAATATCGGACAACCTCTCGAGCGACGGAGTGATCCCTCCCACGCCAAGCTGCTCGCTGAGTTCGATGCGGGTTGCACCGGCCTTCATAGCAATTTCCGCCCCTTGCGCATCCTCGACGCAGACTTCTAATTGAATCCTTGCTTCGTTTTCTTCCTGCATCCAAGTGTTCCGATACCGATCGATGGCAACAAGCACTACAATACAGCATTCATCGCATGGACGAGATTCGCGCGGTGATGCAAACGTCTGCTTCCGCTCCCTTTCCAACAACCATGAACACGAGCAACCCTGCAACGCATTGGATTCTACGCGAACCGTTTTTGGACCAAGCCGAAGATGTCGGGTTTGTTCCAGAAAAGATCACAGCTGGAACGGGTCGGTTTGCAGTGCAATTCAGCTCGATCGGTGGCGGAAAATCGATGGGGATGGAACTGTTATCGGTCGATACCGGTGCATTGCGGGTCATTTTCCTGCCCGATCGTGGGATGGGGATTTGGAAATGCGAAGCCTCCAATACCGACTTCGGTTGGAACAGCCCTATTGATGGCCCTGTCCACCCTAGCCTCGTCCCTGTCCTCGACCCATCTGGTATCGGCTGGCTCGAAGGGTTTGATGAGTTGTTGGTCCGATGCGGATTGCACAGTAATGGGGCACCCGATTTCGATCCCCAAGGGAATTTGAAATATCCCCTGCATGGTCGAATCGCGAATGTGCCGGCGAAGAAGATCGAAGTCGCTGTCGATGTGGAAAATGGAACTATGGATATTGTCGCGACGGTGCGCGAAGCGAGATTCCTCATCTACTCCCTTGAATTGCAGTGCCGATATCGTCTCCGGGTTAATAGTCCGGTAATCGAAGTTACGGATACCGTCACCAATCTCCGAAGCACTCCGACAACAATGCAAATGCTCTACCACATCAATCTGGGGCAGCCAGTTGTTCAAGCCGGGACGACCATCGATGCGGCCTACAAAACACTCTGCCCACGCGACGCGAGAGCTGCCGAAGGACTAGAAACCTGGGCCCGTTGCGAAGGCCCGACCGAAGGCTTTGCGGAACAAGTGTATTTCTTGAACGCAGCTTGCGATTCGGCTAGTTGGTCCGAAGCCCTCTTGGCTACGGAAGATCGCCGTCGCGGCTTTGCTGTCCACTTCGACACTCGCGCGCTGCCTTACCTCAACGTCTGGAAAAACACGGCAGCAGTCGAAGATGGATACGTCGTCGGACTGGAGCCCGCCACGGGATTCCCGAACCCACGAACCTTTGAAGAGCAACAAAACAGACTCGTTACTCTCTCCGGAGGGGAATCGAAAACGTTTCGACTCAAGCTTCAACCATTGCTCAACGAAGCGGATGTCCAGCAATCGATTCATCGCATTCAGTCGTTGCAACCCGACAACGCTACGATCCACGCGACTCCACTAAAGGATTGGTGTCGCGAGTAACACACAGCCAGATTCGATACGGCCAGATTCGATACGGCCACCCGGAGGATATGGGCACTGCCCTATCTTCGGCTTGCCGGTGACCTGGGCTTGCTAGCCATCGCCCCCTTCGACTTGAGCAACTCAGGCGTCGACTGGAGGATCTCTTGGTAGCGTGCTTGGTACAGCCCGATCGCCCTCGTTGCGTGCCCACGCGGGCCGATCGGCCATTTATGCTCCTTCTTGTCGTAAATATGCGATAGAAGGAAATCGATGCTCTTCTGCACACGTGGCTGATTGATCTCGCTATCAGGCAACGTGTACATCAGCCATTCCAACATGTGACCTGTCGTTTGCACTTTGCGTTCATCGTTGGGTTCATTCCCACGACCTTCGTACCAAGAAGTGCTAAAGCTTCCATCCGGATTTTGAAGCGTCCACGTATAGTCGACGTAGTTGCGGACGAACTGATCAGCGCGGGCAAATTGACCATTGATGGGCTGCCCCTGCATGCTTCGCTGCCGGACCGAAAAAGAGAATCCCATAAGCCGGTGCGTTCCCCCGCACGCCGCGCCGACGACCGGTTGAGCCAACTCCTCTTGTATCAATTTCGAAATACTCCAAATTCGGCCATCGTTTGCTCGCCACTGCTTATTGGAATCCAAGTAATACGAAAACCCGATGAGCTTGAACGTTAGCTCCGATCGCTCCTTGCAAGTTGCCATTTCGTAACGAACGAGATCCTCCACCTTGAACTTATTCGCACCGATCTGAATGGGGTAGTCGAGTGGGACATTCGATTGCGCTAAGATCGCGAGAAACTGTCCTTCATGTCCCTGAACCCCGGCGCCGACGTTTGGAACAAACCCCCGTCCGCGCGGTGTGAACATCCTCTGCGTTCGACAAGTTCCATTGTGACACATCCACCCGATCGCGTTGACTCGATTGTTACCATGTAGCAATTCGTAGTCCGGTCCGAATGCCAGCAGGGCATGCATGACCGCCCAAGGTGAACGGACCGACGTCGATTCCGGATGGCTCAAATAAAAGCTCAAGCATTCGTTGCACTTGGAAAGTCGAGCCGCTTCGGTGGCATCCAGAACCGGAGCCGCAACGACAGGAGGAACTTCCTTCCCCAGCCGATTCGGATCATCGATCACGATTTCCCGTTGATGCTTGCCCGGCTTCGACGCGAGAAGCGCATCGACGCCTTGATCCTCTTTGCCGTTTTGAGCAGCGGGAACATCGATAGCAGGTTCTTCCTGTCGGCGCTCTTCATCGAGCTCCGTGATCGACCTCTTCCCCGTCGCTATCGGGGCAGGGGCTGTCGACTCCTCCGTTCCCTGGATTGGACCTTCGGCGCCGTCCGCTGCCCCGGCACCTGCGTCGATCTCAGAGAGCGCGAGCGGAATCCGGACTGGCCGGGGACGCTTCGGAACCTCTTCGTTGGCCGGTGGTTCGATTCCAGATGGTACGCTCGCCAACTCGCGAACATCTTCCACCCTTTGAAGATCAACCGGTGGCAATCCCGGATCGACTTCCAAATCCATTGGCTCCTCGACCGCGACCGTTTCTGCGGCGAGGGATTTCTCCCCCAGCACGGCCATCGTAGGGCTATCGATCGCCGAATCCACTGCTCCCGTCGCCACCGACTTGGACGGCACAGTTTGGACCGGATCGACCGTCTGCGGTGCGAGCCAAACCAAGAACGGAGACGCGTGGATATGGGCAACATTTGCTAGCTGCCAGATGAGCGGAACTTGCTCAGCGGAAGGCTGGATCGGTGCAACGTTTTGCTTTTTATTTGCCATCTCCGGAGCGGACGGAGCTGGCGCATTCGAGGGCCGTCCAATCAATAGCGGAGTGCGATCCCCCTTCGATTCAGCCGGCATGGCAACGGGTACATCGTCACTACCATCCTCGCCGAATAGCAGGATTGGCTTTGGTTCATCGGATGGAATGGACGGTGTTCGCAATCGTGGCCTGTCGGAACTCCCCCCACCTCCGGTCTGTCCCTGGAGATGGTTCGATCCTGCAACGAGAGTTCCCAGGACAAAGCCACCCACAGTGGCTGATCGAATGCGCCGTCGCAGCATATTTTTGCCATCGTTACGAGTACCAGAATCCGATGCCTTCACAGAGAGTATCGGCGCCGAGCGACGAAACTATCCAAACATAAAAATGGAAATAATGGCTACAGTTTGCCAAACCATCCCGTACTCAATCACTTTGATAGCAAAAGGTCGAACACCGCTAGGGAATCGCCAAGCCTGGTTTAGCATGTCCTCCTGAATGTGCTACAGTTACGAGGTAGATGGAAGAACTCGGCAACCGGTCGCTCGCGCGACTACGGCTGATCAATCAGTCGATAGCACCCGAAAGAGAAATCGTCGATGCACGTAGAGATCGCACAATTCCTTCGCTTCCTCGACGTGGAACGCAACGCCTCCGATCTGACCATCAAATCGTACCGCGAAGATTTGATCGACATGGCCGACTTTCTCTCCGACGACGGCTCCAAAAAGCTCAAGCCCTCGGATGTAACACCGGTGGATCTCCGAGGCTATGTATCCGCCTTGCACGATGCAGGTTACGCCAAAACGAGCATCGCTCGAAAGCTAGCATCGCTGCGCAGCTTTTACAAATTTGCGATGCGGCAGGGCTTTGCGGAGAGCAATCCCGCCCAACCCCTCCGCAATCCAAGGGGACAAAGGAAACTGCCTCATTTCCTCACCGGCGAAGAGATCGAGCAACTTCTGAACGCCCCCAGCGCCACCGATGCGATGGGGAGACGGGACCGAGCTATTCTCGAAGTCATGTACAGCGCCGGTCTCCGGGTCAGCGAAGTGGTCGGGATGAACGATCGCGATATCGATTTCGAAGAGGGAGTTGTCCGTGTGCGTGGAAAAGGTCGGAAAGAACGCTTTGGAGCCATCGGTAAATTCGCGGCCAGAGCATTGAAAGAGTATTTTTCCGTCCGCCAGCGATCCAAAACGGAGGAAGAGGGAAAAGAGAAAGCGACCTTCGTCAACAAATTCGGGAATCGTCTCACCACCCGCAGCGTTGCGAGAATGCTTGAAAAGTACATCACGGAATGCGGGCTCGATACTCGCACCACCCCTCACACCCTTCGCCACAGTTTCGCCACCCATTTGCTCGATCGAGGGGCCGATATTCGCAGCGTTCAGGAAATGCTTGGCCACAAGAGCTTAGGCACCACTCAAATCTACACGCACGTCAGCACCTCGAGCATCCGGCAAGCCTACTTGAAGGCTCACCCACGCGCCAAGAAAGCTCAATAGCGAGGCGGAGGGGGCTCCGGTCCAGGCCCCAGTTCAGGCCCCAGTTCAGGCCCCAGTTCAGGCACCAGTTCAGGCACCAGTTCAGGCACCAGTTCAGGCACCAGTTCAGGCACCGGTTCAGTCCCAGCCAAAGGCCTAGGTCCCGACCCAGGTCCGGGGCCCGGTCCCGACCCAGGTCTCGGGCGCATCTCCATGTTCTGACGGCGCTCGCGCGTTCGATCGACCCATTGCTGGATTTCGCGAGGTCCCATTCTTGGATCTCGCGTGCGAACCAAATCGACGGCTCGATCGCGATATTCTTTGGATTTCTCAGCGCTCGCTTCCAAGTCGGACAATCGAATGAGAATATCGACCAAATTGCCGACATAGATCGGTACATCGCTGTAACGATCGACCAAGCTCTGTTGGATGGCGAGAGCCTGCTCCAACAACTCTTGCCCCCGCTTATTGCGTCCCATTCCAAGCGGAGGAGGACGAACCGCGTCGCTCAGACGAACCAGCGTCATGGCCTTCAAAGACAAATAGGCGGGGTTGGCTGGATTCTCGCTGATCAACTTCTCACTGATTTCCAGCGCGCGAGGCAAGGGCGAGGATTCCATAGAACGGAATGGCCCGACGAGCACCAGCGTCTCCGCCAACTCATAAAGATACTTGTTGGAGTTGGGATAATCCTTGACCAGGGTTTCTAAAAGAGCGATCGATTGCTCGAGCGCACTTTCCGCTGCCGCGCGATCCCCGCGTTGGCGTTCGATTCGGACTTCGTCTCGCAACGCATGCGCGAGCGCCAATCGGTAGGAGGTGTTCCCAGCATCCTCCTGAACCAGCCCTTCCAGAAGTCGCAGGGCTTCGCGATTCAATTCACTTTCTTTGCGCTGACGCAATTCCCCCATAGGACCGGGTGGAGGTCCTTCACCATTGGGTGGACGAAAACCGGGAGGTCCTCCTCCCAGCGGCCCAAACATGCGCCCCCTCCCCTGCATCGGTGCTCGCGACGCGAGCGTTCCCACACTATTTAGGAGCCTAGCCAAATCGAATCGTCCGGCCGGCGATGCTGCGTACTCGGCGTTGGACTCTAGCATCGTTCTCGCTTGGTCAAAATACTGCAATGCGGGAACCATTCTGCGTTGCATCGCGGTGGTGAGCATCAAAGAGTGAAACACTTCCGCTTGGGAATGAATCGCCTCAAACAATGGCAGTTCGGGGCCGTCATTCGGTGCATCGGCTTGCTTCATCAATGCCTGAAATTCGGTCAGTGCCTGTTGATAGGACTGCTCTGCCTCCGGGAGTTTTCCCAGTCGGAATTGTAGATCCCCCACTCGCTTGCGAGCTGAAGCTGTTTCCAAGCGAAGATCTTTGGCGTTCTGCTGACTCAGCTTCTCAAAGTAACCAAGAAGCGACTCCAGTAGCATCACATCGGCTTGGCTTAGGGCAGCCTCGCTCACCTCAAAGGAATCATCGTTTTCCGATTCGATATCCGATGCAATCGTGCTTCCACGAGCCGAAATGTTGGCGATGATCTGATCGAACGCTTGCATGGCGAGCTGCAAATTGCCTTCGGCCCGAGCTTTTTCTCGCTGCTCATTCTCGAGGGCTTGCGTTTTTTCCCGCAGCGTGTCGCCTGCCTCCTCGTACAGTTCACGGATTTGTTCCAACGACTGTTGCTGGACGTGGTTGGTATAAGCCAGAATTCCCGCGATCGCCAGCAACATACTGGCAGACAGTGCGAGCAACGAGGCGATTGCCGGATTGCGCCGGCTCCACCGAACCAAACTTTCCCATCGCGTCGCTTTGCGGGCCAGAATAGGACGATCCTCCAGGAACCGTCTCAAGTCGACTTCCAACGCGCTGGCGGAAGCATAGCGATCCTTCGGTTCCAACGCGCACGCTTTCAATGCGATCGTCTCCAGGTCTCGAGGGATGCTCGGGTTGATGGCTCTTAGGCTGGGAAGCGTCGAATAGACCTTCGGATCTAACAATCGCTGCTTGGGAGATTCGAAAGCGGGGCGAAGAGCGAGCAACTCAAAGAGACAGAGCCCAAGACTGTAGATGTCGATTCGATGATCCCCCTTCCCTGCGATTTGTTCTGGGGCCATGTATCGAAGCGTCCCAAGCAATTCCCCCGTTCGCGTCGCGATGTCGGTATCCACCCTCCGTGCCAACCCAAAATCGGTGATCCAAACAATACCATCGCGATCGAGAATCAAATTGGCGGGCTTGATATCCCGATGCAACACTTTTTGACGGTGTGCGTAGTCCAAGGCGTTGGCAACGTCACCGACCAAGCGTGCAACATTGCGAAAATATTCTCGAGAGAGAGTAGAGTCCATTTCCTTGGGAGATGCCGTGCTCTCGGGTGCACGAATCGGTTCGGTAGCCTCTACGCCGATTGGTAGCGTACCATCGGTACCTAACGTCGGATCTTTCGGTTCCGCACTGCTCGAGATCGGGTGCGACCCGCGATGGCGAGAGGAGGAGAGCAGCATCCTAACCGCGTGTGCCGTTGTGAATCGATGCGAATCGAGGTAGCCCGAATTGGGAGAGCGATGAACGAGACAATCGATCAATTGGTCGAGCGGAACACCGTCGATCAGTTGCATTGCATAGTAGTGGACACCTTGGTCCTGCCCGCTCCCATAAACTTGAACAATATTCGTATGGTGCAAACCCGCGACCGACTCCGCTTCGCGTTGAAACCGGTTACGATTCTGCTCGGTGTCGGAGATCATCGCGTTGATCACCTTCAATGCGACTCGTCGATTGAGCGAACGCTGCACAGCCTCGTAGACAATCCCCATCCCCCCTCGACCCAGCTCCCGAACAATTCGAAAGTCCCCCAATTGCTTGGGCGGTCTCATCGACTGCATCGCTTGCTGAGCTGCGTGCAGGGATGAAACCCTTTCGACGGCTTCGATCGGCTCCAGCACACTGCGCAAGACCTCTGCATATTGCGGGAATCGCGTCACATACTCATCGATCGAGGGGTGCTCCCCATTGCGAAGTCGGTCTGCGAATTCCTCCGCTAAAACGTCGACGGGGTGGCGGGTGGTATCGCTATCGAACGCAGATGGATCGTTCATGGTGACTGCTTCGATATAGATTTCATGATCTCACCCAGCTTCACCATCGCACGGACATAGCGATTGCTCGCGGCGGTCGAGGAAAGCCCCAACATCTCGGCGACCTCCTGATTGTTGAGTTGTTCAAAGTGCCGCATCGCCAGCACCTCTCGGTCGGTTTCGTTCATGGAATCGAGCGCTCGACGCAGCTGTTCGAACTCCTCATGACGTGACGCCGCAACACTGGGGGATGTGCAATCGTCCATCAAAACGCGAGCGATCGATAAACTGCTGGTCTGCCCGTGGGGCTGAGATGGCCGCATCACCTCCCGATGTACATCCCGCTTGTCACTGAAATGCGCTCGCTGCATATCGATCATCGTTTGCAAAGTCTTCTGCCTCAGCCAAACAAACCACGAAACAGGAACTCCCTCGATGTATTCGTCGATTCGCTTCGAAACTTGCAAGAACGCTTCCTGTAAAACGTCTGCGGGATCGATCCTAGCTCGTACGTTGGGATCCATTCGAAACTGGACAATCCGTTCCAGCTTCGAAACTTGCTCCCCCCACAATTGCACCAACGCCTCACCCCCCCCTTTGCGAAGGCGAACGCGTTCCACATCGCATGGCGATGTATCTTGGGAATTCCCGTCGCATTGGGAGCTCGGGATCGGTTCGGGAGGGAAAGCATCCATAGGTTCTGTCGATTGATCACTGATTTGCGGTTCGGTTGTTCAACCCGAAACTAAGATCCATGCACCGCTTGAATCCAAAATTACGGCTGATTCCCCTATCGTACCACTTTCCACCAAAAATCTTTCTCGAGCATGTGGATAGCCCAGCCGCCAATTCGGTATTCCAACCCATCACCCCCCGAATCAAAACTCTCCTCCTAAGGAATCGGAACATGAACCGCAAACTCTGGGCCCTGGCGCTGTCAGCATTGGCGCTCCCACAACCCCTCCTCGCTCAAGAAAACGACGACCGCCCCAACCGCCGAGGTGAAAACCGCGATCGACCGGAAGGCCGCCCCGGAGACGAAGGTCCTCGCGAAGAAGGCCGACGCCGCGGTCCCCCACCAGGCGAAGCAGAACGAGGGCGCGGCGAACGCGGACCTGAAGGTCGTGGCCCCGGTGAAGGTCGCGGACGCGGGCCAGAAGGACGCGGGCCAGAAGGACGCGGGCCAGAAGGACGCGGGCCAGAAGGACGTGGGCCAGAAGGTCGTGGGCCTGGACGCCCACCCGAGGGTCGACCCGGTCCAGGCGGGCCAGGGTTCCCTGGCGGACCCGGACCTGGAGGAATGGGAGCAGGCGCGTTCATGCGAATGATGCCCGTCCTCGCCGCCTTGGACGCAGACTCCGATGGAGAACTCTCCGCATCCGAAATCGAAAATGCTTCGAAAGCTCTCCACCGACTCGATAAAAACGGCGACGGCAAACTAACCCTCGATGAAATGCGTCCAGATCCCAGGGCGATGGCGAATGCGATGGGACGTCAGGGTGACGGCGAAGGTCCTATGGGCCCGCAAGGTGGCCCCGCTCTCATGCTCCGCATGTTCAAATCACGCGATGCAAACGATGACGGCAAACTGAGCGGCGATGAGATTCCCGAACCCATGCGTGACCGAATGGAACGGATCGATCAAAACGGAGATGGCGCCATTTCACGCGATGAAGTCGAACGTGCCACGGAAATGTTTCGCGATCGGATAGGTGGCCCCGGTGCGGGTCGCGGTCCTGATCGCGGAGGGAGCGAAGGTCCTGTTCGCCCGCGACGCCCTAGCGACGACGACCGATCATAGCGTCCCAAGCGTTTGAACGACCCATTGCACCGGAGAATGCTTTCGATGATACAGCCCTTCTCTTTCCCACGAGCGACGGTTACTTTTGCCAGACCGTCGCTCGCCACTCTATCGATTGCCTTTCTTGCGTCGATTGGATCGGTATCGCTGAGCGATACGACTTGGGGCCAAAACACGGAGGCACCTCCCGAAACTTCGATGGAATCGCTTTCCCCAGAAGCGATTTCATTCTTCGAATCCAAGATTCGACCAGTATTGATCGAACACTGCTACCGATGCCATTCGAGCGATGGTCAAGCGATTCGCGGAGGGCTCTCGTTGGATCACCGAGACGCGATCCTAGCCGGTGGGGAATCCGGCCCCGCCATCGTTCCACATCATCTCGACGAAAGCGTCCTCTGGGATGCAATCAACCACCGCGGTATGCGCATGCCCCCCAATGCGAAACTCTCCGCAAACATTATCGAAGACTTCAAGACTTGGATCGAAATGGGAGCCCCCGACCCTCGCATTCAAACCGGGGTGAAGATTCAGTCGCAAGTCACGGCGGAGGACATCGAAAAGGGAAGATCGTTCTGGTCGTTCCAAAAACCAACCAAACCGCCGGTACCTACTCCCAACCTTCAAGAATGGCCGAAAAGCGACGTCGATCGATTCATTGCTGCAACTTGGGACAAACACGATCTCAAACCGGCCATGGACACTTCGGCGAACACCCTCGTTCGCCGCCTCTACGTCGACTTGATTGGATTCCTTCCCGACGCATCGGCTGTTCAAGCTTTCGAAATGGCGTATGAAAAGTCTCCCGATGATGCCGTTTCGAAGACCGTGGATGCACTTCTCGCGAAACCCGAGTTCGGCGAACGATGGGGACGCCATTGGCTCGATGTGGCTCGCTATGCCGAGTCAACCGGAAAAGAGGTCGATGCGACCTTTCCATACGCATGGAGATATCGAGATTTTGTTATCGATTCGTTCCAGCAAGACAAACCGTATGACCACTTCGTTCGCCAACAAGTGGCAGGGGATCTCCTCCCCGCACCGACCGACGAAGTCTGGGCGGAAAATCTCATCGCAACCGGCTTCTTGGCTATCGGTCCGAAGTCCCTGTCGGAACAAAACCCACGCCAATTCAAAGCGGATCTAGTCGACGAGCAAATCGATGCGACGACGCGTGTCATCCTCGGTGTCTCTGTCGCATGCGCGCGATGCCATGATCACAAATTCGATCCGATCACACAGGAAGACTATTACGCCCTCGCCGGACTCTTTCAAAGCACGGAGACATGCTTTGGAGGTTCCCGAAGTCTTCGGAATCGCCAACCTAGCCGTCTCATCGAGCTGCCGATCGACGATCTGGGACCCGATGCCAAACCAATCGCCTCCAGCGAACTGGCCAAGATGAAGGAGCAGCTATCGCAACTCGAAATAGACCTTGTCGAGGCTCGAAGAGCACAACGACAACCTAATGCACCGACTAATCCTCGCAATCGATTCCTCAACGCCGCGATCCTGGACCAAGCCGTCTCGCAACTCAACCAACAAATCCTTTCGTACGACTCCAACGGCAAACCCCTGACGCTCGCCATGGGAGTCCAAGACTCCGAACGCATCAGCAATGCCAGACTGTTAGCCCGAGGAGAAATCGACAAACCCGCTCAGGAGGTACCTCGAGGATTCGTCTCGGTTCTCTCCCCACAGCCAGCGTCCCTCTCCCACAAAACGTCGGGGCGACTGGAATTCGCGCAGTGGCTCACCTCCCGCGAAAATCCGCTGACTGCCCGCGTCATGGTCAATCGCATTTGGCAGCATCTGATCGGAAAAGCCTTGGTGCGAGAAACCGATAATTTTGGATTGTCAGGCCCTCCTCCGAGCCATCCCGAGTTACTCGATTACTTGGCCGTTGAATTCATGGATCACAATTGGTCGATCCAACATGTGATTCGCACCATTGCCAATTCGCGAGTCTATCGTCTGTCATCGCAATACGACCCTACGCATCTGGAAGCCGATCCTAACAACCTTTATGTTGCCAGAGCCAATCCACGTAGACTCGATGCGGAAGCCCTTCGAGACTCCATTCTTGCAATTAGCCGACAGTTGGATCCGCGCCGGCCGCGAGGATCGATCATCGCAACATGGGGGCAAACCATACTCGGACCCAACGGCCCCGCCATGATTCCACCGGAGGCACTTCGCGCAATCCTGTCGGACTCCCCCGAGGCGATCGGAAGTCTGCTCCGCCCCCTCTTTGGCATTCGTAATAATTCGCAACCATTTGATGCACCGACGTATTACCGCAGCATTTACTTACCGATCGCACGAAACAGCCTCCCTCGTGCATTGGATCTATTCGATTTCGCTGAACCGAGCTTGATCGTGGGAGAGCGAGAATCATCCAATACGCCCGAACAAGCTCTCTATTTGATGAACAGTCCCTTCATACTCGAACAAAGCGATGCACTCGCTCGCGTTTTGATGCAGTCCCAAAGCAATCCGATTACTCGGATCGAGCAAGCCTTCCTGGAAGTATACGGTCGAAAAGCAAATGAAGGAGAAAGGAACGCGGCATTGGCGTTCTATCGTAGTGCTGTGCAAGGCGAAGGGGACCAACCGTCCGACGTTCGATCCTTTCAGGCACTAAGCCAACTTTGCCAAGCCCTCTTTGGCTCTGCGGAGTTCCGTTACATCCCTTGATGTATCCTTCGATTTTTTTGTGAGACATCCCCGGCGTAAACACGAATCCACGCAGCCCGTTCTCCTTCACCCGCTTTCGGTAATGGAACCATGATCTACTCCCGACGTGAAATTCTCCAATCCGCCTCCGCCGGCTTCGGATTCCTTGCGTTCTCCGGACTCTCGACGCTACAGGCTCAGCAATCGGGTGAAGGCAATCCCCTGGCCCCCAAAGCGTCTCACTTTCCTGCGAAAGCAAAGCGAGTGATCTTTCTCTGCATGCAAGGTGGCCCGTCGCACGTCGACACCTTCGATTACAAACCGGAACTTGGCAAGTCCAACGAGCGTAGCGGACGTCCAGGATTCAGCCCACTGCTCGCATCCCCATGGTCCTTTCAGCAGCAAGGAAAAAGCGGGTTATGGATTTCCGAGTTGTTCCCCGAGTTGGGAAAGCACGCGGATTCTCTTTGCTTGATCCGCTCGATGCACTGCGATCAACCGATTCATACTCGAGCCATGACTCAAATGCACACAGGGACCGCCCAATTTGTTCGCCCCTCACTGGGAGCTTGGACGCTCTATGGACTAGGGACAGAAAACGAGAGCATGCCGGGATTCATCGCTCTCAATCCCCCTGCAGCTTCAGCACAGAATTTCGGCAGCTCCTTTCTCCCCGCCATTTACAGCGGAACGAAAATTGGCCGGTCCCAAGGCCGAGGAGCCGCCATGCTGCGCGATCGAAACAACAATACAACTCCCCCCATTCCGGATATGACCAACACCCGGCTGGCTAAAAAGGAGCAACGCCTGCAACTCAATTTCTTACAAGAGCTCAATCGTCAGAAACTGGAACGGGAGGTTGTGCAGCCGGAGGTCGAAGGGCTGATCGAGTCCTACGAGCTTGCGTTCCGTATGCAAGACGTTGTACCGAAGTTGATGGATATCCAAGATGAATCTGCGAAGACACTAGCTCTCTATGGTATTGATGAACGGGACACGGACGGCTTCGGTCGCCAATGCTTGATGGCACGACGATTCATCGAGTCCGGCGTTCGCTTCGTGGAAGTGACTCATGGAAATTGGGATCATCATCAACGTCTTTCGACCCAACTGCCCCAAAACTGCCGAGAGATCGACAAACCGATCGCCGGCCTTCTCGAAGACCTGAAACAACGCGGGCTCCTGGATGAAACCCTCGTAATCTGGGGTGGAGAATTCGGACGAACCCCGGATGCCCAAAACGGCGACGGCCGTGACCATAACCACAAAGGTTACACGACTTGGATGGCTGGTGGAGGTGTCCGCGGAGGCTTCAGCTATGGCGCCACCGACGAGTTGGGATACCAGGCGGTAGAGGACAAGTGCCATATCCACGATTGGCATGCCACCATCCTCCATCTCCTGGGCCTCGATCACGAGCGATTGACGTACCGCTACGCCGGACGCAACTTCCGCTTGACCGATGTCCACGGCCAAGTTCTCCAAAAGATCCTAGCCTAACCGTCGCCCCCTAACCCTATCATGTCGAACGTTCGTCCGTTGTCGAACGGTCGTCCTCGACCGTTTCAGCGCTTTAGACCACCACTCTATCCACCAAACCACCTCTCCCTCCAAGCTCTCTAGCCAATCGCCCGGGGGGAAGATTCTTAATTGGCGCGGCGCGTTAGGCGATCCTGATCTGTTGAGGACAACAGATCGACATGTCGAACGGTCGTCTCTTTTGTCCTGAAAGGACTTGAGACATTAGCCGGGGGTTGAGCGATTAGCGACACCCCCGGTGGATGTAACAAGGTCAACGCATCCCGTCGGGATGCAAGACGAATCTTTAATCCCTTCGGGATAAGACAATGTATGGGACGCAACCCGGGGGTGTCGCTGCGCTCAACCCCCCGGCTACAAGCTTCGATCCTTTCAGGATCTTTGGCGCGGACGAACGACCGCTCGCTTCGCAACGCTCTCGCCGGTATCGTTTCTCCTAAACGTCGTCTGAAGAAACAACCGGCTGGACAGAACCGGGGGGAAAGATTCTTAACTGGCGCGATGCGTTAGGCGATGCTGATCTGTTGAGGACAACAGATCGACAATGTCGAACGGTCGTCCTCGACCGTTTCCGCGCTTTAGACCACCACTCTATCGACCAAACCACTTCTCCCCCCAAGTTCTCTAGCCAATCGCCCGGGGGAAAGATTCCTAGCTGGCGCGGCGCGTCAGGCGATCCAGATCTGTTGAGGACAACAGATCGACATGTCGAACGGTCGTCCTCGACCGTTTCCGCGCTTTAGACCACCACTCTATCGACCAAACCACTTCTCCCCCCAAGTTCTCTAGCCAATCGCCCGGGGGAAAGATTCTTAACTGGCGCGGCGCGTTAGGCGATCCTGATCTGTTGAGGACAACAGATCGACATGTTGAACGGTCGTCCTCGACCGTTTCAGCGCTATAGATCACCACTCTATCGACCAAACCACTTCTCCCCCCATGCTCTCTAGCCAATCGCCCGGGGGAAAGATTCTTAACTGGCGCGGCGCGATAGGCGATCCTGATCTGTTGAGGACAACAGATCGACATGTCGTACGGTCTTTTCTTTTGTCCTGAAAGGACTTGAGCCATTAGCCGGGGGTTGAGCGTAAGCGACACCCCCGGTGGGTGTACCAAGGTCAACGCATCCCGAAGGGATGCAAGACGGATCTTTAATCCCTTCGGGATAAGAGAGGGTATGGGACGCAACCCGGGGGTGTCGCTGCGCTCAACCCCCCGGCTACAAGCTTCGATCCTTTCAGGATCTTTGGCGCGGACGAACGACCGCTCGATTCGCATTGCTATCCTTGGCGCGGACGAACGACCGCTCGCTTCGCAACGCTCTCGCCGGTATCGTTTCTCCTAAACGTCGTCTGAAGAAACAACCGGCTGGACAGAACCGGGGGGAAAGATTCTTAACTGGCGCGATGCGTTAGGCGATGCTGATCTGTTGAGGACAACAGATCGACAATGTCGAACGGTCGTCCTCGTCCGTTTCCTCGCTTTAGACCACCACTCTATCGACCAAACCACCTCTACCTCCAAGCTCTCTAGCCAATCGCCCGGGGGAAAGATTCTTAACTGGCGCGGCGCGTTAGGCGATCCTGATCTGTTGAGGACAACAGATCGACATGTTGAACGGTCGTCCTCGACCGTTTCAGCGCTATAGATCACCACTCTATCGACCAAACCACTTCTCCCCCCAAGCTCTCTAGCCAATCGCCTGAGGGGAAAGATTCTTAACTGGCGCGGTGCGTCAGGCGATCCAGATCTATTGAGGACAACAGATCGACAATTGCCGACAGATCCACAATGGAAGACAGCAGATCAAAAATACATCGTCCAACCGCAGGCTATTCTCATCGCGAATCGGTTGCACTATCGGTTTAGTTGATCCGACGCAATGAGGGCCGTTCTTTGGAAGATCCGATGCTTTTGATAGTAGCTCTCACCGCCTCTGCCTTCTGTCGGCTGAACTTCTTGGGAAAGTTCAACTCCCCTTGCTCGAACATCGCCGCCGTTTCGCTTAAGTGCGGGATGACCCGCTGTGCGTGTTCACCGTACATCGTCAGGATCTCAAGAATCTCGGGCGTCCGCTTCTCGCTGGCCCAAGGATTTTGAGTTCGCAAATAATCAGCACACGCTTGGATTCCTTCTTCGATGTGATGGGTAGCGAGCACTTTCAAACCATTTAAACGCACACCATCGGCAAACATCTCTCCGCTGGGTGCCGGCTTTTCGATCGCTTCGAGGATGGCTGGTAGGAGTGGTTGAAGATCTTCGTAGCGAAGGCGATTGTAGATGGAGCTGATTTCGCTTCGGGCACGACCATCTTGGTTTCGCAGGCCGCTTGCAATCGCCAACCGTAACTGATCACGATCCACGCCTTCCATCGCATTCGGGACGCGAAGCATTTCATCGAATATCGCGAGAGAAACAAATCTCTGCTCCATGCCCCGCGGATCCTCGGGTGATGGAACACGATCGATCATTCCTAGCAAATCGGGAAGCGCGGCTATCGCGGGTTTTCCAATCTTGGATAGTGCAGAGGCAGCGCAAACGCGGAGCCACATATTGTCATGCTTCAGTGCAAGCTGGAGCGTGGGGACTGCTTCTGCAGCCCTGCCTCGCAGTTTCTCGAACGCGACGCAGGCTCCCATTCGAGCCTCGATGGAGCCCGATTCCAGAAGCGCGATCATCGCGGAAACGGGGGGCGACTTTCGTTTGGCAAGGGCCATGGCGGCCCGCTCACGCACGATTGGCGACCATGAGCCAAGACGTGATAAAAGGTCTTGATCGTCCAATCGATCATAGGCTGTGTTACGGTCCTTATTATCCCAACCGCGCCCATCGGCGATAAGACTTTCTGCTCTGTGAAGCGAAATCTGCGGCACATTCCTCGCCCCTTTGCCTGTGATCGTAATCTTCTTACGAGGCAGCGAGTATGCGAGTAAGTAAGCGCCGGTCGCATCCCAACCTTGGTAGCTATCGAAACTGGGTTCGGGGGGGCCTTGATGGGCAAATGATCCACCCCATCGTCGAGCCAGATCGTGGTACCAAGCACCAAACTCCTTCGTCCATGCCCCTGTGGCATTGGGGCCTGCCTGCGCAATGGCAGGTAGAGACCACAGGATATTGAAGTAGTTGCCGGTGTGACCACAATCCCGTTCCCCACTATGCGAGGCTACTGCCATCCGGGTAAAAAAGTCTGCGCTGCCGGTTTCACCGAGTAAATGAAATAGGACGGCCGCCATACCACATTTACCGTTGTCCTCATGCGTCTCCATCCAAGCGGCATGGTCGCCGTAAGGCACCGCTCCTTTGCCCGCATAGAATCGTAAAAGTCTCGCGCTGCGATCAATAGCCTCCGTGACTTCGCTGTGGTTCACACCAGCTTCTCGAGCGAGAACCATTCCGATCGTGAGGGGTAATCCCGGTGAATTCATCATCCCGTAGCCTCGCAGCCGACCATCAGGGAGTGCAAAGGTGTGCCCCCAAGAGCCAACGGCACTTTGACCGCTCGCAGCCTCTCTGGCCAATCGTCGCAACCCGGGAAGGAAGGAGTTATCTCCTGTGGCCTGGGTGTATTCGGCCAAGAAAATCATAACGTAGCCATAATACCAGGTACGAAAGTCTTCCCGGGTAAAGCTCGCAGCCCACGATGCCTCTCGCTGAAGTAGCCGTTGATAAGCCGGTTCACCACTGGCTAACAGAGCCAGTGCATTCAAGGAACGCGGGATAGGATCCGTGGAGCTCGAGTAACCAGGGGCTGACATCCGAGCTTCAAGCGACTTCAACCCTCGTAGAAGTATTTGCTCGGATTTCGAGCAATCATATGGAGCGGTCGTACTAAAGCTTCCTAAGATCGGAAGCTTCAATTCGACGTCATCGACTGTGCCATTTCGCCATCGTAACAGAGCAAGTCGTCCACCACCCGCCTCAGACTCAGCCCATGTAATCGCTTTTCCAACCTCTGTTCGAGGGTCGTACGAAAATGGTTTGCCCCCGACCCCCAGAATCACATCGCCTACCGCAAGAGCGCCGTCAGCAGGAGAGTTCTCTTCCACCTTGGTAATTGCAATCTGCCTCGCATCAGTCGTGACCAGCTTGTCGCAATACATCCACCCACGCAAGCCTGTTGGGCCAAGATTCCAATCGTGCTTGGATTCTGGAGGTATGACCTCCCCTTTGGTGAGGTCCGGAATCGTGAGTGGCGTTTTGTCGGCCGCATAGGACGCGCACGAGGTGAGACAAAACCAAGCCAGAGAAAATCCAACTATCAATCGAAATAAAGTCATGGGGATAGAGCGATTCGTTGTGGTGATTACTGTCTGCGGCGTTCAAGGATCAAGAAATAAGGCGCGTTGAGAATGAAAACAAAACGAGACGAATATATCCAACGTGGATACATCCGTCTCGGATCGGTTGCATCGAGCTTGAGGATAAACTCTGAGAGCTACACTTGTCTGGTTCTCCAATTCACTACATCGGAACGAAGGGCGGAATCTCTCCGTCGTACTTAATGTCATAGTCGAACGTGATGCCACCTTCGACGACGTTCAAATTGAACTCGGGGTTGCTCGCCGCGTCCTCGTTGAATTTCTTGGGCAAGTAGTTTTTCATGGACTCGCCACGATAGATGGATAACTGAACCACACAGGAGCCCAAGACCACACCGGATTGCGTCGTGAGAAACTCTGCACGGTAACGCCCCTGCGCATCGGTCATCCCGATGGAAGGTCTGACCTTGGCTTCGGGGACAAATTGAACTTCGATCCCTTCGACCGGCTTTCCGTTGATGGTAATCGTTCCGGTAACCGAAGCGGTCGGAATCCGGTTAGCACACCCGGAGAGTGCTCCAAACAGAAGCAACGCACAACACGATAGAGCGAATGAGGCTGGACGAAACAAGAGAATTCTCCAAGGGATGCGAACGCGAATGGATAAAAATAAAGTGGTGGTGGAACATTGAGTGCGGGTTAAAAACCTTCAGTGGGATAACCGTCTTCACGGTGAGCCAGCTTCTGGAAGACACCCCATTGGCTTCGATCAGTCGCGTGCCACTTGAATTCGATCGTATCGCTGATGAAATGAACGGATCCATCTGCCAAAACAAAGTTCGCTCCACCTGGATGCAAGCTGCTGAAGGAAAAGACCGTCGCTTGGGTTTGCGTCGGGACGGGATTGATCACGTACTGCGCGGATCCCATCACACGTTTCGCATGAGCCCCGTTGCCGATGGACTTCGGAGTGCCCAGCCAGGTTACTTGATCATTAGTGGCAATCTTCACCGCTCGTTCTCCCGCGAGGATGGTGTTACTGGTTCCGTCGGTGATGTTCCTAAAGCCTCTTTCGTCCTTGTAGCCACATACTCCACCTGTATCTCCCTGCAAGGCACCCCCGTTGGTAGTCACACCGATGCAAGCGATGTAGTTGGATCGGCCGATCCCCTCATTTCGGTTGTACATCTGAGACACAGGATCGCTGAAGGTTGTCATAATGCTGACTTGCTCTGCACCGCTTGGACAAATGAAGCTGGGCAACGGAGTGCTGGTGGCTCGGACGAAGTCATGGAATTGCGCGGGATACGCGGAGATCGGCGCGCTCCCGGGGATACCGGAACAACCGATGATGATCTCTTGTAGTTTGAATCGATCTACACCCAATGCTTGGTACACGTTGCCTTGTTCCATGTAAGGCATCAACATGACTGCCCATCCCCAATCGGGGTTTTGATTCTCTGGAGCGGAAGCGGTCGCCCCCCCTGGAAGGGAGTCGTAATAGCCAGCAGGAAGTTTGCGCATGGCGGATTCGCGATTGTGAAACGCGAGTCCCAACTGCTTCAGATTGTTCGAGCATTGCATCCGACGCGCCGCCTCCCGTGCTGCTTGCACCGCCGGCAGCAGCAATCCGACCAACACGCCGATAATGGAAATCACAACCAGCAATTCAACCAACGTAAAGCCCGAAGATTTTTTCATTATGCACCTGGGATCTAATAAACCAGTATTTCATAAAAGTTCGCTCGTTACATCGACGAGGACGAAGACTCGGAAATTCCGAGTCTGCCTTATTCTCTACGGCTTGTTCTGCGTGCGTCTTGGCGGACTCTTCATGAGAAATTGTTTTTTTGCGCACAGCCCCAAATGCTTGCGTTCCCTGTGCGCAAGCATTCATTAGCACATTTGACACATATTGCAGAATGGGTGTCAAAACGCGCACAACGAACATTGCGAGCGATCCGCCCGATGCGATGGTGCGTTGTCTTCGCGGTCATGCAGAACAGCGAGTCATGCTCCCTGCACGTCAAGCGTTCTTAGTTGTTCACTGTCTCCATCCGCTTTTCGAATCGGAATCGAACCATGATCGAAGAGATTTCCAGTGACTGGTCCTTGGACTTGTTGGTACGAAACCAATTACTCCATTCGAAAGAAGCAGCAGTGGGGACGGGTTTCATGGCTGGCCAGAATCCATCATCCCTTCCTCCGAGTGTCAGGTTCACGCAGAATTCTCCTTTGCTTGTGAAGAGCGGGACCTTTGCAACCAGAATCCATTGTTCATTTTCTAGTCGAAACAAATCACGATCGAATCGAGCCAACTCCCAACCTCTCGACTTGTGGTTCGAGACACTCACAAACTCAAGACGCAAGTGTTCCTCCTCCCAGGATGCAGGAGGTCCCGGCGGAAGAAAAAGCTCGTTGGTATCGCGTGGGAGTCGAATTTCCCAGATGACATCGATCGGTTGTCCGTCGAGTTCTGGGATGCGGTCGACACCCGAATAAGCTGCCAGGAGTACCAACAAGAGAATGACGCCCTCAGCGGCTAAAGACGCCACCCATTGACTCGACCAGTGCGTACTGAACGTATGGTGCGCGATGCGACCTGCGATCATCGAAACGATCAAACCGCATAGTGCCCCGAGCAAAGTCAATCCGATAACAAAGTATCCCGAGCCCCCCTCAAAACTGGAGATGCGATACCACTTCACGCATAGGAGGGCAATTCCAAACATTCCTCCACCGCCCACCATAGAACCCAAGATTCCAACCAACACGGTAGTAAGCCAACTCATCGAAACCGGTCCTCTATTGCAATGGGGGGCGCGAGCAGCTCTAGCGCATGGCAAGGAGTCAGTCGAGTCAAAACATCGTTGGTCATACCATCCCACGGTCCTAGTTTCGCTTCCCGGCAGACGAATCTCAATTGCGCGAGATCGCTACTGAGCAGAATCGCCACTTGTGTCTCGGAAAAGCGGGGCTCTCGGTAGATTTCAAGCAGGGAGAGAATGACCAACGAACTGACTTGGTTCTCGATGCTGGCCCGCTTGCTCTGCAACGCCGACTCCATCGCATCGCGAGCGTACGCAAAGGCTCGGCCCATCTCCGAAGGTTTCCAAGAATGGTACGGGGGCAGAAGTGATCGAACGACCACATCGTGAAGTGTTTGTCCTTCTCCATCGCGCGCGATCGATTCCAACCCATCGCAAAATTCGCATGCAATGGATCTTTCGTCACCGGCGAACAGGGAGAGGGTAACTCGACGAAGAAATCGGCATGCCAGAAGCGTTTGGGCAAAGTAGGGAAGAGATCGAATCGGATCCGAAAACGGCAGCTCGGCTTTCGTCATGACCGTTCCCTCCGATCCGCGTTTCGGATCCCTTGATGTTCGATGATGCAGACTCCTTCTTGATTCCACCGACAGCTCTGTGATAACCGCGCCGAGTACTCGAGGGATGTATTGTACGCTCTCCAATCCAGGTCGCATCGCTATTTGCACCGTCGGCAATCCTTTGCTCGGCATTCCATTATTGAACGCATGTCCGAGGCAGGTGTCCGAGGCTACCCGTGCAATCGATTTCATTCGGTCGTCGAGCACGTGTCGAACGGAGCCCCGTCGACTTCGGCCATACGCGACACAGGAGCGATTACAATGCTGACGAATGAATCGGTCCGTATACCGATTCTCTGCGCAAAGCTTTTCACTGGATCCAAGTCCATGACTCCCAATCCTCTCAAGCACGCTTCGTGGGTTCGCAATGTTCTATCTCTCACGGCGGTGGTATGTCTCGCGCTCCTATTGGACCGAGCCGACGCATCAGAGGCCAAACTCCCGAATATTGTGCTCATTTTTGCAGACGATTTGGGCTATGGTGATCTCGGTTGTTTCGGATCCAAGACGATTCGCACACCCCATCTCGATCGGTTGGCAGAACAAGGGCGCAAGTTCACGAATTTTATGGTCGCATCGCCCGTGTGTACCCCTTCGCGCGCGGCGTTACTAACCGCGTGCTATCCGAAGCGAGTGGGCATGCACCAACATGTGTTGTTTCCTACTTCGACGAAGGGACTCAACCCGACCGAGCATACCATCGCCGACCACCTCAAGACTCAGGGGTACGCCACCGCTTGCATCGGAAAATGGCACTTGGGGCACCATCCCGAGGTGTTGCCGACCGCTCAAGGCTTCGATACGTATTTTGGGATTCCTTATTCGAACGATATGAACTACCCAGACAACAAAGCGAAGCCGCAGGGTGGGGCTGGCGGCATGGACGCGTTATGGACAGATCCTGAATCGGCGCTCACCAAGTGGAAGACTCCGCTATTCGAGAATGAAAAGATCGTCGAATTGCCGGTTGATCAGCGTACCGTAACACGGCGCTACACCCAAAAAGCGATCGACTTTGTGAAGGCCAACCGCGATCGACCCTTCTTTGTCTATCTGCCTCACTCGATGCCTCATATCCCTCTTTATGTTCCCGACGATGTTCGCGATCCCGACCCCAAACGCGCGTACATCAACACGATCGAACATATCGATACTGAAATTGGGCGATTGCTTCAAACTCTCGATGAAACGGGTGTGTCGGAAAACACCTTCGTCATCTTCACGAGCGACAATGGCCCTTGGCTCCCCTTCAAGCATCATGGCGGTTCTGCGGGCCCACTACGCGATGGAAAAGGGACGACCTTCGAAGGTGGACAGCGAGTCCCTTGCTTGATCCGGGGGCCCGGAATCCCACCGGGAACAGTATGCGATGCGCTGACAGGCACGATCGATGTGCTTCCAACGATCGCCGCGATCATCGGATCTCCCTTGCCGAGTGATCGAAAGATCGATGGTATGGACGTCTCGACCCTTTGGATGGGAACCGATACTAGGTCTCCTCGCGAAGAATTTGTCTACTACACCGCTCAGGGCGAGGTCGAGGGTATTCGCCAGGGTGATTGGAAGCTTCTGGTTAAGAAACCTGCACCACCGAATCAACAAGCAAAGCAGACTCCAAACTCGGACAAAAAATCGCAAGATCCGCAAATCTTGCTCTTCGACTTATCGAAGGATCTAGGCGAGCAATCCAATCAATGGAAATCGCAGCCCGAGATCGTGAACCGTCTCCGTGCAAGACTGGAAGAGATCGATGCCGAAATCACTCAGAACGCACGAGCGCCTTGGGTCAAGCCATGAGATAGGTTGCTACGATTGGATGTTTGTCGCGTGCGGTGAAAGCATATTCCTGGCAAGAAGATGGGGGCAAGAATATATTTCTTGCTCTTCATTTTCTTGCCACCATCTTCTTGCCCGATGACTCGTTCTATGCCAATTACCTGCGGGATGCGCATTGAACCGTTGACTACCGAAGAGTTTGCATCACTCGATTACCGCGTGATGAGTTGTGCCTACGCCACCCAAAACCAACTAGGCAGATTGGCTGATGAGTGAATTTATGGAGCATTCTTTGGGCTCCAGCTCGAAAGAACAGGGCTGACTTGTCGCCAGCAGGTTCCAATTGGTGTTGCGCATAGCACGTTTCATCAGACATATTATCTGGATGCCGTCATTGATTCCCGCGGAGTTTACGAACTAAAGACAGTTTCAGAAATGACTGGCGAGCATGTTTCGCAGTTAATGATTTACCTCCATCTACTCGATCTCCCTCGCGGTAAACTGATCAACTTCCGATCGACGAAAGTTGATTCTCGGTTCGTTAATGCACCGCTTTCCCCTTCAACACGCAGAGCATTTTTCGTCGATCGACGAAAAATACACGGAGCGGACCATCTGGTTGATGTATTCATCGATATTCATCAAGATCTTGGAACAGGTTTGTCGCTATCGCTCTACCAAGAGGTCGCAGTTCACTTGCTAAGCGGCGAAGAGTCCGTCGTCGCGATGATCCCGCTAACCGAGGGTGATACGATTTAGGTAATCAACGCTTCTAACTTGCTAAATCAACAGAGGCATTTCATACAACCTGTTTTCAAGACAGCACAGATCAATATGAACGGCATCTTCAATGTCTTCGACGACGGAGCCCCCTCGATGCGACCCACTGGGTTAACATCAATACGAAGTGCGTGACCTTCAAAACAGTATTTCGGGACAGGTGAAGACTCTTCATGCTCTTGCCCCCATCTTCTTGCCATATAGGTCGGAACCCCAGGGCAGAGCGATGTTGAAGCAAGCCGTCGTCGAATGCGCTGAAACGTCTCTTACACCTTGATCTTGCGTAGTTTGCTCTTCCAAAGACTTTTCACACCGGAGACTTTGGCGGACACGTGGCCGCTGGCCTTTCCCTTTTTCTTGACGAAAAAGTCTTTGTCGTTCACGAGAGCTTGAACATATTTGTCGATGTACTTTTCGGGGGACTTCTTGAGATTCTCGTCGGTCTTCATCAGCTCCTCGAGTTTCGATTCGAGGAAGTCGATGATCTGCGAAAGCTTTTTGGGGTTTACGCTGACTGCATCGTTACTGGACGCCAACTGGCTTGCGGTATCGGATGCACGAACAACGGTGAGTTCCGCGATATCGCGAGCCGAGAGTGTGTAATCCTTGGTCGTCATGCGTTCGAGCCGCTGGCGAGTTGATGCGAGATAATCTTGCTCGAAGTCCTGCGAGGTGTTGGTGGTAAACGTATCGGTCGCATTCTTGAGGCTCGTCAGCAGTTTCTTTCCTTCGGTTTTGGGATCCGCGTTCGTATCGAACTTCTGACACTCGGCGGAGACGGTCCTTACCAATTCGCGGATGCGATCGGTGGCGAATTGAGGGGGAAGGTCGGAGTTGCTCAGCTCCTTCTCAATCAACTTGGTAACGAGAGGTTTAAGTCTCTCCAAGAGTTTTTTGTCTTCGGGATCGAGCTGCAAACAGCTCACGTTCCAAACGGGTACGCCATCCTGCGAGCTGGATTGGAAACTGTGAGAGAGAATTCCCTTTGCGAATGTAAATTCCTTTTCGATAAACTCCCAAATCTTCTCGGCGTTGTAAACCTTAGGGGACGCAAACAGCTTGTCTGGTGAATTGGCGATCGTCCGATTCTTGACTCCTAGATTGTCATCGAGATCGGGCGAGAGGAGATCGTTGTCCGTACAACGATCCTCCACATCTTTGGCGAAGACATCCATGTAATGCTTCGACAATTTCGGGTACATCTTTTGGACGAGCGGTAGCCCCAGTTCGGCGATGGCTTGGCTGATCCCAACGATCAATTCCACCTGCATATTTTCTCCGCCAGATAATAAACGACCGGGAAGCTGCAGTTCCTTTTGATAGGTAGTGAGGCGGGCGGAAACCAAGAGAACGACGCGTTGCTCCTCTTCGGTCATGGCGAGGTGCGAAGCGTTTCGAACATCCTCCTCGAAAGCGGTGACGTACGTTTGCGACTTCTGCGGGTCGGTCTGGCCGTTTCCTGGCCCTTTGGGGACTGGAATTGCATCGTTGTCGTAAGTGATGGCGGCCGCGTGATGCGTCAACTCGTGGATGAGAGTTCCTTTTACCGAATCGAGCCAAAAGCCTTTGCCCTGGGCTTTGCCTTCATTCTGTTTCGCCCCAAAGTTCAGGCGATTGCCAAATGGCATGTAATTGCCTTGTCCGCCACCACCGGCGGGCCCTGAACCATTGGAAGCGTTGATCCGGAGGGCCGACTCGCCGAAACGGTTGGGGTCTGTCTTTCGCGGTCCTGATCCGCTTCGCGCTGCGACTTCCAGAACAGGTCGGAGCACCGGATCGTCGTACAACTCTTGGTAGATCTGCTCGAGAAACTCTTCGGGGATTGCTTCGGGGTCATCCACGTTCGTCATCCACTTGAGCATCTCGACGACCGATACGGGTTTGCCAGGGCCATCGGAATCGAGATCGGGAAAGGCGTTATAGAACTCCTGTTCGCATTTCCCTTCGCCGATATCACTCTTCAGAACCGAATACATGAACGGAGTCATGCCCGTCTCGTCGGCCGAGTTGAAGAAGACCTTGTGAGGACTGGCCAGCATCTCTTTTGTCGGTGCCGCCAGGCCGTTCTCGGCAGCTAGCATTAGCGGAGTTCGCCCGCCCTTATCTCGCTCTGACGAGACTGCACCCATCGTTTGGATGAGATAAGCAGCCATGGGGCCGTCGTCGATACCCGCTGAGCATTGGATGTGGAGCACATTCCGGTCCTGAGGGCCTTTGATCGTCAGGTCTGCTCCTTTTGACACGAGGGCTTGAAGGGTACTGAGATGTCCACCTTCAGCGGCGGCGTGAATGGCGGCGCTCCCGCGGAGCTTCTGATTGAGAATCGGATCATTCAGCGCCAATTGATTGACCTCGGCGGTCTCGCCGTGGTAGCAAGCGGTGATGAGTTGATCGAGGTTTCCTGGACGGCACGCTTTGGCAGCAGCAAAAGTCGGATCCTGCGAGAGCTTGGTCAAAAGCGTTTCCATGCTTTTGAGAGGCCCAGAATTTTCGTTGCTCTTGGAGGTCGTGTACTGCAAATTGCGAAGAATATGGACTGGAGTGTCTCCGCGATTGTTCTCTAGATTGATCGTCGCGCCCGCGTCAATCAACTCTGTGAAAACCTCCTCGTACAAGCGATGGACGTTCGACGCCATATTGGACGCGGCCAAGTGTACGGCCGTATTCCCGTCTGCGTTGCGATGGTCGGGCTTCATGCCCCGCGCTAGCAACTCTTTGGTCAAGTTCGGATTCTTACTCTGAGCGGCTGCGTGTAGCAAGCTCGTTCCCTCAGGTAGATCGATGGCCCCGACTTTCGAGATCGATTCCAAGAGAATCCGATCATCCGGAATCGACTTCAAAATTCGAAGAGCCTCGTCTCCCTTCCCAGACTCGATGGCTTGCTTTAGCTGCTTGACCGCATCGATGTACTCTGTGGGTCCTTCCGCGGCGGCGAGAATCGTGGCGTCGGCATCGGTACCTCCCAGCGCAGCCTCACCCTTTTGAATCTGGTCCGAAACCCGTTTCGCCGCGTCCTCCGCGAGCTGAATCGCCTTCGCTGGATCGATCGCCCCAAGCATCGTTCCGATCTTTCGCGTCAGTTTGTCGGCGGCTTTGCGAATGTTCTCGCACCGGCTCTTGACTGCGTTGGCGTCACCTTTGAACGCATCCGGATTCGCCTTGAATACGGCATCCATGAACGCTTCGTAATACGCCTGTTCCGATTCGGTTCGCATCTTGCGAGAGTTGTTCTCCTTGCTCACGCCGATCTCACCCGAATCCTTGTCGATCTTCAACGCTGGAATACCCAGCATCTGGCTGAGACCGGGAAAGCCTCCCTCGTCGGTATTGTTGTGAGCACTGCCCGCCAAGAGAAGGAACTTGCCATTTCCTTTTTCTCTCTGAACGACCTTCGCAGCGGTATCGTTGAAGGCCGCGACACGACGGTCTTCGGTCAAGGGATGACGCTGCGTCGCTTTGGCTTGGTAGCTGTCGAGACCCACCACGCGAATGTTCTTGGCCTTCGCCTCATTGAGCATCGTTCGAAGTGGTTTGTGGTTGGGGTTCTTATCGGTAAAGGGCTTGTCGAGTTTGGAGATGGCCTTTTCCAAAACCGGATCCATCGGCTGACCGCCCAAATAGTCGTCCAGCATCTGCTGCTGTTCTTGCCAGAAGTGTTCGATGAACAATGTGGTCACACCGGACTGTTGCAGTGCGTCCATGTTCTCCGTCAAGAACTCGGGGCCTTGAGGCGATCCGTGGTTGTCATCCAAGCAGATTCCAGGTTGTGACCCGTTCCCTCCGAACACCGCAGTAACGACTTCATCACCGGTCGTAGCACCCTGCAGATCGATCGGAATCTGCGGATCGTTGTAGGCTTGGTCTCCCAAATCCCGTTGATCGCGGAGCGAATCGCGGAACGCGTCCTCATACTCTTTCACGACCCTCGGTGTCGCATATTCTCGGAAGATGTCCTGGAGCGGTCGCTCGTCATTGGGATCCCTCGCGACGGTCTGGCGTACGACCGACATGGCGGTGGCAAATCGGTCGAGAAACTCCTTGAACCCACAACCGATTTCGATGCGTAGTGAGTTATCGTCGAAATCGAGAATGGGAGGACCGTTGTAACCGGTACTTTGCAAATCGTTCTGCAGAGCTTGTTTGACTTGGTTGTACTGCTGTAGCGACTGTTGCCGTAGATTTGCGATCGCCTGTTGCGTCTGCGGAATCGCGGTTTTAGGTCTTCTGGCGGCATGCTCCTCCATCAGGTCATCGTATTGATCCTGGGAAAGCGGGGCTCGCTGCGAAGGTGGCGGATACACAAACATGCCCGTCCGATCGTCAATCCTCACGTTTTCCAGTTCGTCCAAGGCTTGTAGTTCAAGCAGTTGTTGTTGAAGGCGAATCAGTTCTTTGGAAACGTCGAGCTGAAAATTGGGATTGTTGAGCGGCAAGGTCTATCTCCTGAGCGATGCGAGTGCGCATACCCGTTGTCGGGGGGTGAAGCTTTGTTAATTACGCTTGGTGGGCAGCGGGGATCTGGGTTTGTATTTTGGACAGCGGTGCGTTGAGCGTCGCGCGAATCGGAACGCTTCGATAAGGGTTCTCCTCGACGAGAGCGATCAGTTCGTCTTCCGTAAGATAGGTCTGGTAGTTTCGAACAATCGCGGTTAAACGAACGAAAATCGGTGGCCGGGCTGACGGTTCTGCCGAGTAGAGTTCATCGAGCGTGTCCCCCAGCCCTTCGTTCAAGCGTGAGAGAACCTTTTCAAGCTTGGCGACCGCGGTTGCCATGTCATCTCCCTCTTCCGATTCCGCTTCCTGTTCTTCATCGGGATCGTTGAGAATCTCTTTCGCGAGCTCGTCGAGTTGCTTCTTGACCGCTTGTTTAGCCGCATTCCATTCCAGCTTGATCTTGGCAAACTCCACTGCGGAACCTTCGGTCTTGGGGCCTCCCTCCGCAGCTTGTTGGAGCAGTCGCTCGACTTCGTCCAACGCTCGATGCGCTGGCTCAAAATCCTTGTTGCGAGCGTACACGCCAGCTTCGCTCGCGGCTGCACCGATCCGCTCACCGATCGCCGAAGGATTCGCTTTTGCCTGTTGAATACCAGGCATCAGGAGCTTCAGCCTCGCCATGAAAGCAGCAGCGGGATCTACCTGGTCTTTTGTCGGCTGAGCGTTCTGATCTACAACGGATGCCGCATTCACTCCCAAGCTTTCTAAGAGAGCCTCCAATGCATCGAGTTTTCCTGCAGCATCGTCGTTCGGCTCCTGCTCCAGTAGCTTTCCGATCAAAAGACACAATTCGTTGATCTCATCGGCTCGCTGCGGGTGGGATTCGCAGGCTTGAAGGGCCGCCCCTTGCAATCGGAGAAAGCGTGCCACGAGGGGATCGTCTTCGTCCAGGGCCAGCGGGGCGACATCGACGATCTCGAAGTAGGGTTTGCACTTCAAGTCAGCCGCTTCGTCAAGAAAGCCCTTGAGGACCGTGGACTTCACCGGAGCGCTTTCGAATCCATCAGCGCGGGCCAGCACAAAGCGAATGTCCTGCCCCCTTCCGTCGACGATTCCAAAATAGAACTGACCCTTCCCCGACTCCTTCGCTTCCTTCTTGCGCTTTTCGACATTCCCCTTTTTGTAGACGACCAAACTAACAATGTTGGTCCCTTTGCAGATCATGGCAAATTTGCGAGGCTTTCCCTTTTTGACTTCTTCGAGATAGCTGATCGACTCTGGACTCATAGCCGGGGAAGCGGAATCGGCTTTGCTCATGCGAGACTTTCCTTGAATTGAAGGAGCTAACGAAAGGCGTTCTAAGACTCGCGACATGACTCGAAAGCCTAGCGACCGTTGCTGAGGTGCTTAAGTCGCCATGATAAAGGAAATTAACCGAAGCTCGATTCCTCTTGACCTGCAATTCGAGAGATTCGTAGTCTCTTTCCTTCGCGTCCGGTGTCTAACTCGGTTCGAGTCCGCCCAACGTTCCCGTGCTGGTGCCGAACGAATCGGTTTCGATGCCCAGCCGTTGTAGCATGTTGACGTACAGATTGCACAAAGGGGGAGGGTCGTTGGCATCGAAGGCCAAATGCTGACCATGCCGGAACCCACCACCTGCGACGAGCACGGGCAGGTTTTTCGTAGAGTGACTGCTGCCATCGCCGAGATTGCTGCCGAGGAAGACGGTCGTGCGATCGAGCAAGCTGTTTCCCTCCTCTTGCGATTGCATGAGCTTGGCGAGCAAGTCGCGCACGGTCTTCATCGTTTCCAGTTCGACGATCTTCAGTTGTTGCAGTTTGCTCGGATCCTTGCCATGGTGGGAGAGATCGTGATGCCCTAGTGACACACCTTCGATGGGTGGCGCGAAGCTGGAGCCAGCTAGCATGATGGTGATCAGTCGCGTTGAATCGGTCTGAATTGCGAGATGACTAAGATCGAATAACAGACGCGTGCGGCCGATAAGGTCGGCGGCGTTGGGGATGTCTTTAGGGGGCTCGACGTTCACCTTGGGCTTGGGCTTCCTCGACCAACTTCCATCGATGACCATTCGTTGCTCGAGATCGCGAACGCTGGAAAGATACTCATCTAGTTTTTCCCTGTCTTCACTACCAAGGCCCGAACGGAGCGACTTGGCTTGATCGCTAACGTCATCGAGAATGCTTCTTCCATCTTCGAGGCGACGCATCTGCTCTTGCACATCTTCCGCCTTGCCCTCCAAGAACAGACGTGCGAAGACTCGGGAGGGCGAATTGTCCGCGGCGATCAGCGCGCCGCTTCGAGTCCACGACAACCCTCCAGAGCCTTCACCGGATAACGAGAGACTGGGGAATCGAGTCTGCGTCCCAATGTGATCGGCAGCGAACTGGTCGAGCGAGATCGTATTGCGAAAGCCTGGTCGCCCTGCACCGGGAGCGCCCGTGAGAAAGCTGGCCGACGCTTGATGCGCAAAACTAGATCCCATGCCGGCATGCGATAACCCAGAGACGACCGTGAACTCGTCTCGATACTCTTTGAGAATGTCGAGGTAGGGAGAAAGTGCATAGTCTCTACCCGTTTGCGAGGGGAAGAAATTGTCCGGATGCAATCCGAGTGGGGCGCAAATGCAGATCATCCGGCGCGGTGGTTGATGGGCGATGGATGCTGCCGAAGCCGTTCTCGTTGTATGATCCGAGAAGACGCTGAGCCAGGGGAGTGCCAATGAAACACCCGTTGTGCGAATGAAGGTACGGCGATAAAGGTTCATAATTGGATTCTCATTCGCAAAATTCTACTTGCTCTGAAATAGCGGGCTCTGCACGATCTCATGGATCAACGCTTTGAATCCATAGCCCTTATCCCGGACCCGGCGGACAATGTCTTCGACCGGCGGTTTGTCTGTGTGAGAGGGTGCTGCCCCCGTGCTATAAGCTAACAGCTTTTCAGCCAGGTTGCGGGCAAGCTGGTCCTTGTCCTCGAGGATGATTCGTTTGTATTCGTCAATGTTGCGAAAGGGCCGACCATCGGGCAACGTATCGGCCGGATCCACAGGGGGACCGTTCCAGTAGCGAACCCGACGTCCATCGACGACTCTCGGTTCGCCGGTGGCGCGGTAGTGATCGCGCCAACCTCCGATTACATCGAAGTTTTCGAGCGCGAAGCCGGGGGGATCAATCTTGCGATGACAGCTGGCGCAACTCTCGACATCCCGGTGCTTGGCAAGTTGCTCACGGATGGTCGTGGCACCCCGGATGTCGGGCTCGATCGCTTCCACATCCAAAGGAGGCTTCGGCGGCGGCGTGCCAAGAATTCGTTCCAGCACCCAGGCACCCCGAATGATTGGGGATGTGGTCGTTCCGTTGGCCGTGACTTTCAACACGCTCCCCATCGTGAGGAGTCCACCGCGATGACTATCTTTAGGTAAACTCACCTTGCGCATTTCCATCCCTTCGACACCAGGAATCCGATAATGCTTTGCCAAGCGTTCGTTGAGGAAAGTAAAGCCTGAGCTAACGAATTGAGTCAGAGACAGGTCCTGCTTAAGCACCTCGTTGAAGAACATTGACGTCTCTTTCAACATGGAAGTCTTGAGGATGTCGTCGTACTCGGGGTAGAGAGTACCATCGGGCAGCGTCGCGTCGATCGCGCGGAGACTGAGCCATTGCCCGGTGAAGTTGGTATTGAAGGCTTTGGCCTTTGGATCTCGCACCAAGCGCTCGACCTGTTCACGAAGCACATCGGGCTCATGGAGTTTGTTGTCGGCGGCAAGCTGAAAAAGCTCCTCATCGGGCATCGAACTCCACAGGAAATACGAAAGACGGCTAGCTAGCGCAAAGTCATTGAGCTTGGTCGGTTGTTCGCGAAGAAACAAGAAATCAGGCGAAACCAATATGCCACGTAGTCCCACTCGCATGGCTTGCTCGAAGCTATAGTTTTGGTCTAGCTTCGATTTCACCCTCGCCATGAAAGGTCGAATATCGTCGTCGCTGACGGGGCGACGAAAGGCGCGACGTGCGAACTCGCGAAGAATGCGTTCCGCGTCGACCATGGGCTGCTGGGAGACGACTTCGAATCGCTGTGACGAAACGCGAGTCTGCTTCAGTTCGCCGAAGATCGCTTTGTGACTGGGAGGGGGCCAAGACTCCAGAATGGGCCCTTCTACATCAACCCATTGAATCACCAGTCCAGGGCCCGTGTATTTGTCGGCACCAATTTTTTCGACTGTCGGTGGTAGTGCAGGTAAGCCTTCGGCGAGGATACGGATGCGGTTCTCTGGTTCAAGCTGCTCGGTGAATTCGACCACGGTGGGTGTATCGGCGGGTACCGCAAAGTAATCGATAAGTCGCTCCTCGGTTACTTCTTTGAGCGTACCGGCCGTGACGCGAAACGCGATCGGTTTGCCTTCGCTTTGGAACCCGTAGCCCGAGATACGGAAACGATACTTGCCCCGCACATGACTCCGGAAGTTCCACATGGTTACGCGAATGTTCGCCGACTCCCAAGTTGCGAAGATGGCCACGCCGTCATCCGTGTGTCGGTAAACACTTCCTGCGGCTTTGACCGATTTCTCTTCTCGAATGTCGAATCGCTTCTTCTGAATCCACGGCTGAGGCTCGTTCGCAATGGCCTCGTCGAGGACTCGATCCGCAGCATCGAGATAGTTGCGCATCAAAACCGATGACGTATGCAAGAGTTCTGCATTGTTATCGAAACCGCTGGTCGATGTGTCGAGCGGCAACAGGTCTGCCAAATCGACCTCGACGTGGAGCAAGTCGCGCAAGGTGTTCGCGTACTCCGCGCGATTCAACCGCCGCATCACCACGCGTCCCTCTTTTTGCCTGCGTGCAAGCTCTGCGGATTCGGCCTGCGTACCGATCCAGTCGATGACGTTTTTCAAGTCCCCTTCGAAGGGACGAGGCTCCTCTTTAGGGGGCATGGTCCCGTGCTGGAGTTGCTCCAAAACCATCAACCACTTCTCGCGGTTCTGTCTGTCCTGGAAGTCATCTGTCAAGCGAGCGACGGAAAAGTCACCTTCCGCTTCAGCTCCCGCGTGGCAATGCTCACAATGTCGACTGAACAACAACTTGGCGGGCGATTCCTCCTGAGCTGCGAAGCTGTTTGCAGAGACACATGCCAAAACTCCGCAAGCAATCGCGCGCAGTAAAGATCTCGCCGGAAACCTGGCGCGGACCACCGGCAAAGAGGGTGAAGTTGTCATCGAAAGCGATTCCGTGAAAGCCCAGGAAAGGAATGTCAATCGCGTGGCATACATTATTGCATGAACTCAGCCCGCATTGTAACTCGCCAGTACATCTGATTCGATTCTCGCTCGCGCCGAGAATCGAATCCCGTGCAATCAGCTTATGTGCCGCGCTCGCTGCCCCCACAAATGCTCGAATACCACATAACCCGTTTCACTAAAACCGAGGTGTCGATAGCTTTCGCGTGCGGTTTTGTTTTCTTGCTCCATGTAGAGGCGGATGCCACAGCAATCCACATCCGCTTCGCCAAGCTTCTTTATGTGTTCAAAGAGAGCGCGGAACACGCCCCTGCCCCGAAACTCGGGATGCACATAGACGCTCTGAATCCACCAAATTTCACCGTCTCTCCAGTCACTCCATTCGAATGTGTGCGCGGCTTGCCCAACGACTCGACCGTCGATCTCAGCCACAAAGTACCTTCCCCTATGGGGTTGCGTAACGAAGCGTCTCACTCCGTTGGTTACCGTCGAAGGATCCAGCTCCCGTCCTTCGGTTTCCCGGCAAAGCGCAATGTTGTAATGGGCAATGGTCTCCACATCGCTAGGTAAAGCCTGTCTGATCTCCATCATATCTTCCTTATCAGTATTCAAAACTAGGGAACACTAATCTCCACTAATCAAACACTGATCTTGAAGGCAGCATGGCACCGTGTGGGCATCTGCGGAATCAGATCCAACTCAAAGACATTTTCCACCGATCTTGCCTCATTAATGTTCGATTAGCGACGATTAGTGTTCCCAATTGACTTCCTTCGTCCTGACATGCAGATCATCAACGATGAACCGTTTCCATTCAAGCTCCCTCTTCTTGCCAAAGTTGATCAGGTATCCCACCTTTTTTCTTGCGATCCGCATATAGTTGAATAGCTGAGCTTCATGGTCCGAGCAAAGTTCCTTCAGAGCTTTTAACTCAACCACAATCTCGCCGAACACCAAAAGATCAGGTCGATATTTAGGTGAAAGCCGATGCCCCTTAAAAAAGACATTCAACTCCGCATGAGCAGCGAACGGAATTCTTCGTAGGCCGAGTTCAACTTCGAGTGCGGCCTGGTAAACATCTTCTGCCATTCCATACCCAAGTTCGTTATAGACTTCAAATGCCGCGCCCATCACTTCGTATCCCTCTTGTTTGAACATTACGGTTTTCCTCCTCAGAGCAGAACATCGGGAACTCTAATAACCGCTGATCAAAGCCTAATCTTAAAGGATGCATTGAAGCGCATGGGCATCTGCCGAACCTCTTTCTTCATTAGTGTTCGATTAGCGACGATTAGTGTTCCCCATTGGCCTCCACTCTTCAGACATGTAGATCATCAACGATGACCGTTGCCTCCTTGTCGGAACATCATTGATGTTGCCCCCAGATTCGAAAGTTCAGGCACACTAATATCCACTAATCAAACACTAATGTTAAGTGTTCGCAGTGAAGCGTGAGGGGATCTGCGAGATCGGGTCCAACGCATAGGAGTTTGCTATCAATGTTGCCTCATCAGTTCTAGATTCGCTTCGGCAAAAGCTTTGCCCATTTGTGCAAAGATCTTCGCACTTCCAAAGTAGTGATAACCGCCATTCGAAGCACCTTGAAGAATCTCCTTGTCTTGAGCGGAAAGAACTTGCTCTAAAGCAAGGTCGAGCTTCGCTTGTTCCTCCTTGGTGATACCCTCAATCCAAGCATCAATCGCACCGTAACGTACTGGCGAATTTGGCGAGTATTGGTCATTGGCGTAAACCGCCAAAACATTTATCCCCTTCTTCAAATGTTGCTTCTGCTGCTCGTCGAGCAAGATCGATCTGTATTGCGGATCATCCTTCCACCATATGTAAGTGTGAATTTTGTGGCCATTCAAATAAACATGAAACCCTTGTCTCGCTAGAATCGCGATGCGATAGGAGTCGTAGTCAAGGTTATCCACTTCAAATTTGGAACGCATCAGCAGGAATTCCTCTCGCCCCCAATTTGATGGATACTTGTCCAACGTGACCCCACTGTGCTTCCAAACGCCTTTGCCTATCGGTGCCTTACCTACAGTCCAATTGCGGTCATCGAACTCAGGCACGTACCAATTCTCCATGCCTTCGGGGAGTGCGATGTCTCGGAAACGCCTATCGGTGAACTCCTCCAGCTTATCCTTCGCTTCGTTTGCATCTACCGTGATGAAACTCCAGCTTCGATCCGCCGGCGACGGCTTGCCAATCGGTTTCCAAAACGTATCCCACTTCCGTCCCGAATCGAGCGTTCCGTCTGCGTTCAAGGTGTGAGCCGTGCCAACGATTTGGTTGTATTCGTCCCGCTTAGGTACCGCGGCTTCGATGGCTTGATCCCAGAAAGGGGCTGTGTCTACCGCAACCACATTTCCCCCGAGTTCGGGTATGGCAGCGGGAGCGGCCATGGCTTTGCGGAAGTGAACGTGCTTTTCACCGTCCACTCCGAGCACGCCGATGACATATGGCATCTTCGGAGCAGAAAGGTCTTTACGCACGTCGCGAATGAAGTGAGTTAAGAGGCGCGAGTATTCGTCGTACTCTCCGTTCGGATAGGTCTGGCCGTCAACGAGGTCGTTAAATCCTTGAAGCCATACGAACCCTGCAAGTTCGTAGCCCTTGCTAGGATCATAGGCGGGACAAACACGAGCTGGATCTGCCAGTACCTTTTTCACATGCTCGATCATCATGCGGTAAAACACACCTGATGCGGCATCTTTGTCTTCCTGCCATTTCTTTCGGTCCTCCAGTTTGGGGATGCCATGGGCTCCTTGCGGGTGCTTATCCCACGCATCTTGCGTTTTCTTGGGTAGCTTATAAGGCCCTGCGCTGGGGGGACGAAATTCCGTATGGAGCGACCTACCCCCCCAAGCAGTCTTGATGATCAAGATAGGCTGCTTCAGCTCTTTCTCCATGAAGATGCCGAAGGTGAACTCTGGCCCAATCTTGCCACCGATCTTGGTGGGTTGATCTCCGCGCGCACCAAAGCCTGCGGTCAATTTCCCAAAGCCTTCGCCATTCGCGCTACCGTCATAAGGACCTGTCAGATAAGACATCCAGACCTTGTCGCACACTCGAGGTGTTCCATCCGGATTGCGCATCTCCTTGAGCAGCGGTGCCGTGACAGGATCTTTGCCGATGTAGTCAAAGGTTCGGATTTCAGCATGTCCCTCCATATTCGATTGGCCTGCAAGGATAAACACCTTGAGCGGCTGGGCGAAGCAGCTTGGAGAGACCAAGCCCAGAAGCATGGCTGTGGTGACCATCACTAGAGGTCGGATTCTGATTGCCATTGATTGCTTGAAGCCCTGCTTTCTGAGATTTGTTTGAAAGGGTATTCGATCAAGATCTTCAATCGGGCCCCCGGCCCGTCCCCATTCTAAAACCGGCAATGGATACTTCCTTGCACGCCGAGAGTCATTTCTCGTCAAAGTGCGCACAATGGACAGCCCTGTCGATTGGTACTATCCTGGCTAAGTCCAGCCTACCCCTCTCTACGCTGGCGGCGTGCGATGAAACATCCTTAACTCCAATTCTTTGGATTCATTCGATGAGCCTATTGTTGTTTCGATTCCTTGCGATTTTCGGAATTGCGACCCTTCTTCAGCTGTCTTCATCAGGCTCATTCGCCTGTGGCCAAGAACGATCATCGGGACAAACGCCGGAACTCTCGATTGATTCCATCTTCCAGAACAAGGACTTCGTTGGAGAGACATTCGTAGGCCAATGGGAGACCGATAGCAATGGATTTGAGCGAATCAAAAAAGACGTCGAGACAGGAAGTGCGTCGATTGTTCGTATCGACCTCACTGCCGCTTCGGTGGAGACCGTTTTGGTATCGTGTGAGATGCTTACACCCGCAGCGGCAGAGAAACCATTGAACTTGGACTCATACCAATGGTCTCATGACAAAACCAAGCTACTTATTTTTGCAAACACCCAGCGGGTCTGGCGATTGAACACACGCGGTGACTATTGGGTTCTGGATATGAATTCCAAATCGCTAATGCAAATTGGCGGTGATGCCGATGCAGCATCCCTTATGTTTGCCAAGTTCTCCCCGGACGCTAAGAGTGTAGCTTATGTTTACAAGAACGATCTCTACATTCAGAACTTGGATGACCGTTCGATCTCACGTTTAACCGATACGGGAAGCTCTACGACGATCAACGGGACCTTTGACTGGGCTTACGAAGAGGAGTTCTCGATTCGAGATGGTTTCCGTTTTAGCCCCGACGGGAAACACATCGCTTTTTGGGAAATCGATGCATCGGGGATAGAGTTGTTTCCGCTTGTTGACAACACCTCAACACTCTATCCCAAGATTCAGTACATCCCTTATCCCAAAGTGGGCACGACCAACCCCGCAGCGCGAATTGGCGTGATTCGACTGGCCAGTCGCGAAATATCTTGGGTACCGATTCCCGGTAACAAACGGGACAACTATTTGCCTCGCATGGAATGGGTCGATGAGTCTCGACTGGTTATCCAGCAACTGAATCGACTCCAAAACCAGCTTGTCGTCTATGAGGCGGATGTAAACCATGCGAAGGTCGATGCAATCCTGAAGGAAAGCGACGACGCGTGGATCGATGTGGAAGATACACTCTATTGGCTGCCGGATCGGTCGCAGTTCGCTTGGTTGAGTGAACGAGATGGCTGGCGACATATCTACCTCGCGTCCATCCAAGACAAATCACTCCAACCAGTAACGTCAGGTGATTTTGACGTGACGGGAATCCTTGGGGTCGATGGCGAATCGAAGTGGATCTATTTCTACGCATCGCCTTCCAACGCCACCCAGATCTATCTCTATCGTGTGAAGTTCGACGGCAGCGATCTGCAACGCGTTACCCCGGAGACCAAGACCGGTACGCATCGTTATGTCCTTTCTCCCGATTGTAAAAAGGCACTTGTTACGTCCTCCCAGTTCACTTCGCCCCCGATAACAGAGGTGGTACGTCTTACCGATCATGCAACCGAGTTCGTTGCTGAACCAAATTCGAAACTCCGTTCGCGTTTGGAAGGGATTTCGCTGCCTAAAAGCAAGTTCTTTCGCGTCGAGATAGGCGATGGCGTCGAACTGGACGCTTGGTGCATTCTCCCGCCTGATCACGATCCATCGAAGAAGTATCCACTGATCGTTTATGTCTATGGAGAACCCGCTGGACAGACCGTCGTCGACAAGTGGGGGGGAGATCAAATGTTATGGCATAGCATGCTCGCACAACAAGGATACGTCGTGATGAGTTTTGACAACCGAGGCACCCCTGCTCCGAGAGGACGCCAATGGCGAAAAAGTATCTATCGCCAAATCGGTGTGCTCGCGTCGGCCGATCAAGCGGCGGCAGTGAAATCGGTTCTCAAGAAGTTTGCATACCTGGATCCCGAGCGGGTCGGTGTTTGGGGATGGAGCGGTGGCGGATCGATGACCCTCAACGCATTGTTTCGAAACCCGGAGCTATATAAAGCTGGCGTTTCGATCGCTCCTGTCCCCAATCAACTCTACTACGACACTATCTATCAAGAGCGATACATGGGGTTGCCGAGCGACAATTCCGAGGGATACCGATTGGGTTCGCCGATCACTTATGCGAACCAGCTCAAAGGGGAGCTTTTACTGATCCATGGCACCGGCGATGACAATTGCCATTACCAAACGACGGAGTTGTTAATCAACGAGCTGATCAAGCATAATAAATCGTTCTCCATGTTCGCTTATCCGAATCGTACTCACGCGATTCGCGAAGGAGAGAATACGACACGGCACCTTTATCAAATGATCACCAACCACTTTCTGCGCGCGATCCCTCCCGGACCTCAACCTTGAACGGATAAAACGTCTTGCGAGCTTTGACGTTGATGATGTTGAACACAATCGAAAGATTTGGGAAAACTAATTACCACTAATCGAACACTAATATTCAAGGGCAGCATGGACGCGTGAATGCATCTGCGGAATCAGAACCAACGCAGAGGAATTCTCTGTCGTGTCTTGCCCTATTAGTGTTCGATTAGCGAAGATTAGTGTTCCCACTTGGCTTCCTTAGTTCTGGCATGCAGATCATCAACGACGAACCGCCATCTTGTTGGAACATCATAACACTGCACCGCAGAGTCGAAAGATTGGGAACACTAATTACCACTAATCGAACACTAATATTCAAGGGCAGCATGGAGGCGTGAAGGCATTTGCGGAATCAGAACCAACGCGGAGGAATTTGCTATCGAGGTGTCTTGGCTCACCGGCAAGTGGAATTTTCCACCTCTTAGCTAACGTAGTATGAACGCATCCTGCTTGGGGATTTCGCCGCATCGTGCGGCGATGGTTTATCGCATACCCTCAAAGTCGGAATGGATGGGAGCAGCCCATTGTGAAGAGCTGCTCCGCATTCCGACTTCGAACATCACGACGCTCGGGTTGAACCTCTGCAGAGCCCTATCCATCGTGAAGCTCACTTTGTTGTAATCGCCACGAAGAAGCTAGGCAACTTGCTTTGCTGCTGCTCGTTTTTCTTGGCGCAGTTTGCGACATGAATCCACCGTAATTGGTTGAGGTGCCTTCGCGTGCCATTAATAATGGGATGGAACAGGTACTCTCGCAATGGCGATACGAGCCTATCCGAGAACTATCGGCCGCTTTGACGCTGGCTGCGGTTTCCGATGGTTTTCGAAAAGTGTGTTAGGGTTTCGAAGTTGGCTCAAACGGATTGCCTAGACGTTGAGCTTCCTCTATCAGCGTGGCGACATAATGTTGATCGTCGGCGCTCAGTCGAGCCAACGGGACGGAAACCTCCTTGCCATCTTTACGTCGAAGCAACACTTGATCACCCTGTATACCAAGGTACAGAGCTTCCACACGAAACGTACCCGAAACATCGGACCAACTGCGGCTCTTGATGGTTGTTACAATGGTGACACTCGAGACCTGTGGAGCCTGTTCCGGGGCCGTGGCATCAGGTGCTACAGCGAGTGTATCCCTAGCAGCTGGGAGCCGCTGATCGACCTCCGGCGGCGCTAGCTGAATATCAGCACGTCTAAAGGTTCCGCGACGATTGCTTCCCCAACCGCGATAGATAATAGCCACATCCCCACTGTCCATGAGCTCTGCAATTTCTGCGGCAACCCAGCGACCGTGCTCACGGACTTGGATAATCTGGCCAATATAAAGTTTCGTAGACGAATCCACCTTCAAGCCCGTCGACGGTACGGGCGTGGATCGCGAGTACTCATGGTTGACTCGGAACTTCGGGTCATGTTGCAGCAGCAGCCGCTCCGCCAACATGCCGATGCCTCGATCACGATTCAGGAGTTTACGAGCCGCTAGGGCAATGTCGGGGTCAGGTTCCTTGGGTTGGCGTTGCATGAGCAGTATAAGTGTCGAATGCACCTTGAAATGATCGTCCGATGCCAAGGCTGTGAGAGTATCTTTCTTTTCCTGTTCGGTCAGCGGTTTCTCCGCTTCTGCCTTTCGCTTCTCGACTTGGGCTTTATGCTCCGCGGCCATCTTCGCCGACCTTTCTGCGGCATTCTTGCGCTCCACTTCCAATTGTGCAATCCGCTCGGGTGTAAGCAAGCTGAATTTGAGTTCAATAGGATAGGTCGTCGTCGTATTACGATCCTTGATAACCAGAGTGTATTTCATCTCGCTTGAATGTGGGAAGCGTTGCGGATTGCTGAAGTTCCAAGTCCCTTGGCCAGTCATGTGGAACGATTCTCGGTCGCCCGTATCGGGCATCGTCATTTCATAGGTTTTGCGGATAACAGTTAGCGAGTCATTCGATTTTTCACGTTGATAGCGAGTTACCTCAGAGGCCGCTTGTACACTCTCGTGATTGGATGTCCCCAAGGGCCACGAAGGAAAAAAGGGCAAGCGTGATGGTTCACCGCTTTTCGCAATGGAAACTCCTGAATTCGATGACCAATCGTTAGCATCATCAGCCGGTAGCGTTTCGAATGGAATCAACGAGACGTTACCAAGTAGGAAAGGGAGACGTGAACTTCCATCCAGTACCAGGACATATCCTTTACGATTCAAGGTGATTTGGTTCGTGGTTTGCGTTTTACCCAGCATATCCATACGTTCAAAAACCGACGTCGGGTGTGCACGGGACAGATCGCGGGGCCCAAACGGAATGGCTCCACTTTTTCTTGATTCATGAACCTTAATCGACTCAGTCAATCCACCATGGTAGGTCAAGCGGATGTACTGATCATTGACTTCAACGACCGTGTACTGCGTCGTTCCTTTGTAAAATGTCGTTTCATCGGCACCGTGAATGGCAATCTCAAATTCGTAGGAGTATATTTGCCCTGGTTTGGGATCGTAGGACAAGGAGTTAGGGGAAGTAGAATCAGCCGTGGTGGATTCTGAAGGGGGTTCTGCTATCGACTCCGGAGTGGGCGACAACGGTGCGGGAATTGTTTGTGCGCTCGGCTTGTCGCTTGGCGGCTGCGATAGAGAGACGGAATAGGAAAGGAAGAGCGTTGCCAGAGATACTAGTTTGGCCAATGAGCGATTGTGCATGAGTGAGTCTCACCAACCGAGTCGAAGAAGGAGGCTTTTGCGTGGGGATTCCAGTATACTATGGCCGTATCATTTTTGGAGTTACGTCTGTCCGAATGGCCTTCGCCGACTCAATCGAGCATCGCTTTTCGTTGAGTTCGGCCGGAACATTCGCCCCCGCTCGAAAGACCATCTCACCGGGTGCTTGCCCTTGAAAAGCAGAAAGCAACAAGCTTGCGAACCGAACTTGGTATTCGACGCGAAACTTCTCAAATTGATTTTTCCCAAATTGAAAGTCGTAGCATTACTGAGATCCCCGATCGACTCCTACCAAACCGCTGATGATCCCAGGGTCGAGCTTCCAACGAGTGTTCAGGGTTGGGAGGAATATTGCTCTCCCTCTTTCCCAAGCAAAACGCGTGAAGATAAACGCTGCGTCGCTTGTTCGCCCCGGTAAATTTGAGTTCATGTGCGATCGTCCTCGTTAGGTGCCAAACGATTCTAGATCGACTAGGTCGAGCAGCCACCAAAGCACTCTACACGCGTTCCAGTTGTACTCCCAGTCGTGTAGAATGGAGGTGCAACCAAGTTACTAACGTCAGTTTAGCTCTCTACCTAAGAGTTCCGTCGCTGTGAATCGATCCCCAGCCCCCCTCCCTGAGTTGACTGAGCTGGAAAGATCCATCTATGAATGGCAAATGTGGATCGCCGATTTCGGTGAACATGGACAGCGCAAGCTTAAAAATGCTTCCGTGTTGATCTCGAGAGCCGGTGGTGTTGGGGGATTGGTTGCGTTTCAGCTCGCCGCGGCGGGATTTGGTAGGCTCGTGATCGCGCATGCTGGAAATGTTCGACATAGCGACTTGAATCGACAACTGCTAATGACCGATGACGCCGTTGGCAAACCTAGAATTGAGTCGATTCAAAGGACATTGCGTGCGTTGAATCCACGAATGGATTTGGTGGCCGTTAACGCCAATATCGGTCCCGACAACGTCGAGGAACTGATTGCACAAGTTGACTTGGTTGTAGATTGCGCTCCGCTATTCCCTGAGCGATTCGCCATGAATGAACAATGTGTCGCGCAAAAGAAGCCACTCGTCGAGTGCGCGATGTATGAATTAGAAGCACAACTGACCACAATCATTCCGGGAGAGTCTCCCTGTTTAAGGTGCCTATACCCAGATCCACCGGCAAACTGGACTCGACAGTTTCCTGTATTCGGGGCGGTAGCTGGATCCATCGCTTGTCTAGCCGCAGTCGAGGCAATCAAAATAGTTGCAGGAATTGGCGATCCACTGGTCGGTAGAATGCTACGGTGCGACCTGCGGTCGATGGAATTTCGCACGCTACAGATAAAACGCCGCTCAGCCTGTGCTTGCTGCGGTCACTTGAAATCAAACAATGAGCGATAAATCTCGTAAACATGGAATCGAAAATAGCAATCACCTGGAGCATCCCGGCAATGCTCCGACGTCACACCGCTGGAGAATCGTCTCTTCGCGTAGAGCTCCAAGAGCCTGACTTCAAAAATGCGGTGCAAAGGCTTTTAGAGCGGTTCCCCGAGCTTGCGGAGCACTTTGATCTCAACGGAAATGCTCCGCGTGCCAATATGCCAATTTTTCTTAACCATGAACAAATCACGGATTTTTCTTCAATGGCAGTTGTTCTAAGAAATGGCGATGAACTGTTAATGGTCCCAGCATTGGCGGGGGGGTAGGCGAGATGAGCCTATCGTTTTTAGATGGTTGATTTGGCATTCGTTAGTTTTTGATGCGAGACCGCTTTAAGCGCATGCCGCAGAGTGTTGGAGTCCCCTCCGATGCTTTGACTCGCACCTTCAGTGCATCTCCAAAACTAACCCCCTCAAAGAAAGCACGACCATATATTGTTTTGTTTTCGAGGTGGGTAGGCATCAAGATTTTTTGCGTTGGCTCGTGCCCGTCAATGCTCACCTCGATGGAATACTCAGCGTCAGCTTTCGCTGGCTTTGGGGCCAAAAAAACAAGTTCGACATCGTATAATCCGTCGATGGTCAAATCGCTGCTTTGGGTTTTTATTCCTTCCTCGGATTTTGCGGACGAGTCCGTCGAAGCTTTATTCTCTTTTGATTGCGGCAACTGAAACTTCAGGGTCATCTCGGTAACGCCTGAGATTCCGGAGGAAAGAATCCAAGAGACGGGGGAATCCTCGTATCGCGACGAATGATGGCGATAGGTATTCGCTGAGTCGTTAAAGTCAACACTTAATGGGAGAGGCTCGCCTGATTCATTTGGATACTCGATCCAAAGAGTACCGTCAGGGTCGCGACGATCTCCTGGTGCACCGAAGTTGATGCCTAAAGAATCGAGTTGCCGAAGATCCGTTTTGGCGTTCACAATTGGATCCACACTCCAGAGTTCAACATCAGGGATATGAACCAAGGCGAGCGAGGTTTGATTTTGGTAGGAACAGCTGCAAGTTCGTGTGTAATCAGGCGCATTGAGGACACCGTTGGCCGCAACGAGATTCGAGGTACAGCCCGAACGGAAGCCACCAAAATTTCCTGTGCCCGATTCGCTTGCGAGATCGTAATAACCAGCCGCTCCAGATCGGAAGGTAAGCAGATTTTCACTGGCAATGATACTGTTGCAGCCGTAAGCGCGTGTCATCCTCCAGGGCTCTGGCCGTCCCGTAATCGGGTTCTTTGTCATCTTTTGTTGCCCGTTCCGTATGTTGAATGCACCGGCGGAGTCGCTATAAGAATTGGTGTTCGTGATAATGAGATCATTATGCAGTATGCACGGCCCTGAGTATTTCAGCGATTGCTTTTCCCATACGACTTTGCCCGTATCGGCATCGTACACAGCCATTCCCTGTCCTACCTCATCTGCGAGTCGATCGCTTGCGGCGGCCCCCGCCTGCAGCAGCATGTTGTGCTTCGAAGAATAGCCAAGCCATGTGCCGAAGACATTGTTCTTAGACTCCCAGATCGGCGAGCCGGATCGATAGTCCAAGGCTACGATCCGATAAGTATCGGGTGCCTCCAAACCACGGCGTTTCATAGCGTCTTCAACCCGCTTCGGGTTCTTGTCCAGACAATAAATCTTGTCCCCACCGGCCACGATTCCATTATGCCAAAAGCTATGTTTCGAGTCGAAACGCCAAAGCACTTCACCGGTGAACCGATTAAAGCCGACAAGTCCCAGACTGGCCGCGCGATCCAAGCTCTTTGAACCAAAACCTAACTTGGATGGTTTGAGTTCCTTTTCAGACTCAAACTCCAAGCCATGGCGATCGCGGTATTTGGCGAAACCTACTCCACCGATTAATAAGTCTTTATAGACGCCGATGAATCCCCATTCTGATGTCTCGCCGTTGGCGTTGGGAGGTAGACGGATTTCGCCCATATCTTCTCCCGTTTCGGGATTCAGCATTTTGCACGTGTCGCCAATTACCAAATAGATACGCTCCTCAGTGACCACATAATTTGTCCCACGACCATTGGCACCCGGTATATGAACTTGGTTGTATTTTGGGTCGAGCGGAGTGTTTTCGTACGTTTCGTCAAAGTAGACATCGTAGGTCCCCAGGTCTTGGAAGCTGCGTTTCCAAAGGATCCGACCCGTGTAGACATCACGCGCGCTGAGGCTATTGATTCCTTCGATGAATAGACGTCCACCTACAACTTGTTCAGGGGGTCCGTGACCATGGCGAGGTAGGACATCCATATTGCTGCTAGCGCCAAACCACAAAACACCAAGTGGTAGCTTTACTCGGCTATCATTGGATTTGATGCTGTTTGCGATATCACCATTTTGGTGTGTCCAATCGGCCGAACCCGGCAAGGCTCCTTTTCGGCAAACGACGACACCAAACGCCGCCGTTTTTACCTCCGCCTGCTCTAGCTGAAGATCGCTGACAGTTGCCGCCAAAGCAGTGGGATCCCCCTTCGCTAGCAACACCATGACTCCACCGTACGGACGTACGGTTTGGTAGATGCCTCGCAGTGAATCGGCAGGGGCTTTGGTCGAAATTTCCTCGGATACGACAACCAAGTTGCCTGTGAACTGAGGAGCTCGGAAATCGAGAGGGCTACTGGAGAAAACGGGGACTCGTTTGAGTTGCATCCGTTTGTCGATTTCAGAACGCAACTCATTCGCATTCGCCGTTGGGGGCAAGACGATGGACCATTGCTCAAATGGCGAAACCTCGCTGATCGCTGCTGCCTGTTCTGTGCTGCATTGGCCAAACCAGTAGGCATATCCCTGAGGATCGCAATGACCAAGCAATTGGTAGATCCGATGTTTCTCCGGAACGGACGCAGGGCTTACTCGCTCGATGTCTCGTCCCAACGCTAGAGAGGAAGAATCACTTGGTTCAGCGTTATCGTCGACTATGGCTGCATCGGTGAGAGATGCGTCGCTGCTCGGGCTATCCGATGAACCGATGGCCGTTACGCCGCCGAGTTCGTCGACAACAATAAGCGTCCTTTCCGCAACAAGGATCCTCGAAATGGGATATCGAATGGAGATCGTTCTCGTTACCTGTCCTTTGGTCGCTAAACCGGATTCATCGCGGTCCAGCTTCACAATGCTTACCGTATTCTGCCCTGCCGCGACCAAGTGGTCTTTGACGAGAATCAAATCGTGTGTACCGTCCGCCACAATCTCTCCGAGGATGTCCCGGGCCAAATTGGTCGGTTGATTGGATGCGTAAACTCGAATGAGTGCACGATCAGCATCACTCTCCGCAGAATAGATGAGCATATCCGTGATCACAGGTTCGTTAGGCGTAAAGGCTGTCTTCAAACCCGCTTCGAGATCGAAGGCCCTTGTTCCTTTCCGACGTGTATGAACAAAGAAGTGCACGTCGTCGGCAGCGACGAATGCCCCACCGGTTCCTTTCCCTCCGGCATTGAATTCAAAATATTTCTGCTGCCCGGTAGAACGGTCGAAAACAGCAGGGACGCTACGACCTCCGGGAACGACGAGATACTGACTTGTCGCCACCAAAAAGCCTTGCGGGGCCACCCCTGCAAATGCGGGTGCACTGTGAGGTTGTTTGATGTACTGCGAACCGGTGCTATCGTTGATCCATTCGGTTTTGCCCGACTCCGCATCCAGGGCACAAATAAAGGTACCCATGAACGGCCAAATACTGCTTGCAAAATAAACGGTATTGCCATGTACCGTTGGGCCTCCGCGGGCTGGCCATGCAGAGATAACCCGTTGATTTCCAAGAACCTTTTGGGTGCTCGGCGCTGGACTGAATTTCCACAAAACTTTTCCGCTATCGGCAGAGATCGCGTACAGAAAGCCATCATCGCTAACCACGAAAAGGCGATCATTCCATCCGACCGGGGCGAATCGAATCGGACCTTCCGCGTAGAAAGTCCATAATTCTCGGCCTGTTTGGATATCGTAGGCAACCAGCTTGCTGTCATCGTTAAAAGCCAAGAAGAGCGTGCCGTTGAGCACGATGGGTTCAAACTGCTTGTCGTAGCTCATCAAATCCAGGTTCAATGGATCATCCCAGACTTGCACTCGCGGCGCGTGTCGCCTTTCCCAAAGAATCGAGAACGCCTCGGGAAGGGAGTTTGCCGATGCCGCAGTACGCTTGGAATCAAAGCGCCACTGTGGCCAATTCTCCGCAGCAGAAAGTTGGTTTATGCAGGCCGCGACGATCAAAACGCACCGGATAGCAACGTGCATAGGCATGATCATTGCCTTCTCTCGCATAAGGGATTTTGGGGTCATTCTACTTCCTTCGTCCAGGCGGAATTTGCAAGAGCGTGGGTTGCGTTTCTTCAGCCGAGATCGCTTGGCTAATAAGGACATCTCCCAACGCGTCATCCCAGCTGCCTTCGAGCAACAGATCAAAGCCAGGATTCTGTTCTTTCACTTGGCAAGAACAAGGGCCGCAGATGAACGAAGATGCTGCTCGGATCGTTTCGCTGTTAATCCCTTTGCCAACTAACGCATAGAGCACGAGCCCACGACCGAAGACCGGAAAGGCGATCGGCTCGGCAAAGTCGCGAAGATCCTCTTCGCTGTTGAGTAGGCAATCGACTAAGAACCTTTCCTGCGGGTCATCGCGACTGATACTCAAGACAGAAAATGCAACCTTCAGCTTGATCTTAACGCTATTCAGAGTCTCAGACTTGATCTCCATCTCTTCTGGAGTTGGTAGTTTAAGCCACTTCTCGTCCAGTTTCAGTTGCGTCTCGATCGCTTTGACGGCTGCCGTGTCTTTCTCAGGTATTCCGGATGTTACCACCACCCAAACAGCTGATTCTCCGGAGGCTAAACGCGATGCGATTTCCCGGCGTGCCTTCGACTTCAATACCCGTTCAAACGTATCCTCTTTCAATGGCAGCGCGCTCGCAATCTTCCCTCGCAATTCTGATTTTTCTGGGTAGTATGTCAGAACCGTTCCTGCGCCTTTCGGAGAGGTTCGTTCCCAGCTTTCGAGTTCTTCCGGTCTGCGAAGATCGCTCTCGCATTTCCATTGGATCTGCAGCTGATCGTCCAGTCGAAGGGAGCGATCCCCCAACCAATTCTGTTTCTCTCGGGAGCTGCAAGGTGCCTTCGTGATGACGACTACTGGGTACTTCTCCGGAACCCAGCGTTCCAACGCGTATCTGAACACAGGAACTTGGCATGCACATAGAATCGACGCGCTCATGCAGAACAATATCGTCGCAATGATTATCGACCGCTTGTATCGGGCGGGGATCGAATTGTCCTTCATTTTCCGAGTCTCCGAAACGGAACGAATCTACGAGTCATCGGTTGACGCAGTGCTTACCGATTCCGTCGAGCTTGTCACCGAATAGGGCAATACCGCTTCCGGGAAAGGTAACGCATGTGGATTGTAGCATCTCCTGCGGCAACTCATCGCACAATCAAGCGACTTCATCGATACCTCAATCTGCTGCGTTTCCCACAAGAGCGCAATCCTCTACGATAACAGACATTCCGCGGTTTCTCGCGAGGTCAGAACCTTGCTTGTCACTGGAGAAACCCTGAAAAACGCTAACACCTGCCCCCAATCCCACCATCCACCTTCGAAGAGTATTGGAATGAACAAGCCTATCGCCATTCTCACTGGTTCTCTGTTGATTGTCGGCTTGATGATTTACTGGATGGCGATCAATGAACGGTCTGTAAGCCGATCTCGCCTTGCTCTGCCTTCACGAACCGATGCCCAGCCGACCGAGAACGAAAACTCGACTACGGAAGTCATCTTGCTGTGCGCAGCCAGCAATCAAGCAGCGATTGAGGCCATCCGCAAGCAGTACGAGGCTGAATGTGGTCGCAGGGTATCTGTCCAATATGGTAACTCGCAGTCCCTGCTTTCCCAACTCGAGGTCTCGAAGCGAGGAGATCTCTTTTTGCCAGCAGACGACAGTTTTATGGAATTCGCACAGGAAAAGGGTTTAATCGCGGAAAGGCTCCCGGTCGCATCGATGCAAGTTGGATTGGCAGTGGCTAAAGGAAATCCTAAACAGATCAAAGCATTATCCGATCTTACACGCGAAGATGTGCGATTGGTGCAAGCGGCACCGGAAGCGGCTGCGGTGGGTAGGATAACGAAAATTCACTTGGAAAAACTCGGCAAATGGGAGGGGTTGAAGCACGCAACCGAGGCCTTCAGATCGACCGTTTCTGAAGTCGCAACGGACGTGATACTAGGCGCTGCGGACGTTGGAATTGTCTACGACGCTGTGCTTTATCCATTTCCTGAACTGGAGTTTGTCCAGGTCGAAGAATTCTCGAAAGCTGTTTCTCAGGTATCCATCGGGGTTTCGCGAGGAGCCGAGAATTCACCCGCGGCCTTGCATTTCGCCCGATACGTGACGGCCATGGATCGAGGCCTGCAGGTCTATCGCGAACAAGGCTTCAGCGTAGGACAGGGCGATGTCTGGGAAGATGTCCCTGATTTGACCATCTATGCGGGTTCTATGTTGAGGCCTGCCATCGAGGATTCGATCATTGAGTTTGAAAAGCGAGAAGGTGTCAAAGTATCGCGTTCGTACAATGGATGCGGCATCTTGGTAGCCCAGATGAAAGCAGGGCAGATACCTGATGCTTACTTCGCATGCGACAAGGAGTTCATGTCGCAAGTGACCGACGTTTTTCCAGAAGCTACAACGGTATCGCAGAACGAATTGGTAATCCTCGTCCCAAAAGGGAATCCAAACAAGATTACTTCATTGCGAGACTTAACGATGCCCGGGTTGCGAGTGGGGATTGGGCACGAAAAACAATGTGCAATGGGCTGGATTACTCAGAACACACTGCGTGAATCAGGGATTCAGAATGAATTGATGGCCAATGTCACGGTGCAAACTCCGACAGGCGACATGTTGGTAAACCAATTGAGAACAGGATCACTCGACGCCGCGGTGGCTTACCTGAGCAATGCCGCGGGGGCCGCGCAGTACTTGGATGCGATTCAGATCAAGGGAATATCGTGTTCCACGGCCGAACAGCCCTGGGGTGTTGCTAAGACTTCAAAATTTCCGCTTCTTGCCGATCGACTGTTTAAGAGAATCTGCTCCGAAGAGAGTCAAGAGATTTTCATTGCGGAAGGCTTCCGCTGGAATCGTGGAGAGAAGGTATCAAATCAGCCGAAGTTTGTCTCTCCGGCTGCGGCTATCCCAACAGACCAGCCCTAGATTCCCTTGGATCCCATCTAGTGCACTCTTCAGACCGGAAACGCTAATTTTGAAGAGTGCTCTTCATACATCGCATCGATTTGGTTTTCCTCTGAATTTTCTGCAAATACCGAATGGAATTTATTAGTGTTAGCGCACCGTCCCAATAACTACCGAAAGCTGAGCGACGTCATTTTTTTGTTAGTGATGGGAGGTATTTCTTCGACCTTTGTTCTACTGATTGTGCTACTGTTGCTCGCTGATATCGCGTTTACCTCTCTGCAAGATTTCCAAGCTGCATTAGGTAAACCAGAGATTCAAGAGGCATTTAAGCTTACGATCGCCAGTTGTACGGTTGCTGCTCTCCTCTCCGTTTGGGTCGGTACACCTTTAGGCTACATCCTATCTCGCTATCGTTTTTTTGGTCGGCGGCTAATTGACACGATCGTTGACATTCCCATCGTCCTTCCACCCTTGGTGCTTGGGTTGAGTTTGCTCATTCTTTTTCATCAACCCTTTCCAATGACTCACTGGCTTGGAAAGGGCTGGATCTTAGACGACTACTTTCGAAGCATAAAGTTTCCGATCTCATACCGTTGGCCCGCGGTCATTCTTGCTCAATTTACAGTGTCTTGCGCATTTGCGGTGCGAACTATGCGAGTGACGTTTGATCAGGTTAGTTCGCGACCGGAGGAAGTGGCCCGCACGCTGGGAAGTTCTCGAGCGCACGCGTTCCTGTGTGTTGCACTACCGCAAGCTAGCCGAGGAATGCTTGCCGCCGGCACCATAGCGTGGGCAAGAGCGCTCGGGGAATTTGGACCCATTCTGGTTTTTGCCGGTGCAACACGCTTTCGAACGGAGGTGTTATCGACGACCGTTTTCTTGGAATTGAGCGTTGGTCAACTGGATGCTGCTGTCGCCGTATCGCTCTTGATGGTTGCGATGGCCGTGCTTGTTCTCTTGTCACTCCGCATGCTGGGAGCGAGGTTAAGCTCATGATTGAGATCTTAAACCTCGTCGTACGCCAAGGTGCGTTTACTCTTCCTGCGTTTTCCCTGCATGTGGAAAATGGGAGGTACGCTGTGTTGATGGGAAAGACGGGCTCTGGAAAGACCACGATCATGGAGGCCATTTGCGGACTCCGAAGAATTACCAGCGGAAGAATTATGATCGGTGGCGTGGATGTCACGAGATGGTCGCCGTCGGATCGCGATATCGGTTACATGCCGCAGGATCTAGCTCTTTTCCCGACAATGAATGTCAGACAGCACCTCGAGTTCGCCTTGAAGTTGCGTCGTGTGCCGATGGCGAAACGTACCGAACGCCTGACATATCTCGTCGACATGCTGGAGCTGGAGGGGTTATTGAATCGAAACGTTTCGGGCCTTAGCGGTGGGGAAGCACAGCGTGTAGCACTTGGTCGGGCGCTATCGTTCGGGCCTAGTATTCTGTTGCTCGATGAGCCTTTGAGTTCCTTGGATGCGGAAACTCGCTTGAAAGCCCAGAGCATGCTGAAGGAAATTAATCAGAAAACCGGCGTGACGGTACTACATGTGACGCACGATCAGGAGGAAGCGGATGCTCTGGGAGATTCGTGTGCTCGTATACCAACACCTGTGACCTTTCCTCGCTAAAGAAAAGTCGATCGCCGAGAATATCGCGAATCGCAGTTTCGACTGAATGCTTTGTTTTCACCTTGCTGACGAAACCCCTTGGCCTCAAGCCTGAGAACTTGCTCACCTTACGCCTTTTCGCTGTGCATGTCCAACCTGCAATCGCCACAAAGCCAATCGTGTCATTGGGTTGGTTGACTGAGATAGGTATCGCTACGGTCAACCTGTTGCGAATGAATCGACCGCAATTGGTTGAGGTGCTAAGCCAGACACCATTGATGTTCAGCAACGGAATCATGCCGAGTGTAAACGGCTAAAAGACGAACAGAGGTCGCTAGCACGCCAGATGCGAGACGATCATGCCAAGCTCCAAGCGATTGCTTCCAATCCGAACATCGCCAGCAACTTGTCCGGGCTCAGCGAAATCCAGTCGCGGCTCGAAACCGCTGACCGTCGCTCTCAACAGATTACATCGGAGCTTGCAGTGCTCGAAGCCCAAAAGATCGATGACCAGCAAATCACAAACGTCCTGGCTAGCTTCGATGATCTGTGGCAGACGCTATCCGGCCCTAGCTTCCTTGCCGCGCGAGTATCCGTACCTTCACCATACGCATCAAAAGCTCGGCTTGCTCGAATTGATCCAGTTCGTGCTTCAGATCGTCATCCAGTTGGCCAGTGCGGTTCAGCGAGAGAAGCTGCGAGGCTCGCTGGGCGACGTCGGCAGACGGCCGAAAGTTCAAAATCTGTTCATCGGTTGGGCCGGAACCAAACAGATGAGCGATCTCTTCAAAGACTTTCGAAGCGGCTTCCCTTGTCGACACGCTGGACCTGGCTTTGAGAGTCTTCGGACGCCCTTTCGGGTGAGGGGTAGCAGCCAACTCGGTTCGCTACTTTCCGGATCCGCCTTCAGAGTTGATATCACAACATTCTGTTATACCGGTCCTGGCCACATGAATCGAGCTCACCCGAACGGAGAGTTTCCAGCCCGTTTCATTTGGCCGCAATCTCCGGTATCTGCCCCGCTGTTAACCCTGCGGTCTGGTAGCTTGGGGTCCGGTTCGGTGGGGCGGTAGCAAACGGCGTTGCAACAAGCAGCCGCTTATCAACAAGAGAGAGCGATAGTTCGCGGTAGAAAATACCGTTCAGCCGGAAGCAACATTCGGAAAATCCGCTCGCAGTAAGAAAAGCGAGAGCACACCAAGCACAGGCCGGAAAATCAAAAACGCCCAAAACATTGGGGATTTGAGCGACAGAGTCGCCGCTATAGAGTACCTCTCCACCTGCGAACTGGCGGGTAGCCTGAAGTTCGCGAAAGAAAAGGAGTACACCCGATAGGATTCGAACCTATAACCCTCGGTTCCGAAGACCGATGCGCTATCCAGTTGCGCCACGGGTGCGTCTGCGGGGCAGATTATCGCCCCCACTTCCAGGGAGTTTAGCGGATGGTGAGGGGTTTTTGAAGTGCTGTAAGGGGTTTTTTTGACTTGCACGAACCTCGCTCCGCCAGTACCCCTCCCCTCACCCCCAACCCCTCTCCCCGAAGCGGGGCGAGGGGAGAAGATTGGGGAAAGCTAAGGATTTCCTGACGAATGCTGCAAGTTCGAATGGGATAGCTATCTCTGCCGAGCACCGAGTGATCAACGTGTCGACCTATCCGCTCCTTGGTCCTAGGACTTGAGCCATTAGTCGGGAGGTGAGTGTAAGCGACATCACCGGTCGATTTAACAAGGTCAACACATCCCGATGGGATGCAAGACGGATCTTTAATCCCTTCGGGATACGGGAGAGTATGGGACGCAACCGGGGGTGTCGCTGCGCTCAACCCCCGGCTACAAGCTTGGATCCTTTCAGGATCCTTGACGCAAAGAACGACCGCTCGATTCGCAACGCTCTCGCCAGTATCGTTTCTCCAAAACGCCGTCTGAAGGCACACTCGGCTGGACAAGACCGTGAGAAAGGTTTCTTAGTTTGCGCGGCGCGTTAGGCGATGCTGATCTGTTGAGGACAACAGATCGACATGTCGAACGGTCGTCCTCGAACGTTTCAGCGCTATAGACCACCACTCTATCGACCAAACCACCTCTACCCCCAAGCTCTCGGGTCAATCGTCCGGGGGGAAGGTTTCTTAGTTTGCGCGGCGCGTCAGGCGATGCTGATCTGTTGAGGACAACAGATCGACATGTCGAACGGTCGTCCTCGAACGTTCCAGCGCTATAGTCCACCACTCTATCGACCAAACCACCTCTCCCCCCAAGCTCTCTGGTCAATCGTCCGGGGGGAAAGACTCTTAACTGGCGCGGAGCGTTAGGCGATCCAGATCTGTTGAGGACAACAGATCGACATGTCGAACGGTCGTCCTCGAACGTTTCAGCGCTATAGACCACCACTCTATCGACCAAACCACCTCTACCCCCAAGCTCTCGGGCCAATCGTCCGGGGGGGGAAAGATTTTTAACTGGCGCGGCGCGTTAGGCGATGCTGATCTGTTGAGGACAACAGATCGACATGTCGACCGCTCCTCTCTTTTGTCCTGAAAGGACTTGAGCCATTAGCCGGGGGTTGAGCGTAAGCGACACCCCCGGTGGGTTTCCCAAGGTCCATGCATCCCGACGGGATGCCAGCCCCACGCCTCATCACATTGCGCTACGCCACAGATAATACGCGCTCACCGTCAATCCAATCCCAATTACGATGAACCGAACCCAATTGCGATTGAGCTTCCTCGCGATGCGAGCCCCCGCGTAACCTCCAACAATCGCGGAGAAAATCATCGGCAAAGCTAATCTCCAATTCACCAATTCGAACCCGATGAACATCGTGACCGAAATGAAGTTAATTGCAGATGCCAAGCTCGCCTTAAGTGCATTGAGATCGTGTATATCTTGAATACCCAATACCGACAGCGCGGAGAGCATCAGAATGCCAATCCCTGCACCGAAGTATCCACCATAAACGGCAATCGTAAATTGAAACAATACGACGAGGATCTTGCCTCGAATCGTAAGCGATTGAACCGAATCCTTTTTCCTGCTCACGAGTTTGCCAAAGACTGGCTGCAAAATAAACAAAACCGTTGCACCCAAGATCAGCCAGGGCACAAGAGCTTTGAATTCGTCAGGATCTCGCTTCGCGACCAAAATCGTCCCAAGCACCGATCCGGCAAAGGACGGGGCGAGCAAGAGGAGGAGCCAGCCCTTTACGCGGGCTAGCTCCTGACGATACCCCCAAGCCGATGCAACCGACCCAGGAAAAAGGGCCACCGTGCTGGTCGCGTTCGCAATCACACTCCCTTGCGGAACACCCGTGAGTGCCCACAAAAGAGCAGGGAAAGTCAATAGAGTTCCACCGCCAGCTATCGAGTTGACCATACCGCCCAACAAGGCGGAAACGCAAAGGAAGATCCAGGATGTCATCTCAGGAATAGGAATTCCTTGCTGTTGATGAGAGCCCAGGCGAGATCCTCCAAGAGAAGCTTCGCATCCGATTGACGTGCGTACACTCCAACGAAGAATTCTGTTTCCTCCCGACTCGGAAGTCGGCAGAGCACCGAACGATAGAGTGTCGTCACCGCGTTTTCCAACGCTGCCGGATTGCTGACATCGGACGCAATGCGCTGCACGAGGCCTTGCGAATCGAGCAACCGATTTCGAATCTGAGCGTCGTTGAGCAAAAGCAATGATTGACGCAGCGAGCTGTCGGTCGATCGTTCGCAATCGCAGTCGGTCAATCGTTCCGGTTTGCCGAATGCGCGGAGAATATCGTGCTTCTTGGGTACCGATGGGTAGGAAACCGCCCTCGCCACAAATTGCCCCTCCGCCTTCGCCCCCTTGGCTTCGGTTTGGTTATCGAATCGATTGATCGTCAGCGTCGCATCCGCCAATGCGTCTTGTAAGACTTCGGCCATCAATCGACGTGGTGCAAAGCCGGCAAACTGAGCTGCTCTGGCTTCTTCCACCATCGAACCATCCAATGCCAACGGACCTCGACGAAATGCCTGACTGCTGAGCATTTCGCGCATCAGCCAGCGAGTGGAGTATCCATTCTCTCGGTAACGCTGCCGCAATGCCTCCAAAAGCTCGGGGTTGGACGCCGGATTGGTGCTGCGAAAATCATCGATGGGGTCGACGATCCCCCGTCCAAATACGTGCGCCCAGAGACGGTTCACCATGTTCCGTTCGAATTGCTCATTTTCACGGACCAAGGATTCTGCCAGAGATTCCAAAGGATGCCGATCAGGCGCTGCATCCGCCGACGTCGACGACGCGTCATCTGAACTGCTCGTCAGCGGTCGAGCACTGACCATCCGCGCCAACCCAGGGTGATAGATTTCCGGCTTCTTGTCAGACCACGAAATCACTTCATCCCCCGTGATAACGTGAGTGTCGAGCGCATCGCGAGGGTTGTTATCGATCTGCTTGCGGTCGATCGGCACAAAGTAAGCAGAAAGACCGTAATAATCGTCTTGTGTCCAGACATCGAACGGATGGTTATGGCACTTGGCGCATTGCATCCGAATCCCCAAGAAGACTTGCCCGACCGCCTCCGCCGACGCGTTTGGATCTCGGTGCGTTCGGTGGAACGAAGCGGCTGGTGATTCAAAGGTGCTTCCCATCCCAGTTAGCATTTGCTTCATCATCTCGGGGAGCGGAGTATCTTCCTGGAAATGAGTTCTCAGCCAGTCGAACCACAGGGCAACTCCCTTTTCACTCATCGCCTTCGGTTCGTTCCGTAACACATCGCTCCATTTGAGAGCTAAGAGCGAAGCATATTGCGGATCAGCCAGCACGCGATCAATCGCGCGGATGTCTCGATCGTCCGAATTATCGTCGAGATACCCCGATTGTTCCGAAAGAGTTGGCAGCCTTCCCAAAACGGTCAAATACAGTCGCCGAACCCAGAGCTCCGATGCAGCCTCTGGTTCTAGCCGGAGACCGAGCTTCGCGACACGTCTTTCGATCGCTTGATCAACCCAATGAAGGGACGGCGCAGGATCGGATGATGACTCAGAAGCAACTTTGGATTGGCGGGGGTCAACGAAGTTCAATCGGAGGGCTGCATGCTTTCCCAGAAAGAATGCAGTAATCGTGGTGTCCATGGGATGATCGACCCGTACCGTTGCCTCGTCGGATAGATGAGCACCGGAAAGGGATGTGACCTCGAGCTTGGTCCAGTTCGTCACATCGGAGGTGGAACCGTCCTCCCAGTGGGCCAAGCATCGAATCGAAACGATTGCATCGGGATTGGGAATCCAACGCTCATGCACCGCACTGCTAGCCGACACCAATGGGTCATCCGACGCAACCGTTTCATCGCTGTTCTTCACATCGAGATCGATGCGAACCAACCGGTGATTTTTGGGCGCCGTATCCTTGCGTGAGACATCCTCGCGCGCCGCCCCTTCCGCAATCCATCGATGCAGGTTCTCCCATTCGATCGAATCGGGGCGAATCCGCATGCCCCCTTGGTGCGCCACCGAGCCGGCTGGCTTGGCGAGCAACAAGCTTGCCGAGGGATCGGAGAGGTCGATGCGGCGGCCCGATAGGTCCTCCACAATCGATCGGTAATCCAGATCTGGGTCCTGCCCCTTCAAGCTCAGGCGAAACCCGCCCTTGCCAAACAAACTCCCATGGCATGTTCCCGAATTGCATCCCGCTCGCGTCAAAATCGCTGAGACTTCTTCTGCAAACTCAACCCTCTCCCCGACTTGTACGGTACCGGCCGCAGGAGCTGCCTCCGTTTCCTCCGCGTGCACACAGAGATCGGTGCACGAGCCCCCCGGGAAATGAAAACATCCCAGCAAGATCGCCAACCCAAAAGCAAAGCGATGGAGAGCTGACATGAGATAGTCCATCCGTCGAAGGGGGGGAAAGGAAGGTAAAGGAGGTGGGTCATTCAGGCAGGCTAGCGGGATTGTCATTCTAATCCATTCGCTGCCCCCCGTCACGAACATCCGTTTTCCTCTTTGTCACCTACCTTGTCCGTCATCCCTGCCTGAATCTTTCGAATCCGCACTTTTCAATACTCCGACACACTTTCACACGGTCGCAAGTTCGACGCCGCCACACAATCGAAAGGTCGACGCCGCCGGAGCGTGATTCCCGTCGCGGGAGATGCTAAACTGGGAAACATCGCATGAGCCCCCTCTCCATCCGGATGAAAACTTCTATGATCAAGCTTCGTCGACACTTTCTTCTTAGCCAATTCGCATCCATCGCATTGGCCATCCTCCCTTTCTCCGCTTTCGCAAACGAACCGAAGAACGCAATGAGCATCGAGTCCCGTCCCTTTGGCAAAACCCCCGCGGGCGATGCCGTCACGCTCTACACCTTGACCAACGCCGCAGGGAACACGGTCAAAATGATCGACTACGGCGCGATCATCGTCTCGATTGATGTACCGGATCGCTCTGGAAAGAAAGTAAATGTCAACGCTGGGTTTGATTCCATCGACGGGTATATCCAACGCCACCCTTACTTTGGCGCCACGGTCGGTCGGTTCTGCAATCGCATCGCCAAAGGCAAGTTCAGCCTCGATGGCAAGGAATACAGTCTCTTCGTCAACAACGGCCCCAATCACCTACACGGCGGAAAAGTGGGATTCGATCAGTTGATGTGGAAGGCTGAGAAACTACAAACCAATACCAGCGTCGGACTCCGTTTCTCGTTGGTCAGCCCCGACGGACAAGAAGGCTACCCAGGCACCCTCAACGTCACTGCCGATTACGTTTGGGATAACGACAATAAACTGACGATTCGCTTCCAAGCCACCACTGACAGAGCGACCCATGTCAACCTCACCAACCACGCCTACTACAACCTCGGAGGCATCGGTAGCGGCAATGTGTATGGTCATGAGCTCCAACTGAATGCTGCGGAGTACCTCCCCGTTAATGATGACATGATTCCGATCGGAAAAACCGCTCCGGTCAAGGGGACGGCATTGGACTTCACCCAATCCACCAAGATCGGTGACCGGATCCAAACCTTGGAAGCCACCCGTGGCTACGACCATTGCTTCGTCGTCGATGGCAAGCCCGGCTCGCTTCGCCCCGCAGCCTTCGTCGCCGATCCCAAATCGGGTCGCACCATGACTGTCGCGACGACCCAACCGGGGATCCAGCTCTACACGGGCAACTTCCTCGGTGGGGACGCCTCCAACGCGAACTTGAAGCAGCACGAAGCCTACTGTTTGGAAACGCAACACTACCCCGACGCGCCGAACCAACCCGCGTTCCCAACCACGTTGCTTCAACCGGGACAAAAGCTGGACGAGACGACCACGTACCAATTCGGAATCATCCGCTAGCTGAACGGTCACGCGCTCCTTCTAATATAGGACCTATACGACCTATAGGTCCTACGCTACCAATCGGGCTGATCCACTCCCATTGAAGGACTCAATCCACCATGACCCAAGCGATCGTCGACCCCGAGCAGCTTCGCAATTTCGCCATGCAGCTCAAGCGATTCTCGGGGATGCTTTCCGATGCATCCACCAAACTATCGCAGCAAATGCAACACCTCGCAGTTTCATGGCGCGATCAAGAGCATCAAAAGTTCGCGATGGAGTTTGAGCAGGAGCTCAAGCAACTGCACCGGCTGATCGAAAGCAGCGAAAGGCATGTCCCTTACCTGCTTCGCAAAGCCGAACTGATCGACGAGTACCAGCGAGGCCATGGCTGAGGCAAACGTCAAAAACATCGAAGCCATCGAGCTCTTCGCCGAATCGATCGTATCCCTTCGCAACACGACGCGGAAACAAGCCGACGAGATCCGCGAACAGTTCCAACGCATCTCCTCTTGGCTCGATAAGGAACTTCCCGATTATTGGAAGAACGAACATCGCAAGGCGGAGAAGCGATGGATCGAAGCTCGCGAAGAATTGCTGCGGTGCGAATCCAAGACTCGGGCCGATGACGAGCGGTCCTGCTCCGTCCAGCGAAAAATGCTAGCGAAAGCCACCGAACGTCGACAGCTTTGCGAGCAGAGAGTCCGATCGTTGCCATCGCTAGCCATGCAGTGGAACCAGTTCCTGCAGGAGGCATCGACATCCCTGCGGCAGTTGGACGATTTGTCCGAATCCACCCTGCAGACCGCTTTCGAGCGACTGCAGGGAACTCTGGAGACGCTGCGCAAATACCTGGAACGGTAAACTTTGCCAAATCGATTCGACTGGGGTTAAGTTTGCGGGCCGTAACGCCGATACCTGTTTTACGGAATGTGCGGAGCCAATCCCTTTGGATGCGTTGCCTCGACCTTGACGAATGGAGTCAGCAAACCTAGACTCAGAAGTAAACCTAGGTCTATAAAGGACTTAGGTATTCTTTTCGAGCCCTAGGAGGTCAGCCGTGACAAAGAAAGAGATCGTGAAAACGATTTCCGATGAGACCGGTATCAACCAGCAAAAGATCAAGGCGATCGTTCAGAGAACGTTCGATGCGATCGTGAAGACGCTGGAAGAGGAAGGTCGGATTGAACTCCGAAATTTCGGCGTATTCCAAGTTCGAACTCGAGCAGCGCGAAAGGCTCGCAACCCTCGGACAGGCCGCCAGGTGGAGGTCCCCGAGAAGTTTGTGGTGACTTTCAAGCCGGGGAAGATCATGGAGGAGCGAGTTAACGCGATAGAGGGCACTCCACTCGCACAGCGGATTCGAGACGACATTGCGTCGGGGCGGATCGACGTCAGCGACGAGGAACTCGATTCCGACAACGACTCGGATTCCACGCTTTTGTAGACTTGTTCACAAAAGCATTGCGGTGCGAATGCTTATATTCACGGAGGAATGGAAATGAGACGGCAATTGGGATGGTTGCTTTTGGTAGCTTGCACAGCGATGCCTTTGGTTGGTTGCGCGATCCCCATCTATTCAGCCAAGCCTTCTCGACGTGCCCAGCAATTGATCTACACCTCGGATAACTTCCGAGCGATCTTGCAAGAATGGGAACGCTTCTGGTTCTTGGACCAGCCTGACCACATGACTCCCTACCGCGTTCATGGCGGTGTGATCTAACGGCAGGGGGATCGAAAGGCGGTGTGGACGAACGATGGGATGATGGAACCGGCTATCGCATGCCGAGTCCGCCGTCCCCGGCGGCGACGCGCCCACTAGACCCATAGGGCTGCTCGGTGACATAGAATTCAGCCCAAACGGGCAAGTGATCGGAGATTTCTAGAGCTTGCTCCGTTCGCAATCCAAACATTTGATTGAGATCGAGGACGCCCGCTCTTCCGGTGAACTCGCTCGAAGTCATTCGATCGAACAAGATGTTGTCGTAAATCTTGGTACGACGCGTGTTCGTCGGTTCCCGATCAATGACCCAATAGATATCGGGAACTCTTCCCAACTCTCCGAATTGACGCGGTTCGGCATTGAGATCCCCGAGGAGCAAGACATCGTCCTCGCCCGCAGATCGATACTCAAATTCCCGTATCGATTTGAGGACCGTGTGCATCACCGGAATCTCTTGGGCGACTTCATCCGGATCGGTATGAATGTTGACCAGCGTGAAGGAAAAAGGCCGATAGTTAGGCGGAACCCGCGTCAAGAAACGAGCGACATACGGTTCTCGGTGCAAGTAATCCTTCTCCGCATCGTCGACGATGTAGGTCGCATCGGGGGAGCCCACGATGGTCGCAGTGTTATACAGGTAGGCATACTGCTCCTTCGAAACCGTTCGCCCCAAAGGCTGGCTGATGAGGTAGTCATAGCGAACGCCGGTCGCGTTCACAAACCGCTGCAGGATTGGGAGCGTTTCTTGGTCGCGATCCCGAATCTCTTGAATGGCCACGATATCGAACTGTCGGATGATCTCTGCAAGCTTCTCCGCCATGCCCGGTTTGGAGATCTTGGACTTCCCAAGAGTCTGAATATTGAAGCTGGCGATGAGAATGGTTTGCCCGTTGCGCGGAGGAAGCCCCGCGCCGGCGAACTCAGGTGGGCGATTCGACACGAATTGACCGGGTGATTGACCGGGCAATGGCACCGTCTGCCCTCCCATTTGCCCAGCCGATGGCGGTGCAACGCCTTGTCCAGGATAGCCCTGGGGTGGGGCTCCGGTGCCCGGGTAAGGTGATGCCGGGAAGCCTTGATTACCAGTGGGAATCGCTTCGTTGACAACCTGCGCGATCTCGTTCGGTTCGCAGCCGAGCATATAACCGCAAACGGCGATCAACATGCTGACGACAATCGCTTCCCAACTCCATTTGGTTTTCATCCCTCGCCTCCTTGCGCGGGTTTGGTTCGGTATGCCTTTCAAGACCGCTTCGCCTCCTGCGAAGACTGCTCGAAACGCGCTTTTATGTCGTGGACGCCTATTCCTACCTTTGTCCCCTCTGAAAAGGGGCAATGCCTGCGTCCTAGAACTAGGCCTTGCTCAACGCTTCTTCGATCCATCGCTTCAACCGCTCGGACCCAGACTCCGCACAGGATTCCAAGGCGCGGCGGGTTGCAGAATCGATTGCAGGCAATTTGGTAATTGCCCACACGATCCGTTCCTTCGCTGCCATGTCATCGATCGTGGCGGTTCGCCCACCCAGCGCTCGTTCGATCTCGCCAAGCATCTCGCCAGGAATCGTTTCCCGGTGCTCCTCCACCATCCGTCCAATCAACGTCGCAGCCCAGTAAACCTGAAGCGTATGGGGGGCGTTCAAGCTTTCCGCGAGGTGTGCCCAAGCGTCCAGGGGCGGCACTCCGCAATTCTCCAAAGCTTCCACGGCGTATCCAGCCGTCTCTTCGTTCGTGTCCACGAGAAAAGCTAGCACTTCAGGCAGATGTCGAAGGGTGAGTGCCGCATCGTTGCGGTATTTTTCAACCTGGATTGGATCTGCCATGGAAACTCTCCTTGCCTCAGTACAGACTGGAGACCTATAAGGACCGGTTCGAGCCAGGCCGGTGTCAGTCTCCCAGCGGGACATTACAGAATTCCCGGCCGAGGGACAACGCAGCTTTCCTAGCTTTCCCGTTCTGAGTTCCGCAAACTCCCATCCACGAGCAGGCGACGCATTGAAGATCGATTTGATCATCACCGAACTCGAAGTGGGTGGCGCAGAGCGTTGCTGCATGGAGCTCGCGACCTACCTGCACCGCAATTACCATGCGGTCCGGATTATCTCCATCGGTTCCCCTCCAAAGCCTCCGCGCGACGCCTTCCATCGCGAAGTTCGATCGCAAAAAGTCCCGTTTGTGAGCTTGTATGCTGACCGAGCCCTGCAATTCCCTTTGGCTTGGTGGCGACTTCGACGCTTCGTTCGCACCCAGCCACCCGATATCGCGCAATCGTTCCTCTGGCACGCGAATGTTCTCTCGGCGGGCGTTTATCCATCGTTTGGAATTCCCTTGGTGGGGGGAAATCGAGTCACGGAACCACGAACCGGGAGACATCGCTGGGGGAAGTGGGCAGCGAGTCGCATGAAGAAATTGGTTTGTGTCAGCGAAGAAGTCGCGACGTGGACAAGTCAAATCGAGGAGGTGGAAGCATCGAAGCTGCTGGTGATCCCCAATGGCATTTCCCTTTCCCGCTGGGAAGCTTCCAGTCAACGGCCCTGTCTCTGGCCTGATTCATTACCAAAAGATGCACCTGTTTTGTTATTTGTGGGGAGGATTGATTACCAAAAGGGATTCGACGTATTGATCGAGCGTATCCCGAGGATTTTAGGGGCACTGCCGGATCATCATTGGGTTTTGTTGGGGGACGGTCCGGAGCGGGTTACTGCGCAGCGGCAAATCGCGCGGACCGCAGTCGCGGAGCGAGTCCACTGGTTAGGCCAAAGCGAGGAGGTAGCCCAGTGGATGCGTCGCAGTCAGCTGTTAGTGTTGCCGACCCGGTACGAGGGGATGCCCAATGTGGTATTGGAAGCCATGGCATCTTCCCTGCCTGTCGCGACGTTGGAGGTGGAGGGAGTGCGGGAACTGTTGGGGAGCAATACGACGGAACAATCGGTAGGGAAGTCGGATTGGGAGGCTTGGGAGTCGTTGGTCATACGATTAGCGACCGATCGGGACCGAGCCAAGGAGCTGGGAGTGATCAATCGCCAGCGCGTCGAATCGACCTTCGCTCTCCACGAGCAGCTCAAGCAGTACGAAGCCCTCTATCGCACCCTCATCCGCTAGCTCTCCGTCGATCCGTCGTCAATTGTCGATCTGTTGTCCTCAACAGATCAGCATCGCCTAACGCGCCGCGCCAGGTAAGAATCTTCCCCAGACACCTCCTTTCTTTAGGAGGCTATTGGGAGGGGTGGTTTGGTCGATAGAGCGGTGGTCTATAGCGATGAAACGGTCGAGGACGACCGTTCGACATGTCGATCTGTTGTCCTCAACAGATCAGCATCGCCTAACGCGCCGCGCCAGGTAAGAATCTTCCCCAGACACCTCCTTTCTTTAGGAGGCTATTGGGAGGGGTGGGCTAGTCGATAGAGGGGTAGTACTCGGTGCTAAAACGGTCGGGACGACCGTTCGACGATGCATAGTCCGTTGCCGAAAGTTCGAATGCTCGTTCAGTGGGGACTTCGCTGAATGCGGTTCCTTTTGCTATCTTCTAGGATGTGAGTACTGAAACCCGTCAGCGAGCACTTCGATTCATTCAACAATATGGCTGGAACAACACCTCGTTCCAGACGCTCGAACCCTTCTTCGAGTATTGGTTCGATCCCAATGAATTGGGCGTGGTCGCCTATTACAAAGCTTGGGGCACTTGGGTCGCGGCAGGTGCTCCGATTTGCCCCCACGACCAATTGATCCCATGCGCCATGCGGTTCGTGGAGGCGGCCAAGCAAGCAGGATATCAAGTTTGCTTTTTTGGAACCGTACCCCGATTTTCCGACGAGTGCGGCCCCCACGCTACCCATGTCAAGATTGGTGAACAGCCCTGCTGGAATCCCATGCTTTGGCGGAGCGATCCCAAACGGGTTCAATTGGTGGGTTCGCAATGCCGGCGTGCGGAACGGAAAGGAGTGATCGTCCGCCCTGTCCCTTTCCAAGAGATGGCAGACGCCGATTCCCTGTCCCGCCGACAAGCCGAACGGGTCATGCGTCAATGGCAGAGAACGCACCGCATGGCCACCATGAGTTTCCTCGTCCATCTCGAAACCTTTTCGTTCGCGCAGGAACGTCGATACTTTCTAGCACTTCAATCCGTTCCAAACGATGCGAACGAGGAATGGGAGCCAGTCGGCTTTCTGTCCTTGGTTCCCGTCTATGCACGCGATGGGTTCTTTCTGGAAGATCTGATCCGTACCCCCGCTGCTCCGAACGGGACCACCGAAGCGTTGATCGATGCGGCCATGCAATCGCTCGCCGAAGAGAGCAAGCCCTACGCATCGCTCGGACTATCCCCCCTCCGAAATACCGAGCGTTCCCGTTACCCCCAGCCCGGTTGGGCCAAGAACCTTTTCGGCTGGTCCAGACGACTCTCTACCCCCATCTACAATTTCGAAGGACTTTCGGCCTTCAAGTCCAAGTTCCGGCCCGACGAATGGGAAGAGGTCTACGTTACGGGTTTTCCCAAGTTTCAATTCTCAATGCTGATCGCCGTCTTGATGGCTTTCATGCGCTCGTATCCGACGGGCTTTGCCTTCCGATCCTCCATTCGCTTCGCGGCCGCCCACTTTCGGCAAGTCTCCTTCAAGGCTTGGCAGCATTGGATTCACGCACTGGCCATCGCACTCGTCGTGTGGACAGTATTGCTAAGCCGCTGCGATGGCGTGTTCTGGTTCGGTAGCGACGCAATGCTGCGATTTTGGATTGCATTCGATAGCTTGATGGTCGGTGTCCTGTTTGGCGTCGGATACGGCATCCACCGGCGAGCGAAGTTCGTGACTCCGCTGGCTTTCGCAGCCCTCTTGTCAGTTATCGCCGATGGCTGCGCGACGGCCGCACATACGATCATCTTTTTCCGAGCGCATCTTTGGAATTGGCAATATGCTCTGGCATGGTCGGTAGCGCTCGCAGGTCCGGCCATTGCGACGACCGTGCTTGCAGGGTTGCTTATCTCCACGAGGAATCGAAACTGAGATCGAGCGAAATTGGATCCGCGAATCTGTTCGAACCGACTGCTGAAATCGGAGTCCAATCGTCGGATTGATTTCGAGCTTCGCTTCGAAGGACATTGCTCTTTTCACATGGTCACAAACCGATACGAAGAGGCAGAGGCCCCAACGCGAGACACATGTCTTCCAGCTTGGACAAAAGGTGTTGTTACTGCGCGTCGAAACGATTCACGGTTTGAAGGAACGGCCACCTAGCGAATTCATCGACCTTTGAAATACCGAGTACTCGGACCACGTACACCTGCCGATCGATCTTTTTCCCGATGAATCGGTGGTGCTCTTCTTCCAATCCTCTATCGCTTCGAAACCAAGGACTTCACCGAAGTGCACAAGGCTGGAATTCAGAAAGAGAATTCGAGTCTCGAAGCTGATTGGATTCATAGAGTCATTGCGTGAACGTGGGAGAACGCTCACCGGCTGACTGTTAAACGAACGCCGGCTAGCGAAGCGGCCAAGCGTCGACCCACTCGGTGGAAACAGGTTTCGCGTGAAAGTCTCTCAAAAGCCGGTCGTGCATATCGTTCAAGTGGGCCGCTCCGTAGAAGACGGACAGCTTTCGCTTTCCATTTTCCAATTCCGATTGCAGAACTTCAAATGCTTTGCGGTTCCGTTCGGTGAGCAACGTGCTCTTGCCATCCTTATCGGCAAGCCCCGCCATTTGCCCCTCCATGGATTCGAATTGTTCCGCCATCACGCGGCGCAGTCGGATCGGGTCTTTGGAAATCATGGCCGCCATCATATCGGCCTGCTGCTGCTGTCCCTTTTTGCTCGCCTGCACCGCCAACCCGGCTCCCATCATGCGGGCGAACATTCCGAGGAAACCATCTTTTCGCTTCTTCATGTCCTCGCCGAACTCCCCGGGACTCATATCGGCGTGCACAAAGTTGCTCGGGGAATAATCGACCTCATCGAGTTGGAAGCTCAACTCTAACGCTTCCTTCATCCCGGTCTGAAGCCCGCTGATGGGATTAAAGCCCCCTTCAGCCCGCTGATTCGGCTTGTTCACTTCCGGATCCGCGACCAATTCGTAGAGAACGGAATCGTAGTTGCGGAATCGCTGGTTTAGGTCGCTGTAATACTGTTTGGTCCCGACGTGTACCGCGCCGATCAAATCGACTGTCGCGCCTTGGAAAGGCCCGGAGACGATTTCATATTTCGCGATCGCCACTTGCAATGCTCGAGGTTCTTTCCCCTCCTTATCGATCCGGAGAAAGAGCGGCTTTGTTTCCGTTGCGTCCGCCGTCGCTTCCTGGACAGTAGCGGGAGGAGCTTTCTTCCCGTTCTGCTGCTTCGTCTCCTGGGCTTGAACTCCCCCGACACTGCCTACCAACGACGCCGCAACCAGGACCTTGCACCAAAATCGCATCGCCAAATCTCACTCACGTTAAGGGACGACCAACGCCCGCAGGCTGGCCTTCGACCACTTCAAAAACTCCGGGCTCATGCACCAGAGCACCGGATTACACGAAATTCTAGTCCCCGCTCAAGCCCTTGGCCCAAAAGTGCCGAAAAATCCATTGACTTTTGTGACGACTCGTCAAAAAATGACTCCATGGTCGAACTAACTAGAAAACAAAGAGAAATGGAACGTCGCACGGCCGAAATCCTTCGGGTTTCCCGTCCGATCCTGCTTCGGGAGGGGTTTCAGGCCCTCAGCATGGACCGGGTGGCAGCGCAGATGGAGTACGCCAAGGGGACGATCTACAACCACTTTCCCAACAAAGAAGAAATCGTTTTGGCGTTAGCGGTGGAGGCGATGCAGCTGCGGAGAGCGTTGTTCGAAAGAGCGATTGCAACTTCGGCCAGCAGTCGGGTCCGCATGATGGCGGTCGGGGCGGCGTGCGAGTTTTTCACCGAGCAATGCAGCGATGACTTCTTGGTGGAGCAGTGGATCCGCAACAACAACATTTGGGACAAGACCTCTGAGCAGCGGCAGGCATTGATCCGCGAGTGCGAGGGCAATTGCATGGCGCTCGTTTCTTCTGTGGTGGCCGATGGGGTCACCGCCGGAGAGCTAACGGTCCCTGCCCCCCTTTCGCCGCCCGAGTTCGTTTTTGGACTCTGGGCCCTTGTATACGGAAGCCAGATCCTGACTCGATCGAGCCCCTCGCTGGCTTCGATTGGAATTCACGATCCGGTAATTGCCATTCGAGCCCATTGCTTGAATCTTTTGAACGGGTTCGCGTGGCAGCCGCTCATGAACTGGTCCGAGTACCAGTCTCACATGCAAGATTTGCTTGAAAAACTCCTACCCGAATTTCGCTCGATCCAAGCGGAAAGACAAACAGTTGCACCATGAGATTCCATCGCAAACGAATCCTGACAATCGCACTGGGAATCGCAGTCAGCGGAATGGGAGCTGCCTTCGCCTACCACAATTTCAGCCACGGAGATCACCGAATCCCGGCCAAATACGTGAGCGAGTTGGAGCAGAACGGATCGGAGTTGGTCGTGCGTGCTTATCGCATTCCAACCGACGGACCTTCGGATTCCGAAGTCTCTTTCACCGGCTCTGTCCAACCTCGCTACCAAACGTCGGTCGGATTCCGTGTAGCAGGCAAAGTAGCGCAGCGGCACGTCGAGCTCGGGGACTGCGTCCAACAAGGGGACTTGCTATTCAGTTTGGATCCGACCGACTACGACTTGAACCTCCGAGTCGCCGAATCCGAACTTATCTCTGCCCAATCGACGTTCACCCAAGCCGACGCCGAAGAAAAAAGGCTTCTGCAACTTCGCAGTACCGGTGCTGTGAGCCTTTCTGAATACGACCTGAGTTTGGCAGCGCGCGATGTGTCCCAAGCTCGTTTGAATTCCGCCCGTAAGCGACTGGAACTGGCCCAAAATCAGCGCGACTATTGCGAGCTGCGAGCCGATTTCGACGGGCTTGTCACGGCGATTCAGGGAGAGGCGGGACAAGTCGTGAACATCGGACAAACCGTTCTGCAACTCATGCAAGGGGAAGAGCTCGAAGCGGTCATTAGCATTCCGGAGAACCGATTGGAATTGGTCCGTAACCGACGTCCCACCATCTCGATTTGGTCGCAGCCCGACGCACGATTGCCCGCCAAACTCCGTGAGATGTCACCCATCGCCGACCCGATTTCACGGACTTACGACGCCAAATTCACGCTCCTCGCGAGCGCTTCGAATCTATCGATTGGCATGACCGCTACGGTGCATCTTTTTGATTCCAACCAGACCGACATTCCGATCCCTACGGCGGCTATCGGCAATAACTTGGACGAAGCCGTCGTTTGGCGCATCGACGAGCATGACGGAAGTGTCGAAGCGGTTCCCATTGAGGTGGTACAAATTCGAAACGATACCGCGATGGTTCGCGGCCCTCTCCAACCAAACGATCTCGTGGTGAGCGCTGGAGTTCAGCGCATCGATGAAAAGGTAAGAGTTCGAGTCTGGAACTCTCAATAACATGAACACAACCGACGAATCGAAGCGTCCCGGGATATTCAACCTATCCCATTGGGCTGTCACGCACCCCGCTTTTATCTCCTTTCTCATGTTGGCGTTCGGGGCCGCGGGCCTGCAAGCCTATCTGAGCATGGGTCGCGCTGAGGATCCGTCGTTTACGATCAAAACCGGGGTCGTAACCGCCTCCTGGCCAGGAGCGACATCCAAGGAAATGCAGGAGCAAGTCGCCGAGGAAGTCGAAGATAAGCTTCGAGAAACTCCTTATCTCGACTTTCTCCAAACCTACTGCCTGCCCGACCGCATGCAAACGCTGGTTCAACTCAAGGACCATACGCCCCCCAAACAAGTGGCAGATATCTGGTACCAAGTTCGCAAGAAGCTCGGCGACATCGAGTCGCGCATGCCCCAAGGAGTCGTCGGCCCCTATGTCAACGACGAATACGGAGATGTTTACTCCGCCATCTATGCTTTCTATGGAGATGATTTTTCCTATGCGGAACTGAAACGCGTGGCGGAAAGCACGCGTAAACGGCTGCTTCGCGTAGCAGATGTGGAAAAGGTCGATCTCGTCGGTGATCAAGATGAGCGGATCTACATCGAGTTCTCCCACCAAAAGCTCGCGACGCTCGGGGTCTCCCCGCAAGCGATCTTCGATAGTATCCAAAAGCAAAACGCTCTCGTTCGCTCAGGTAGTATTGATACCTCCAATGACCGTATCCACGTGCGCGTTGCTCGGGACTTCGATGGCGTATCTCAGATTCAAGAAGTCCCGGTGCAAGGGAATGGTCGCGTCTTTCGATTGAAGGACATAGCCGAAGTCAAACGAGGCTATGAAGACCCTTCGCTTTTCAAACTTCGCTTCAATAGCCATCCCGCTGTCGCGTTAGGGGTCGTGATGACCAAAGGTGGCAACGTTCTTTCCCTCGGGAAGCAACTGGAAGCCGCGATGGAAGAGATCACCTCCCAACTCCCCGTTGGTATGAACATGGGGAATATCGCGTTCCAACCGCACGTGGTGGAAGAATCGGTTGGGGAATTCACTCAATCCTTCGTCGAAGCACTGGTGATCGTTCTCATCGTGAGCTTTCTCAGCTTGGGCCTGCGCACGGGGATCGTCGTCGCTCTCAGCGTCCCTCTCGTACTGGCGGTCTCGCTGATGATTATGAATGCCATCGGTATGAACCTAGACCGTATCTCTCTCGGAGCATTGATTCTCGCGTTGGGGCTGCTGGTCGATGATGCGATCATCGCGGTGGAGATGATGGCGGTGAAGATGGAAGAGGGGTGGAACCGCGTCGATGCCGCGGGATTCGCATGGCGATCCACCGCTTTTCCCATGCTCTCTGGAACCCTCATTACCATGGCAGGGTTTCTCCCCGTCGGATTCGCACGCTCGGCTGCGGGTGAGTACGCAGGGGGGATCTTCTGGGTGGTCGGAATCACTTTGATTATATCTTGGTTTGTGGCGGTCATCTTTACGCCCCATCTGGGAGTCCAGCTGTTACCCGACTTGAAGAAAGGCGATGGACACGGTGAGCACGTACCCTTTCAAACGCCCTTTCATCGTGCCTTGCGATGGCTTATTCGAGGTTGTGTGAAGCGTCCCTACGCGGTGGTTTCTATCACGGTCATGATGTTCATCGCGGCGCTGTTTGGGTTTACACGGTTGCAGCAGCAGTTCTTTCCACTCTCTTCGCGTACCGAGCTCATGGTCGATGTAAGATTGCATGAGGGCTCCTCGATTCAAGCGACCGAAGAGATGATCCAGTCGGTCGAGCAGCGGATCCGCCCTTTCTTGAACGCCGACGGAGAACACGAGCCGTTGATTCAACATTTCACTAGCTATGTGGGAGCTGGATCTGCCCGATTCTTTCTCGCTCTCAATCCCGATCTGCCCAATCCGAGCTTTGGCAAGATCGTCATCCAAACAACGAGTGTCTACGCGAGAGAAGAGCTGCGAACCCGACTCAAAAAACTGTTTGAACAAGATGGACAATTTGCGGACGCGTCGGTGCGCGTGCTCCGTCTCGAGTTCGGACCGCCGACCGGCTACCCGGTTCAGTTTCGTGTGATTGGTCCAGATCCATCGACCGTTCGGCGGATCGCGAAGGACGTGCGGCAAGTGATGCGGTCCGATCCCGCGGCCATCGACGTGAATTTGGAGTGGGACGAACCTTCCAAGTCGGTGCAGGTAGACATCGATCAAGACCGAGTAAGACTGATGGGCCTAACACCGCAGGAAGTTGAACTCGGCTTGGAAACTCTTCTATCAGGGACCACGGTTTCTCAGTTTCGAGACGGAACAGAAACCATCCCCGTCGTCGCCAGAGCCATCGAATCGGAACGAGCTTCGGTGGAAAAACTGGGCAACCTGACGCTGTTCACCCCCAATGGCAAAGTCGTTCCGATCGAACAAGTAGGAAAAATTCGTCCCAGTTTTGAAGAGCCGATCGTTTGGCGTCGAAATCAAGAACGGATGCTTTCGGTACGATGCGACGTCGCTGATGGATTTCAAGCCCCGGACATTACCAACCGAATGGAAAAGGAATTAGCGGAACTGAAAAGCTCGCTTCCGCCAGGCTATCGAATCGAAGCGGGTGGCGCTGCCGAAGAAAGCGTGAAAGCGAATAAGGCTTTGTTTGCCATGTTCCCTCCTATGATCCTGATCATGCTTACCCTGCTGATGTCTCAGGTTCACTCGTTCAAAAAGATGATCCTGATTTTCGGGATCGCACCGCTAGGACTAATCGGTGCCGTTGCGTCGCTTCACGTTTTCAACGCTCCGTTCGGGTTTGTCGCACTGCTTGGTGTTATTGCGCTGGCGGGAATGGATATGAGGAACTCGGTCATTCTCGTGGATCAGATTGAGCAAGACATCGCGAGCGGATTGAATGAGTGGGATGCTGTCATTGAATCATCGGTCCGCCGCGCACGTCCGGTCATTCTCACAGCGGCTACCGCAATCTTAGCCATGATCCCTCTCACGCGGAGTGTCTTCTGGGGCCCTATGGCGATGGCGATTATGGGCGGGCTGTCGATTGCTACCTTCTTAACCCTCGTCAACTTGCCTGCCCTCTACGTCCTTTTCTTCCGGGTCAAACCCTCCGTCTCGACCGAAGCGTCCACGACACGCAGCGAGAAGGTGCATCCGCATGTTCAGAAAGAGCAAGATTCCGGGACTGACTCCCCTCACCCCACTCCCGCTTTCGGATAGTTCCCAATCCATCCCAATCCTCTTCTTACCCGTTGCGCCCCTGCGCCGTGGCGCCCAACGATCTATCTCAAAGGGGAGGTTTCTCGCAACGGCGCAACGGCGCTAGGGAGTACGGGATCTAGGTGAGGAGATAACTTGCAGGGATCGAAAAGTAATCGACAACCTACTCCATCCACTGCCAATCCCAATCCATCACAATCCTCTTCTTACCCGTTGCGCCCCTGCGCCGTGGCGCGCAACGATCTATCTCAAAGGGGAGGTTTCTCGCAACGGCGCAACGGCGCTAGGGAGTACGGGATCTAGGTGAGGAGATAACTTGCAGGGATCGAAAAGTTACCGACAACCTACTCCATCCACTGCCAATCCCAATCCATCACAATACTCTTCTTACCCGTTGCGCCCCTGCGCCGTGGCGCGCAACGATCTATCTCAAAGGGGAGGTTTCTCGCAACGGCGCTAAGGCGCTAGGGAGTACGGGATCTAGGTGAGGAGATAACTTGCAGGGATTGAAAAGTTATCGACAACCTACTCCATCCACTGCCAATCCCAATCCATCCCAATACTCTTCTTACCCGTTGCGCCCCTGCGCCGTGGCGCGCAACGATCTATCTCAAAGGGGAGGTTTCTCGCAACGGCGCAACGGCGCTAGGGAGTACGGGATCTAGGTGAGGAGATAACTCGCAGGGATTGAAAAGTTATTGACAACCTACTCCATCCACTGCCAATCCCAATCCATCACAATCCTCTTCTTACCCGTTGCGCCCCTGCGCCGTGGCGCGCAACGATCTATCTCAAAGGGGAGGTTTCTCGCAACGGCGCTAAGGCGCTAGGGAGTACGGGATCTAGGTGAGGAGATAACTTGCAGGGATCGAAAAGTAATCGACAACCTACTCCATCCACTGCCAATCCCAATCCATCACAATCCTCTTCTTACCCGTTGCGCCCCTGCGCCGTGGCGCGCAACGATCTATCTCAAAGGGGAGGTTTCTCGAAACGGCGCAACGGCGCTAGGGAGTACGGGATCTAGGTGAGGAGATAACTCGCAGGGATCGAAAAGTTACCGACAACCTACTCCATCCACTGCCAATCCCAATCCATCCCAATACTCTTCTTACCCGTTGCGCCCCTGCGCCGTGGCGCGCAACGATCTATCTCAAAGGGGAGGTTTCTCGCAACGGCGCTAAGGAGTTGAGGAACGAATAGAATGCGATTTTTACATGTCGTATAGTTCGGGATCGACATCCGGGGCCTCGAACATCCGCTTCCATTTTTTGGTTTTGGAATCGGCACCGACGAAAGGATCTCCTTCTCCGTCGAGCGCATCTCCCATCTCTTCGTCGATGCGATCTGGATCTTCACCAGCCTCCATTCTTCGGATGGCTTCCAACATCGGTTCGTTGGGTTGCATGCCCGTGACGTCGAACATCTTTTTCATGAGGGCTGCCATCTGACGAGGATCCTCGGGTCCTTCACTGTTCTCATCTAAATGGGGAGCCATTTCCATCATGAGCTGCTCCATCTTGGCCTCATCGACATTTTCGAACGGATCTTTCGTCGCGTCCGACTCTTTAAGGCCTTTCGAAATTGCGAAGCGCGAGATCTTTTTTTCCAGTTTCTTTCTCCCGCATTTGGGGCACTCCGGAACCTTGGTATTCTGCATGGACCGGGAGAGGAAACTGAATACGGTATGGCAAACTGGGCAATAGAACTCGTAGATAGGCATCGAACAAAATCCTTTTCCGTTTCTTAAAACGGCGCGGGACCAACCATGTCATCGCGCCGCTGTGAATGACCACAAAACCCCATCGATCACGCAGCCGATTCCGTGCGCGTTGGCTTGAACAACACGAGGAAGGCTGCCAAAGCAACAAACAACACGATGCTTGGGATGATCCAGAATCCAAACCAGTTGATGTTTTCACCGTCCTTGTACATCGCATTCAACACCCCGCAAGCGATGGTGCCCAACCACGTTCCCAAGCCGTAGACCAAGACACCGAGAAGGGACTGCGCACTGGCTCGCAAATCGCGTGGAGCAGTCTTGTCGACATGGATGAATCCGGCTGCAAAGAAAAAGTCGAAACAGAATCCATGCAGCGCGACACCCACGATGGCGAACCAAAGTCCAATCCCCTCTGGTCCCCCGTGCGCGAACAGCAGGTAACGCAGTGCCCAACAAAAGAGACCGACCGCCATCACCAATTTGATTCCGAATCGCTTCAGGAAGAAAGGCAGTAGGACGAGGAGGAGCAATTCGACCATTTGCCCGATGGCCAAAGTGGATCCGACTTTTTCAACACCGGCTCCCTTTCCGAGGAAGTCCCCTGCGGAATTGAAGTACATGCCCATCGCAATCGAAGCGAGCAACGTGATGACGAAGAATACTGCAAAAGAAAAATCCTTAAGCATCGCGAGGGCGCGCAGAAAGTCGAGGGCACCGGCTCCACTGCCCGTTGGCGGGGTCTTGGGGAGCATGACCAAGCAGTAGATTCCGAAGATCGCAGAGATCACTGCCGCCTGGTAAAGAGGTCCCGGCGTCGCAATGGTATTCGGAATCAATGTTCCATCCGCCATCGCGGTCTTGCCCGAGAAAATGTTATCGATCAAGAACCCGGCGCAAATCCAGCCGATGGTCCCGAGCACCCGCAGACCGGGAAAGTCGCGCTCTCCATCGGGAACGTTGCGGAACGTAAGCGAATTGATGACGGAAAGAGTCGGATTGAAGACCAGCGAGTAGACAAAGGTCACGATGAACAATGCAAAGTATTGATCTGGCGATGTCAGGAGAGTCATCGCATAAAGCAATCCCGCTCCCACCAAATGGCAGATCCCCATCAATCGCTCACTATTGATCCAACGGTCGGCCAAGTACCCTGCGAACAAGGTCGAGATAATCGCACCGACAAACATATTGCCCGTGATCGAGGTCGCTTGTGCGGGCGTGAACCCGCGATTGGTCAAGAACGGGTAATAAACAATGACCCATGACCCCCAAATCGCGAACTGGAGGAACATCATCACCGACAAGACGACGCGATGATGCATTGAAAGGGGTGGTGCCTTGGAAGAAGCCGCCGATTCGCTTGGCATCGCGCGAGCGGGCTTATCCATGTTTGTGGGACTCTTATAGGGATTGGATGAGTCCGACGGTTCGCTTGGGATCATTCGAGGGGGTCGCTTTCGACTCTAAAAGAAGACTGGGTGGGGTAGTTCTCAAGCGGATCAGCCAGAGGGGCTACGGACTCCGCAAGACGAGCGCCGCTCTAGTCTTGCAAATCCCAGGGTATCCCGCAAGAAGTCTAAAGCCCCCTCGGCCGGTTTCCCAACCAATCACGCATCCTCTACAATACCGCGTTGTTACTGCAGATCATCCCTCGATTGTCCCCGAATAGTCCCCCCGTGGAGCACGTATGAACACAAAGAAGAGCCAACTGTCTCGCAAGTTTCTTGGATGGGTACTTAGCATTGGGCTGGCCGGCCAAGCATTTGCAGCCGACGGCGATTGGCCACAATGGCGAGGCCCCAATCGCGATGGCCGTTCCGCCTCCGCGAACCTCTTGAAAGAGTGGCCTGAGCCAGGTCCCAAATTGGCTTGGTCCTACGCAGATACCGGTATGGGATACTCTTCCGTCGCCGTTGCGGGTGGCAAAGTGTACACGCTTGGGAAAATCGACAATCGCGCGGTCGCAATCTGCTTGGACTCCAAGACAGGTCAAAAGGTTTGGAGCACCGACTTTGCGAACGGCAAAGTGGAAAAGGAATACAACACCAACTGGGGTGACGGCCCGCGCAGCACTCCCACCATCGATGGCGACCATGTCTACTGCCTGAGCGATCTCGGCGTCCTGGCATGTTTGGACCGCAACACCGGCAAAGTGGTGTGGAGCAAGGATTTTGTCGCCGAGTTCGGCAGCAAGCATCCCACCTGGGGATTTAGCGAATCGGTTTTGATCGATGGCGACAAAGTCATCGCGACTCCTGGCGGAAAAGCTTTTCTCGTCGGCTTCGATAAAAAGACCGGCGAGAAAGTTTGGGAGTCGAAGAACGCATACGACGCCCAGTACGTTTCCATCATCAAAGCGGACTTCGACGGAATCCCGACCTACGTCACGGCCGCCAAGGAAGGACTCATCGGAACACATGCTGTCACCGGGGAAGAGTTGTTCAAAAGTGCGAAGACCGGAAACCCAACCGCAGTCATCCCAACCCCGATTGTTCAAGGGAACCGCATCTACCACTCGTCAGGCTATGGCGCCGGAAATGTCGCGTTGGATATCCAGCGCGACGGGGACAAATTGGTCGCCAACCAAGCTTACGCGGCTAACAAAGAAAGCATGGAAAACCATCACGGTGGTTATGTTCTTCACGATGGAACCATTTTCGGCTTCTCGCGTGCCTACCGCGGTGTCTGGATGGCTCAAGATTTCAAGACTGGCGATGTTCTCTGGTACAAGAAAGTGGGAGCAGGCCGTTCGGGCTCAATCGGATTCGCCGACGGGATGCTCTATTGCTATGACGACGGCGACGGAATTTGTTACCTCGCGAAGCCTTCGAAGGAAGGCTGGGAATCGGTGGGCCAAGTGAAGTTGCCCGAAACCACCTCCCTGGATCGTAAGCAAGGGGCCATCTGGGCTCACCCCGTGATCGCCGATGGCAAGCTCTTCATTCGCGACTTGGAAAAACTCTTCGTCTTCGACATTGCCAAGTAGATTGCCCCTAGCGGGCGTCGTCGAAAAAATAGTCCGAACTGACTAGCATCTTTTTTCAAGCAACCGATGCGTTGTTTTCTACTCCCCGTCCCAATTCGAAGAGGGGCGGGGGATTCGGGGTTCGCAAACTGCTAAATCTCTCCCCACTCCGGAATCCGCTACTGGGCTCGTGACGCCACAAGCTCCCAACTGAGCGAAAATTCTTGGCCACTTCGACGCCTATCAACTTTCTATCCGCCGGTCGCTTTGCGGATCTCTCTTATTGGGGAACCGTTTCGACGCGCCACCAGCTCGCCATACGTTCGCCGAAATCCCGCGTGTGACTTTGCGATCTAGGAAAAAAGCCAAAATGTCGGGAGTTAGTGCAGCATGAGAAATGTACGTCCGGCATGGCGATGGGACTTTCGTTTTGCATTCGAGGGAACCAAGACTGCCAACGATCAACAATTGCTCGCGATTAACGCGTGCTCGGTTCCTCAGCGGTCCGGTGCGAACGAGAGAACAGAGAGTGTGTGGGGTCGACCAGCAGCAGAATTCGATTTTGCTTTGCGGCCCGAATGCATCATTGATGCCTACCCCACGTTGAACGTGCTGCAGAATCTGGCCAGACGGAGGAAAACAAATCCCAAACATGTAGGTGATGATGGACCTGCAACCAGGCGCCCCGGGGTAGAAACGTGGCGGCTGCAAGGTGCGGTCGGCGATCTCACGCGGTCAGCAAGAGCTTTTCGTTCATGCGAGAGCGAAAAGAGTGGTAGAAGGGCATAGCTCGCCGGTTGAAACAGCCTTGCTTTGTGTTCGGAAAAGGCAATAAAAAAACCCAGTTCAATCTTGCGACTGAACTGGGCCTCTAATTTGAAATCCGGTGTTTTTCGCCATCAACGTGAGGTTGACGGTTAGACGAGTTTGATCTTCTCGAGGGTTTGTGCTCACTTATGTGCTCGGTACGAGACCGAACATAAATCCTTAGAAAGGAGGTGATCCAGCCGCAGGTTCCCCTACGGCTACCTTGTTACGACTTAGTCCCAATCATCAAGTTGACCTTCGGCGCCTGCGTCCTTACGGTTCGCTCAGCGACTTCGGGCCCCCCCAATTCTCGTGGCTTGACGGGCGGTGTGTACAAGGCTCAGGAACACATTCACCGCGGTATGCTGACCCGCGATTACTAGCGATTCCAGCTTCATGCAGGCGAGTTGCAGCCTGCAATCCGAACTGAGCAACACTTTTTGAGATTTCCTCGATCTCGCGATTTTGGTTCCCTTTGTATGTTGCATTGTAGGACGTGTGCAGCCCTAGTCATAAAGGCCATGAGGACTTGACGTCATCCCCACCTTCCTCCGGTTTAACACCGGCAGTCTCTCTAGAGTCCCCGCCATAACGCGCTGGCAACTAGAGATAGGGGTTTCGCTCGTTAAGGGACTTAACCCGACATCTCACGACACGAGCTGACGACAGCCATGCAGCACCTGTGCAAAAGCTCCCTTGCGGGCACCCCAACCTTTCAGTCAGGTTCTTAAGCATGTCAAGACTAGGATAAGGTTCTTCGCGTAGCCTCGAATTAAGCCACATCCTCCACCGCTTGTGTGAGCCCCCGTCAATTCCTTTGAGTTTCAGCCTTGCGACCATACTCCCCAGGCGGAGCACTTAACACTTTCGCTACGTCCGAAAGACTGTGAGAGTCCTTCAGACTAGTGCTCATCGTTTACGGCTAGGACTACCGGGGTATCTAATCCCGTTCGCTACCCTAGCTTTCGTTCCTCAGCGTCAGAAAATATCCAGTAAGCCGCTTTCGCCACCGGTGTTCCAGATGATATCAATGCATTTCACCGCTCCACCATCTGTTCCGCTTACCCCTATATCCCTCAAGCCCTACGGTTTGGGGCGCAATTCCTCGGTTGAGCCGAGGGCTTTCACACCCCACCTACAAAGCCGCCTACGAACTCTTTAAGCCCAGTGATACCGAATAACGTTTGGAGAGCTCGTCTTACCGCGGCTGCTGGCACGAGCTTAGCCTCTCCTTCCTCCAGGGTTCATTCAAGTTGCCCTTAATCCCCCTCGACAGCGGTTTACAACCCGAAGGCCTTCATCCCGCACGCGGCGTCGCTCGGTCAGACTTTCGTCCATTGCCGAAGATTCTCGACTGCAGCCACCCGTAGGTGTCTGGCCAGTGTCTCAGTGCCAGTGAGGCTGGTCGTGCTCTCACACCAGCTACCCATCATCGCCTTGGTGGTCTATTACACCGCCAACAAGCTAATGGGGCATGGGCTCATCCAGGGGCAGTAAACCTTTGGTCCGTAGACCTTATCGGGTATTACCTACAGTTTCCCGTAGCTATCCCCGACCCCCGGGCAGATTCCCATGTTGTCCTCTCCCTTTCGCCGCTTTCCTGTATTGCTACATTCTCGCGCGACTCGCATGCCTAATCCACGCCGCCAACGTTCATTCTGAGCCAGGATCAAACCCTTCACTTGTGTATGCTTAGACTACCCAGTATTGCTACCAAACAGCCTTGTCAAACTAGTTGCGGCTTTGAAACCGGTCGGTGGTTTTGGTCATTTACCACCATTTTTAAAATTTCACAAAACTTCTCAAGAAGTGACGTTTGCTAAAAACATCTATCAAACTCATCCACCGGATTGTCAAAGATCAATTTATCCAACTCACCAACGTTTTCGCTGACACAACTCACTCTTCCGAGCTCGCGACCAGCTAGTCGTCGTTTTGTTGGGCTCAACATGGTAACCGCTGTTATCGGTTCGTGTCAAGCGTCCTCACTACTTTTTTTGAATCAACTTTTTATCGTCGAGTCGCTTTAAGTTTCGGCGACCGGAGTCGTCCGCAGCGAGGAGGCGAAAAGATACGGGCACCCCCGATTTATTGCAAGTGGTTGGATCTCTTTTCTTGGAAGTTTTTTTGCTAACCTTCGAAAACCTATGTTTTTCATGGGTTTTGAGCGAATCCCCTCCCTTCCATTTCGCCCTGGACAACCGCTTCCCGGAAGCATTTCTCCCCCTCCCGCTCCTTACCCCTAGTGGCTCTATGCCCACTCACCCCCCAACGATTGCTCAGAACATGCGAGTTCTGACGTTTCGCTCCCCACATCCCTACTCCTTGAAGGGGGAATTGACCAAGCATCGGTGCGAATTTGACCGATGCTTACCCCGTGGAGCATTGGTTTTCCGCGCCCCACGGGTTTCCCAATGCCCGCCGTGGAGGCCCGCACGTTGTCGCATGAACAGCTTCCCCCTCGTTTCTCCAATGAATTCGCACTCTGATATGAACGCTCCCAACCTGAACTCCCCCCCAACCACCAACCGCGCCACCAGCTCGCTCGAAGAAGCCCTTGAACGGATCAACCGGCTGGCGAACCAATCCCTGCCAGGCCCCTCGGCCCCGATCGCCCCCCAATCGGACGCTTCCCCAGCCTCCGATCCGGCTGCGACTCCCTCGCCGGCCGTCCCGTCCGTCCCTGCTCCTGTCCTTCCATCGAAGCTATCCGGGGAAGGGCACCCGCTGCTCAAAGTCACTCACAACCCCTGCGAACCCCTGCTCCCCCTCGAGCCCACGTCGCTCGAACAAGCGGGATTGAACGGCCAAACGATTGAAGAACTGGTCATGCGATACCTTCTCAATCGCGGGGAAGCACCCGGTCGAACCATCGCCGATCAACTCAAACTCCCCTTCCGGCTGGTCGAACCCACCCTCACCAAGCTCAAAGCGCAACAGCTGAGCTGCTACCTGGGCTCCACAGCCGTCAATGACTACATCCACTCCCTCACCGACGCCGGGCGGGACCGCGCACGCCGCCACATGCTCAAAACAACCTATTTCGGCGCGGCCCCGGTCCCGCTCTCCCATTACATCCAATCGGTCCGACTCCAATCGGTCGAACACCAACACCCCACTCACGAAGATCTTCGCAAAGCGTTCTCCGACCTCCTCATCGCCCCCCAGCTCCTCGCCCGACTCGGTCCCGCGGTCAACAGCGGCCGCGGTATGTTCCTCTACGGCTACCCTGGGAACGGGAAAACAAGCATCGCGGAACGGATCACCCGCGCCTTTGGCGAATACGTCTGGATCCCTCGCGCGATCAACGTCGACGGCGATCTCATGCGTATCTTCGATCCCCTCAATCACGAAGAACACCCCCACCAACCCTCCGATGGTCTCCTTCGCGATACCCAAATCGACCAACGCTGGGTCCGCATCCGACGACCTACCATCGTCGCCGGTGGTGAATTGACCATGTCGATGCTCGAGGTCTCCCGCAACCCGGAAACGAACATCAGCGACGCACCTCTGCAAATGAAAAGCAACTGCGGCGTTCTCCTTATCGACGACTTCGGCCGCCAACGAATGAGCGTCGACGAACTGCTCAACCGCTGGATCGTCCCCCTCGAAAAGCGCTACGACTACATCAGCATCAGCAGTGGTAAGAAAGTCCAAGTCCCGTTCGATCAGCTCGTGATCTTTAGCACCAACCTCGAACCCAAAGACCTCGTCGACGACGCCTTCCTCCGCCGGATCCCTTACAAAATCGAAGTTCTCAACCCCGAGGAAACGGCGTTTCGCAAACTCTTTGAGATCATGTGCAAATCGCTCAACATCCCGCACCGTCCCGAGATCATCGACTACTTGATCGAAAAGCACTACAAGCCCATCGGCAGACCGATGCGCAATTGCCACCCACGCGACTTGCTTCTCCAAGTCCGCGCGTACTGCTACTTCAACTCCTCACCACTCGAATTGAAGAAGGAGTACATCGACTTTGCCGTCGAGAACTACTTCTCCATCATGTAGCCCCATTCACCCATCGCGGGAAAGGATCCGCTAGATCAACGATCGAAGCACGCGCACATTGACGCCATCCCAGTCCTCTCCCTCCTCGTTGGTCCCCTTCTCGGTTTCCAAATACATCGGGCATTGACTGAGATCAGGGTGGTGTAGGACTCGCTCAAACCCTTTCAGACCAATCGTCCCCAATCCGATGTGCTCGTGGCGATCCACCCGCGAGCCACACCCTTTCTTGCTGTCGTTGACATGCAATGCCCGGATCGCCCCCCAAACACCTTCCTCGCGTGCCTCTCTCTCGAGCCGCTCCAATCCCTCTGCCGCCGCCATGTCGTAGCCCGCAGCGTGGGCGTGACAAGTGTCCAAACAAACCCCCACGCGTTTGGCCGCACCCGAGCGAGCCAGCAACCAACCGAGCTGCTCCATATTCCACCCCAAACAAGACCCCTGCCCAGCGGTATTCTCTAGTAATAACCAAGCCTTTCCCGCTCCAACCTTATCAAACACACGATCGATCCCCTGGGCAATCCGCTCCAGTCCCGCCTCGGGGCTGGAGTCCACATACGCCCCCGGATGCATCACCACTCCATCCAAACCGAGCTGCTCAGCCCTCTGCCATTCGATCACCATGGCATCGATCGACTTGAGCCACAATTCTTCCTTGGGCGACCCCAAGTTGATTAGATATGATGCGTGCGCCAAAGGATTTTGAATCCCGGTCCGCCGAAGCGACTCGGAAAAATGGGCCTCGTCCTCAGTCGAAATCGGCTTAGCCGCCCACTGGTTGTTGTTCTTCGTAAAGATCTGAACCACATCCATATCCAGTGCCTTCGCAGCGTCAACGGCTTTGTAATAACCGCCTGCAATACTCATGTGCGCCCCGATTTTTACCATCGCAAACCACCCGCTTTACCTATTGCCCCAAACCTTGTCCCAAACCCTCTTGATCCTCGTGTCGCCGAATCGCTACAAGGCAGAGTGGAACGGGACAGTGTAAAAGCCTGGAATCGATCCCGACAGTCCCTTTCGATATCCCCTAATTTTGATCCTCGCAGGATCCCCCGTAGGAACAAGGTGATTTGCCATGCTATCCAACCGCAACTCGTATCGATCCGCCTCCACCTGCGCGGCGCTCGTACTCAGTTTCGTAACCACTGGATGCACCGGACTAAACAACTCGCTGCCCCAGGCCTTGGGGGTCAATAGCGCATCGCGCGTCCCCGCACCTGCCACCGGCTCCTTCGCGACTCCCAACTCCTACAATGGCACGGGAAGCAATCCAGCGCCGAGCGGAGCACCTCCCGTTACCAGCAGCAACCCTGCGGGCATAAAGACGTCGCAAGCCTCCCCGCTGGAACAGCCGACCAGCCAGCTTCTTTCCTCGCTTCACCAAGCCCAATCGCAACTAAACTCGGCGACCTCGCAAGCGCGGGATACGATCAATCAATCCGCCGAAAACTTGAACGCCTCGGTTTCGTCCGCCACCCAGCGCATCGACCGCCTTGGACAAGGCGTGATCCAAGCGTCCGCAATCCTCTCCGATGCGGCCAAGGAATCGATCGGCTCCGGTGTCGCACCGATAACCCCCTCGCCCACCAACGCCCCCGTCGGCCCCGAGGAAGAAACCGCCACTCTCGATCCCAACGCAGCTTGGCGCCGCCCCACTCCCCGCTAGCCTGACTACACGCGGACGTGCAAGCGAGAAGCCGGCAGGTAAAAAACTTCGACACGGTCTATCCTGCACCGGTACAATAGGTCTCCTTCTCGACGGGACCTTACCTCCTCGGCTTCCAAGATGCACAACGCGACGAAACTTATTCGAACGGCAGCTTGCGTGGCTCTGTGTTGGTTCGCTCCCGCCGGCCCCCTTCTCGCACAAAACAGCTTGCCCGCCCCGAACAATCAGGACGCGCGCCCCCTCCCCCTCCCCGGACGCTCCGCACCCACCAGTCGCGAAACGGAATACCAACGCTGGATCCCGCTCGACGCTTCCCAAGGCCAAAGCCCGAACCCGCTCGAACTGTTGGCACGCCTCCAAAGACCAAACAAACCTTCGTCGGATCCCTTCTCCTGGAAACAGCTTCAAAAGGCGTTCCAAGACAACCCCGGGCTGGCCGATCAACTCCAAAATCTCTCACCCTCCCAGCGCGAACAACTGAAGCAGCTGGCCGAATCGTTCAGCCAACAGGCATTTCCGAATGGCTCCCCCAAGAGTTTGGACGATCTCCCACCAGCTTTGCGACAGCAGATGGAGAGCTCTCCCGAACTCAAAATGCTTGCTGAGGAGATCGCAAGATCGGCCGAACGGACCGACCCTCCCAGAGAGGGTTACCCAAGAGAACGGCAACGCGGTGACGGGCAGCGAGTGGACGGGCAACGCGGTGCGTCGCCTTCGGACGACCCTTTCGATTCGGCAGACTCTCCCGAGCCGTCCCCTGACGATTTAGAGCGTCAACTGCAAGATCTCCTGGAGAATCGCACCGGCGGTGCCAACGATCCCAATGCCTACCGCCGATCCACCACTCCCAATTCTGACGAATCCACGCCACGCCCATCCTCCAGGTCGCCCTCCTCAAACCCAGGGGACGCTTCCAATGGACGGCGTAGGAGCGACGATGCGGCCACCGCCCCGCCCCTGGGCGACTCGCAAACTCTCGACCCGTCGAGACGAAACAATCCGTCGGGCACCCATCCTTCGACGAGCAATCCGCAACCGGATTTTCCGTTAGCAGCGAGTCCCGATGGATCGGGGGCGGATGGGGTCTCGGAGGAAGCATGGCAACGCGCGGAACTGGAGCGGATCCAGAAGCGATGGGATGAAATCCAAAGTCAGCGTGCGTTGGCCGAGCAACGCATGCAACAACGTCATCAAGCCTTGTCCCGAAACGCGTCTCGAAACGCCAATGAAGCCGGCCTCCAACCCTCGAACAGTGCGTCCGGCGAATCCTCGCTCGATAAAATTCGACGCAAACTCCGCGAACTGGGGCTCAGTTCCTTTCTCCAACAAATCGCAAAGGAAGCGGTAGGGGTCGAACAAAAGCAACTCGATCCCGCTCAGGATTTCAACCGGGAATCGGACAAGCTCGCTACGTCCTCGGCCGCCAAACCTTCGAATTCGCTTGCCCCAAGCCTTGCATCGAAGCCCCCCAATCCGTCTCGTTCGAACGATTCGAATTCTGTTGGCCAAGCGTTCAACGAAAACAGCAACCGCTGGGGCGAAGGGATCCCAAGCGAGGATAAAGACAACGGGTCTCGCATGGGCTGGTTCACCGATAGCAACTCCCTCGCCGGCGGCACGCGATCGTCCGCACCACAAAACAAGCAAAACGATGCACCTGAGAAGGCGGAGGAATCCCCGTTTTCTGTTCCGAGCCTGGGGGACTTTCCCAGCCTTCCGGCATGGTTTTGGCTCGTCCCCTTATTGTTTGCTCTACTCCTTGCGACGGTTTATCTGCTTCCCCGATCTCGGGCCATGCTGGACCGGATCACGGGACGCGCGGCCGCCGCGGCGAACCGGGCCGAATCCCAGCTGGGTGATATCCAAGGTCGCGAAGACGCCGTCCGCGCCTTTCATTGGATTCTGGAGAGAAAAGTGCGTGGCTTCGAATCTTGGTGGACCTCGCGACGGGTAGTCGAACATGTCCGACACCGAAGGGAACCGTTGCAGCCTCAAGTCGCCGAGGCAGCCAACCTTTACGACTTGGCTCGCTATACGCCCGAGACCTATCGATTGGACTCGAACGAACTGGAACGCATGCGGCAAGCCATTCGGGCTTGCGCTTCCGCCGAGACGATCGGTTGAGAGGTAAACGCATGGGAGCCGGTCCATTCCTGCCGCGAGGGTTCTTCGCAATCGGTATCTTCGTCCTCGGAGCCTTCCTCGCAGGCGCTCCCTCCCGAGGACAGTCCACTCCCAGCATCGATACCAACGATCCCGCGTGGAGTTTCCGATACGAGCTGCTACAAATCTTGCTCCAGCAAAAGGGTCTGGATGCGGAGCCGAAACTCTCCAGCACCTTAGCCAATCCCACCAGCCATTCGCTCCTCATCCTCGGCGACACCAGCGCCCTTACAGACCGGTTTTGGGAAAGCTGCGACTCTTACGTCGCATCGGGGGGACGGCTCTTGATCGCGGTCGACTCGCTGAGGAATTCGTCACTGGCTCAAATCGACCGAGGCCCCGCGCTGACCGAAAATCCCGCCGATCGGCTCCGCGGATTCGGTGACTGCATCCTTTTGCGGAACTTGGCGGTCCGGCACCCCTTAACCGAATCCCTCACCTCGATCGCCACAAATCGCACAGGTTGGATCGTCCGTCGAAGCAACCGGTACAGCTGGCAAAACCTGATGACGTTGCCCGAAAACATCCGGCCCAGTGCCGCCGAACGCAAACCGGTAGGCATCGTAGGAACCCTGGAACGCAACCTCAATTCGGAACGCAGCGATGCACCCGAGTCGGTTTTACCAGCGGGGGATATCGTTATCCTGTCGGACCCGAGCATCCTGTCCAATGGCATGTTGTGGTACGAGGACAATGGGGCGTTTGCGGCGAAGCTGGCGGACTGGCTTTCGGAGGACAATCGCAGCGCTTTTACCATGATGGTTAGCCAGGAAACGCAAGAACAGTTTCCGATCGAGGCTCTACTACCACCGGAACCTCCCGACGACATGGTTCCACCCACCCCTCCCATGCCTCGCATGGAAACGCTTTTGGCGGTCGCCAATCGAGCCTTGGCAGATTCCGCACAACCCGATCGGATCAATCGTCGTTTGCGAGATCAACCGCGAGGTTATTCACCGGAACGTTACGCGCGATGGGTATGGCAGGCCCTAGGATGGCTGCTGGCCGCCGGGATCCTTTGGATGTTGCTCCGCCGGGCCCCTTATTTCCGTCCGATGCCCCCTACCAAACTTCCGCGAACGGCTCGGCAAATGCTTCTGCAGTCGCAGCCGCTCGAGATTCAAAATAAAATCGCGGCGGAATCCCTCGCACGCGAATTCTCGCGAGAATGGTCAGGATCAGAAACTCTCGCCGAATGGAGACGATGCTTGGATGAGATCAAGGATCTGCCTCACGAGAGCTTGTCGCACGAAGACCGTATCCACATCGAATCGATTCTCGCCACGGCAGTCTTCGGGGGTCGAACCACCACCTCCGACGGAGATCTGGAGAATCTTTCCTTTTGGATTCGGGATCTTCTCGAACGCCATCGCCCAAGGCAGAAATTGGCCTCCCCCAACTTGGCGCCTTCCTAGTCGAGCAACCGCTCCCAACCCTACAAAAAAATACGTGAACAGCTCGCCTCTTCCTTTTCCTCCCTCCGCCATTCGCGATCTTCGACTCCGGTTGCAGGAATCGATCGGACAAATCGTTGTCGGACAAGCGAACGTTGTGGACCAAATGCTGATGGCCTTGCTCGCATCGGGCCACGTGCTACTGGAAGGAGTTCCCGGTACGGCCAAAACAACGTTATGCCGCAGTTTCTCCGCCGCGCTCGGACTCGACTTCGAGAGAATTCAATTCACACCCGACTTGCTACCAGCCGACGTGACCGGAACGCAAGTGCTCGATCGCCAAACGTCGAACTTCGTCCTCCGCAAAGGGCCCGTCTTCTGCCAACTGCTCCTCGCCGACGAGCTCAATCGAGCACCAGCTCGAACGCAGTCGTCGCTACTGGAAGCGATGCAGGAGAAGCAAGTGACGATCGAAGGGAAAACTCTGCCACTCCCCGAACCATTCATGGTCCTGGCAACCCAAAACCCCATCGAGCAAGAAGGAGTCTATCGCTTGCCGGAAGCACAGCTGGATCGTTTCCTCTTCCGAATTCTCGTCGGCTACCCGGATCGCGATCAAGAAATATCGATGTTGGAAGTCCACTCGAAACCTGTCTCGAAGCCGTCTCCGATCTGCACAGGCGAGCAAGTTCTGATGTTCCAAAAAGGAATCGACCAAGTCTTTTGCGCGAAAGAGCTGAAGGAATACGTGATTGATCTCGTGCGCACCAGCCGCACCCACCCCGACTTGGTACTAGGAGCGAGCCCTCGCGCCGCCATCTACCTTCTCAAGGCGGCACGAGTCCATGCCCTCTTGGAGGGGAGATCGTTTGTGACCCATGCCGATGTCCAAGCCCAATTGCTTCCCGTACTCGGACATCGCGTCATCTTGCGTCCTGAATCGGAGATGGATGGGCAGACCGTTTCTTCGATTGTGCAGCGACTTGTTCAAACCGTTCCCGTCGTTCCAACCTCGTCTTCCTAAGCCTCCAGATTCTTTCGTCCGAAAGAGAAACCAGGTCGCACCATGACGACAAAGGGGAAATGGGTCGCACTGATGAGCTTCTGCGGGCTTCTGCTCGCGCTGTGGGATCAACATCTACAACTGGCGATTCTCGCAGGGATGATGTTGCTTTGGATGCTCGTTGCTTATCTTTTCTTTCGCATCCAATGCGCTTGGTTTCGCTGGGGCTTACAGGCGACGCGCCGGATCCAAGAGCGTGAGGGGGATTCCGGTTTTCTCTGGGCTGGTCGGCAAATTCCGGTGGAACTGATTCTCGAAAGCCGAGGTCGGATCCCCAAGCGGATTGTGATACGGGACCAAGTTCCTCCGTTGTTCGCAGCGTCCACACGCGATCCCTCCAACAAGAACAAGATCGATGCGGATTCGTCCCATTCTGTGGCTGGCGAGTCTTCGATCCGATCCACGACGAAGATTCCATTCGTTTTGAGATGCCTGCGAAGCGTGAACCAATGGATCACGTCGGTCCCTGATCGCGACCATCCGCCCGTCGAAGACTACACGGTCACCGACTCCAAACGTCGGGTCATCCGCTATTGGGTGCGCCCACTCGCGGCTGGACATGCGATTCTGCCGGGAGTGCGATTGGAGCTCCGCGACGCTTGGGGTTGGTATCGGTACGACGATACCCTCGAATGCCGACAGCGGATTCACGTGCTGCCTGCTTACCGCGAAGGTCCCGAGCTGAGATCGCTGCTCAAGAACCAAAACGCCATCCCCCACCATGGTATCCACCGGCAGCGAAGACCCGGAATGGGATTCGAACTCCTCGAGCTCCGCGAGTATCGCGATGGCGATCCACCCAAATCGATCGCCTGGAAGGCCTCGGCACGCCGCGAAACATGGATGACTCGGCAATACGAAACCGAGATCCCTATTCGCATCCATTTGATCGTGGAGGGAACGATCGCGACTCGAATCGGCAGTTTTGGCCATCGAACGCTAGACCAAATCAACGGCGTCGCGGCCAGCATTGCCCGCATCGCTACCCAACACGGGGATTGGATCGGTGCTTGCCTTCTCGATGGCGAGCAAGAACTCATGCTGCCCGCTGCGGCGGGTGACAAGGGCTTTTATCGGATCGCGCAGAACCTTTCCCGATTCTCAAGCCAAGCCTTCCCGCAAAAAGTCCGGTGGAGCGAATCCTTACAAGCGACAGCCTTCGCATTTGCCAGCGAATACTACCCCCGGTGGATACGACCTGCCATCAATCCAACGGGCCTTTCTTGGCTCGACGGTCTCGGTTCCGCCACCCGTCGTCAACACGTCCAATTGGCGAATCTACTCGCTCATCGCTATCGGCTATCGATCCACGAGCACGCCGCCATGCTAGCCGATACGCAAGCCCTCGCGCATCAGCTCCAAAGGTTTCTCATGGAGCATGGACACGAATGGCAATCCCCGATGATCGCAGCCAGCGATATCCAGGACTCGTTCGCCCATAGCGATTGGCGTCCTATCGCCAATGCGATCCAAAGATCAGTGTTGCGAGCCAAGGACAACGAGGTTTACGTGCTTTTCGTGGACATGCTCGGAAGCTATCGCCCACTTCCCGAATTGCTCGATGCCCTCAAGATGGCCAAAGCGAGGCATCATCGCGTGGTGGTCATCTCGACCTCCCCTCATTTCGAACGCCCCGAGTCGATCGCGAATCGCTCTCTCCCCTCGACCGCGGAGGAACTGCGACAGTTCTCGGACCGAGTCCGCTCTGCGGAAACGGCGGAAACAGTTCGAAGATCGATGAGGGAACTCGGTATTCCATTCTCCATTAGTGCGACCGAAGAAACGATCGGCTGGATCCTGGCTGAAGTCGAGCTCGCCCGATCCGGGCGATTCACACCAACGGGAGCGAGATCATGACCCCCACTCCCACCCCTCGGACTTTCCCACCCTCGGATATTCGCTCGATCTCCCTACCACTCGCGACCCATACAGCAGTGGCGATCGCGCAGTTAGTCCTGTTCTCCTTCGCCATGTACGGCTGGATCCTCAACATCGCACCCGTTTTGGGCCCGATCGCTCTTCTCATCGCAGGATTCCTGGCTTGGGCATCGCTGCGGGTTCACTCGACGTGGTTTTTGCTCTTCTTGCTGGCCATCTCGTGGTGCACGCAGGGCACCCCTGGTCGAAGCCAAGCCTGGTTTGAGTCCGTTCAACTCGCAGCATGGGCTGGTTGCCTCTTCGCTTGGCGCACACATTACCACTCGCTGCACCAAAGTGTCGTCCGTCGGATTCTCCGATCCCCCTCTGCAGGGTCAGCCAAGGGAAATTCGTTGGCCACTTTTCTCCTTCAACTTATCCTGCGAGGCGCGTTCACGCTTCTCCTCGCGATCGGTCTGGCGGTCCTCTCGGCTGTTCTTCTCGGAAAGAACCCGATGCTAGAGGGGAGGCGAGGCTGGAGCCGGTGGGTGCAAGGATTGGAGGGGACCCTATGGCCTACACCTGAAATTCTCGTGACATGCCTCGCCATCGCTATCCTCCTCCGGGAATGGGAGTGGCGGCGACTGCGCCCCGAGGAGGCGAGCATCGCGATTCGCGCGCAGGCCATGCGGTGGCTCTACCCGGATATGAAACGAATCGTCGTTTTGTCGCGGCGCGCTCGATCGAAGCGAGAGGCCGAAACGACCACTCTCCATTCCAACCCTTCGTCAACGGAAGTTTGATATGTTTTTTTGGCTTCGTGAAATCGCCGGCTGGGCCATGGTGGGACTGGCTCTCTATATGCTCTGGATCGGATTGGGATTCCTATCGGATCTATCCAATCCCAAGATCATCGAATCCTCTGTCCTCAACTTAGCAGGACTCGGAGTGCTCAAAGCTGGCTTGACGTTGATACGACTATCGACGACCGCAAGGATCGCTCTCAAGCTTTCCAGGAGCGAGCGATAACGCCCACCCGAGAGCGGGACGTTGTTCACTGGCATATTCCATTCCGATTCCTCATTCTCGCTCACCGATCGGCGATCGGATCGGTGAGCGAAGACAGATCGGTCCTGCGAAGTGGGATGGGTCCGAAAATGCATTCGAGAATAAACTCGAGTATACATTCGCGTACGAAAACTAAGTGCTCTTCAGATCGAAATCGAACCGCACGGATCCCTTGGACACCTCGACTTCCAATATCGACTTCTTGTTGTACTTCTCCGGTACACGTTCTTGATCGGATCGCTTGGCGTCCGGATCCCCACCTTCGCTAGCAGGAGCTGTGTTTAACCCGAGAATCTTTTTGGTGGTGCTGATACGAACGACCTTCTTGCCGGTCTTGACTCCCTTCATCTCGGAATCGAACTGCAAGACATAGTTGCCTGCCGCGTCGGTGAGGGCGTAGGAGAATGTATCATCGTTCCGATCTTCAAAGGTCACCACAGCGCCCGCGAGCGGGGCACCATCCATCGTCACCGTTCCACTGGCGGTGACCAGCTCCACCATGCTGTAGTCGGCGACTGGTCCGCCGCATCCTAGACTCAAGAGCATGCCTAAGGCGGGTAGAAGCCATTTCCAACGATTGGTTGATGTCATGTGTTCGTTCCCCCTATTCATTGCTGTTGATCACTTCGCCCCGATGGCGTGTCGCCATGGCTTGGTAGGTGACCAAATCGAGGGATTGTGGCAGGAAGCGAACCGAGCCATCGGAGTAGACAAAGGACGCGCCGCCGGTGTGGTAACTACCGAAGCTCATCTCCATCAAGACACCGTGGATGGTGGGATTCTTTCTCGCATTGATTTGTACAACGGCGGACCCTAGACCTTCGCTGTGCTCCGTTCCGGTCAAACGGCCGGCCTTCCAAAGTCCCATTTGTGGGCTGAAGAATGCAAAGTAGTCCATTCCTTGATTGTCCTTCACGAAGTCACAGTCGGTGTACGATTCGCCGATTAGCAGGGTATTGGAAGTCCCATCGGCGATATCACCGAATCGAACGCGACTAGCGCCGTACAGAACGCCGTCCAAGTTGATTTGTTCGAGTGCAGTGAACTCGGCCGTGTTGAATCCGGCAGGTCGAGTGCTGGCATCGTCTGACGCAACCCGAGCACCCGCGACACCTCGATAGCTTACTGGCACGCGGCGAGCAATGGAGTTGTAATTTATGTACGTATCCTGCGCCATGCTGGGACAGCGAAAAGTAGGAACCAGCGTTTCGCACGCCGTCCGATTCGGGGAATGGAAGTTGGTCCAGTCGGTGCCCCAAGCTGGATTCGTATACGCCGAGTTGGCCCACACCAATGAGTTGAAAAGATTCCCCTGTTCCAATTGGGGGAGTATTTGTGAGCTCCAGAACTCTTGGTTCTCCCCGAAGCCTGCAGGGAAAACTCGGAATGCATCGTGATAGTTGTGCATGGCCAAGCCGAGTTGCTTCAGGTTATTGCTGCAACTCATTCTTCGAGCCGCCTCACGGGCCGCTTGAACAGCTGGCAACAGAAGGCCGACTAGGATTCCGATAATGGCAATGACCACCAACAATTCAACAAGCGTAAACGCAGATCTGCGCACTCTCATGATCTCATGTGCTCCTTAGGAGAGAATTCCAACAACGCGAATGGGCATAATCAGCGTGGGGCGTGATTTGCACAATCAATCTGAACTGCTCTTAACACATGCGGCCCGTACAACATCATGCAACGAGGCCGCATTGAAATTTCAATCGACACGTCCTTCTTACGAAGGAACCTTACTCAACATTCGATTCACCAAAACGTAACTCCGTCTTTGCCTCCTTATCTCCCTGTAGCCGGACTACGGTTACATCTTTGATTCGAATCTTCGGTGCGTTCTGGGATGGGGAGACTCGGCTCGCCGCAACCCATGGACGACTGATGGAAATACGTTTGGGTATCTCCGAATGAATCTTGGAATTCGCGATAATCTCGCCATTCACATAGCCTACACAGTGGGTGGACCAGACTTCGATCGCCAGCTGAAACGGGGCACCGTTTGGATTCTGAACGGCTACCGATTCGTTCACTGTTTCGAAACGCTCATTCGGCCGAAAGCTCCATTCAACGGCGCTTCGAAATGGGACAAAACGGATCACCGCGCTGGTTTCGCCGCGGTTCAGTCCACTGCCCCCGACATGCAAAGCCATCCCTTGCTCGTCCGAGACGTCGACTAGATTCTGGACACTTATTTCCACGCGAAACGGTATCTCGATCTGCACTCGTGGGGTCAGATAGAAACCGCCCCCGTTGGAGTCGCACTCGTATTCCAGGGTGGATTCGTTGCTCGGCTTCAAACGTTCGCTTGCAATCCAAAGTGCGCCCTCTGCGTCAAAGGGGATCCGAGTCGGCTTTCCCGAGAGGAACGATTGATTAACCGACAAAATCGATCGGGAGATCGCAATGGCTTCGCGTGTCGAATCCTCGAGAGCATCCTTCTCCAATTTCGCAACCATGGCTTCCGTTTCGACAAACTCATCCGGTGCAAGAGCGTCTTTTGAACGTATCAATCGTTCTGCGAGAGTCTTCCATTCCGGTAAGGGCTTGGCGTCGTAAGCGTTGGAGTAGGCACGCAGATGCACAGGGCTCATCTCGTAGTCGCAGAAACTTTCTTCCGTGCACAAGTCCGCATATTGCTTCATCAACCAACTTAGATTTTCAAAGTGCCCCTCCCCCCATAGCAGGGAACAGAACAATGCAATCCCCTTCGGATTGACCCCGTCGAATTTAGGAGCAGGGTTTTGGGACTGCATGAACTGCACCAACTTTTGAACCGATTTAACCATGGCGGTTTTCAGCGACTCGTCTTCCAAGGCTTCTTCATCCGTTGCGATGCTCAACGGATTCCACGCGTAAAGAGGCACTTTAGAATCCGGATTGGTTTCCAACGTGTTGATCATCATGGATGCGAGCCAAACCAACTTTCGATTCGACCCTCCCCATCGCGACATACAGGAAGTGAGATAGCTGTTATAGAAACTCACATTATCGAATTCGATGGACAACGCGTGGCGAAACCATACATCCATCGGACGCCCCGTGGCCCCGGAGATAAGCTGAGAACTCATCAATTGTCGCAGAACATCAGGATGGTTTGGATTCAACGTCCATGTTTTCACGATGATGCGCGTATTCAAGTCCGAGAATCGCTCGAAGACTTCCAACTCAAGGGGCGGGATTTCAGAGTAGGGGCGGCTCGCTCGATACTTCTCAGAAATCATCTCAAACAGAAGGCTCAACGAGAAGGTTTGAGACCACGGACGGCAAGCAGGTTCTTTGCGAGCTAGGATTTCCCTGCAAACATCCGAGTAGCCGGCCGCTGTAACGATTTCGGAACATTGTGCCAACAATCCCAAAGTCGAGAACAACAATCCGTCCGAAGATTGTGGGTCGGAAAAGATGTCGGCATAACTCGCTGCAAGCGTCTTACCAGCCAACTCATTTTCATCTTTCCATTCCGCTTTCGGATCGATGAACGATTGCTCGATGAGGATTCTCAAGTATGGCGGGCTCTTTCGTTGCGTTAAGGATTGGTGCGCCAGCATCCTTACCTCCGGCAACTTTTCTTTCTCCTTTCGAAGGCTGTGAACATGCGCCCTTAGGTAGAGCCCAAGAGGATCTTTGGATTGCTCGAAGAGGGCAAACTCTTCATCGGTCGCGGTATTCTGCCTATCCAACCATATGCGTTTGATGAAAGCCAAAAAGATAGGAGCGGCTTGCGCACGGAACTCTTCACTATCGAGCCCCACTTCCCGATAGTCCTGAACCAAGCCCTCGACGACGCCTTCGATGTGACGCCGTCGGCCTTTGGTCGTCCGAGCTTCTGGATGACCAAACGGAGTCTTCCAAAGATCCGACAAAGCGGCCTTGAGGTGGGGATCCTCCTCCAGTCGCCTGGCCTCTACCTTGTCCACTTCCTCGAGCAATTCCTGCATGTCCTGAATCCATGGCTGGGCGAGTCGCTCTATCTCCTCGTCATACAGGTTTTCGTAGGCGGGCATGGTGTACGAAAAGCGGTGCTTCACATCTTTCAAGAAACTCATCGACTCTTGAAACGGCACTACCTTGCCCGGCGGACCGCTGGATACCTCAGGAGTCGGAAACGAAAGCAACTTGTACTTGCGGATTTGGTACGTCAGGAGCCCGCCGGAAACTACGATCAAACCGATCGCGAGAATCCATGTCTGGCGGGAACGGGAACGCTGGGGAGATGCAGCCGTCATACGAGGAGGATCCAAAGAGGGTGCGTGTGGGGACGCCCGCCAAATACCTCGGCATGCTTCGAATCAACATCTAGAAGGCCGGAGAATCTTTCCGCGGGCGGGGAAAGCTTGGACGATCAGTATACAAGAACCCCAGCGCGGAAATCTTCAGCCTCCCTGCGAAAAAAGCGAAGAATTCCGTGATCCTTCTCAAAGAGCCAAATCAAGACTTCGAGACGACGCTAGGAATTGCGACGAGACGGATTGTCAGAGTCTGCACCGTCCTGATTGGGCAAATCAAGCTCGATGTCTTCGAACTCGCTCAGCTCTTCGTCCTGCACAGCATCTTCCCCCTCTGCAGACTCGTCTTCGATATGCTCGTCTTCGGTATGCTCGTCTTCGGTATGCTCGTCTTCGATACCCTCGTCCGCATCCTCGTCCTCGGGCTCTTCATTCTCCGATTCTTCGCTATCGAACTCGTCTTCGAATTCCTCTTCGAATTCCTCTTCGTACGTGTCGTCGGCGTCCTCGTCGTAAGCTTCGTCCTCAAACGAATCGTCGTCGCTTTCATCAACGACCGGCAGGAGGTTGGCGCGCATGGCGCTAGAGTCCCCAATTTCGTCGCGAGAATCGTCGCGAGCGCGAGGCTGGAGATAGAGCTTGATCGGGATCTCACCAAACGGAAGGTGATCTCGAAGGAAGCCTAGAAGATATCGCCGGTAGGGAGCCGTGAAGCCCTGCGGTTGGTTGCACACCACCACGATGCTCGGGGGCGCTTCGCTGACTTGGGTCGCGTAATAGATCTTTGGGCGTTTGAGCTGATACAAGGGCGGTTCGTGCTTCTCCACGGCCGCTTTGATCAATCGATTGAGTTGTCCGGTGGAGATCCGTTGCTGGGATTGCTTGAAAAGCATCTGGGCATGGTTGAGCAAGGCTTTGACGTTCTTGCCCGTTTGGCCCGTAACAAATCCGATCGGGCAATAAGCCATCGTTGGGAACATCTCGCGAACGTATCGAACCCATCGTTCGGTCGGCATTTGCCCGGCGAGTTGATCCCATTTATTGACGACAAAGATACAAGGCTTGTACTGCTCAGCAATGTAATGCGCAAGCTGTTTATCCACTTTGCTCATCTGTTGTTTGCAGTCAAAGAACAGCAGTACCACATCCGCCCGACGGATGCTGCGCTGGGCACGGTGGACGCCATACCAATCGATATCGGTCTTCACACTCTTGTTGCGTCGAAGACCCGGAGTATCGATGGCCATGAATTTATGGCCATCGAGTTCGAACATCACGTCGACGCTATCGCGGGTGGTACCGGGAACTTCGCTGACGATGACTCGCTCTTCTTTCGCGAGCGAGTTGACGAAGGTGCTCTTCCCGACATTTCGGCGCCCGACAATAGCGACCTTCATAATCGGAGGCTCGATATCCTCGGGCTCTTCAATCATCTCAGGCAAGCGCTGGACAATCAAATCCATCAATATGTCTTTATTTCGGTTCTGTTGCACGCTGACCAAAGTCAACCAACCCCGTCCCAGCTTGCGAAATTCCTGAGCATTCGCATCGAGGCTGGGACTATCGGTCTTGTTCGCCACCAACAGAATCGGCTTGTCAACCTTTCGAAGCCGAAGAGCGACTTCTTCGTCGAGCGGAACCAAACCGGCTCGCGTATCGACCACAAAGAGGAGAATGTCCGCTTCCTCGATGGCCGCTGCGATCTGCCCTTCGACTTGCTCGGTCAAGTTGTCGACATCCTCGATCCCCATTCCACCGGTATCGATGAGCTCGAAGTGACGACCATTGTACTCGATCAAGGTCGTCAACCGATCGCGCGTCACTCCTGCAGTATCCTCGACGATGGCCAAGCGACGGCCACCGATCCAATTGAAGATAGAACTTTTGCCGACATTGGGTCTGCCGACGATGGCAACGCGGGGAATTGGCATTATGAAGAGGTTGGTTGGACCGGACTGGAAAACCTGTTATCGTAGTCTCGATACGGGATTCGCGGGAGGGATTTTCCCCTCCAATCCACGGCGAATCCCCGCTGGAATCCCTGCTAGAGTCCTGGCGCACGCGGGAAATCACCGACCGTAGAAGAATCCTCATGAACTCCTGGGCATCGCAGGCCGCCAAACAACTCTTTCAATCCTGGGCTCGATGCGGCGTGACACACGTCCCGCGTCCCAGCGAGGCAGGGGTCCGCGACGCAGAAAAGTGGGTGGACCAATGGAGCGTCGATTCGGGGGTCGAAGCCGCAAAAAACCTCGGTGTGCACCCAAGCCTCCCTTCGAACAACGATGCGCTCGCACAGCCCTCATCGGAAATCAAGGTTGCAGCTCCCGCACAACCTGCCACCGTTCCAACTCCGCTCCCACCCGCCGCCCACCAGCGAACGACCGCTCCCCTGCCAAACCTCCCCGCAGGACAAACCACGTGGAGTGAACGTCCCCTTGAGCTCGCGGCCAGGGTCGAGCGCTTTCGTGTTTTGCAGGAAGAAGTGGCTGCCTGTCGCAAGTGCACGGAAATCGTGTGCCGCCGCCAAAAGACGGTGTTTGGAGTCGGACCGACCAACGCGAGGATTGTGATGTTCGGCGAAGCCCCTGGGGCCGACGAAGATCGTGCAGGAGAACCCTTCGTCGGTGCCGCGGGGCAGCTAATGGACAAGATCCTCGTCGCATCGGGCTTGAGCCGCGAAGAGGTCTACATCATGAACGCTCTGCGATGCCGGCCACCGAATAACCGCACCCCAACCGAAGCCGAAGTCGAAAACTGCAGACCCTTCTTCGAAACCCAATTGGAAACCATCCAACCCGAGTACATCGTCTGCTGGGGCGCGGTCGCCGTTCGGGCCGTTCTTCGTTCCACCGAAAGCGTGGGGCGATTGCGAGGCAAATTCCATAACTACCGCGGTGCGAAAGTCATGGTGACTTATCATCCCGCCTACCTCCTCCGCAATCCCGACGCGAAACGACTTACGTGGGACGATATGAAAATGCTCATGCGAGAACTCGGCATCCCGATCCCACCACCCAAACGAGCCTAATGGGAATGCGCGATCTCACACGGCGGACGCTGGTTGCATTCGCTCCGAAATCATAACATCACCGAACAAAACTTCGGTGCAACAAATCGTTCACACTAGCACTCCTGCACCCGTCCCATTTCTTTCCCCCTTGCGAGGGTTGCGCCTCTGCGAGTGTTTCCCGCCTCTGCGAGCGTTGTGCCTTGCGAGCGTTTCCCCTTTGCGAGCGTTGCGCCTTGGCGCGCCAATCCCCCCAAGTGCTTGGACGAGGTTCGATAAACGTTTCCTCCCTGCGATGGCAGAGGCTTGCCTCGGCCCTGCCAGCTCCTTACAGTTGGTCCGTACAAGACGTGCAGACGGATCGGTCGGCGAATCGACCGCAGCCCGCCTAAACAACCTAGACGTCGCAGCTTATCAAGCAGGTGACATTTAGAGTTTCTCGAGGGATCGAGGGCATTTGTCCGCATTTCCCATCTTTGCGCTACATCGCGACCAACCCTGAGGGACTTTTCCGGTTGCTGTGTTGGTGACGGCAAAAGTCATTCAGGTTTTTTTGACCGGCGCTTTTGGGGCTGCATACTCCAATGCTTCCAGACCTCTCGGAAAATTCCATGTCCCCAACTGATTGCCCAAGCATGCTTTCCCACTTGAGAAAAGCTTTCGGTCTGTTCACGATCGGCACCGCCCTCTCGTTTGCTCCGACCAGTCTCTTTGCAGACGAACCGGCAGGTCGCGGTGCGGCCGTTAGCGAGAGCGACGTGATCGAAACGGGTCGAAAGCTGGAACAGGAACGCCGATGGCAGGAAGCGATCCTGCATTACGAGAAGTCAACCAAAAAGAACCCGAGCTTCGCCGAAGTAGGTAGCCGCTTACAAGTCTGCCGGGTGCACCACGACGTCACGCGCCGCTACTCCGATCGATCCTTTCTCCAAACCGTGGACTCGGCAAGCGCATCGGAGACACTCCAAGTCTTCAGCGAGGTGATCGCGAAGCTGGAAGTCTACTACGTCGAGAAAGTCAATTACTACCACTTGGCTCTGCACGGCACTGCGTTCCTCGAAGTCGCTTTGACGGAACCTGATTTTCTGGGCAAACATCTACGCAATGCGGACCGCGAGAGTGTCGAACGCTTCCGACAAAACATTCACAAGACGGTGTTTGGCCGCCGAGTTACCAACGCGGAAGAGCTGAAGGCGACCGCAACCCACGTGGCGAAAATTGCTTACGATGAACTCGGACTTCCCACCAATGCCGTCCTCTACGAATACATCGCAGGATCGGTCGGATTGCTCGACCCTTATAGCGCCCTGCTGACCCCTGGCGAATACCGGGAGGTCATGTCGCAAATCGAAGGGAACTTGATCGGACTCGGGGTCGAATTGTGGGCGGAAGGAACTCAGCTCCGCATCGTCGATGTTTTTCGAGGAGGTCCCGCTTATTTCGCCGGCTTGGTACCCAACCAACATATCGTGAAAGTCGACGGTCTCTCCGTTCAAGAAATCGGTGCCAAAAAGGCTGCAGACCTTTTGAGAGGTCCCGAGGGCTCTCAAGTCCAACTGCAACTTCAAACCGTTGATGAACGCTTGATCGATGTGCGAGTCGAACGTCGTCGTGTCGACGTCCCCAGCGTATCGATTGCTGAGATTGCCGAGCCCGGCATCGGATATATTCGAATCACGAACTTCCAAAAGACGACTCCATCAGAGGTCAACAAAGCCCTTTACGACTTGTCCGGAAAAGGAATGAAGTCCTTGGTCATCGACCTGCGGAAGAATCCAGGCGGATTGCTCGATGCCGCCGTCGATCTCGCCGATCAATTCCTCACCGGCGGGACCATCGTCTCCACGCAAGGTCGCAATGGGATGGAGAACCACAACTTCACCGCCAAATCCCCCGGAACTTGGGAGATCCCCCTCGTCGTATTGATCGATGAAGACAGTGCGAGCGCCAGCGAAATCTTCGCCGGAGCCATGCACGACCACGCCCGAGGGACCATCGTCGGCCAAACATCGTATGGAAAAGGAAGCGTGCAAGGTGTCTTCCACAATGAAAAAGGCAACGGCGGTCTCCGACTTACCGTCTCCAAGTTCTATTCGCCCAATGGAACCCCCATCAGTTCGAATGGAATTCATCCGAATGTGCCGGTCGAAGTCGAACCGACGCCGAGCCCTGCCACGTTGGACGTTGTGGCGCTCAAACCCGCCTCGGACGGGTCGCGGATGGTAAGCACTCAGATCAAAGTCGATTTGATCAAAGAGCGAGGACTGGAAATGGCTCGAAAAAAGATCCAGTTCGGTCGCTAGTAACTGGCTATAATGGGGCGATCTTTTTCATCCCCCCTTGATCCTCTCTCCGGATCCCAGCCATGTTGACATTCGTCGGTAAAGGTACTGCTCAAACATGCGACGGCACTCTGCGTCGCGATTTCTTACAAGTCGGTGCACTGGGGGCAATCGGTCTTGGCCTACCCCAGTTGGCCGCTGCCGCCGAAGCTGGAAAGATCGACCCGAGCAAAAGCAAACGCTCTGCGATCATGATCTTCAATCTGGGTGCACCGAGCCAGCTCGATACCTTTGACATGAAGCCGGACGCGCCTGCAGAAATTCGCGGCCCGTTCCAGCCAATCTCCACCAGCGCTCCAGGAATCCAAATCTCCGAGATCCTTCCTCTGCATGCGAAGATTGCGGACAAGTTCTCGCTCGTTCGGTCGTGCTTCCATCGTGGAGCGGCTGTCCACGACGCAGGCTGGCAAATCATGCAGACCGGGCGTCAATTCTCCGGAGGGGTCAATACACCCCACGTCGGATCCGCAGCCAGCTACCTTCTCGGTCGTCGAACCGACTTGCCTCCCCACGTGGTCCTCCCCGAGACGATGGGCCGCGGTGGCGGGAATCTTCCCAACGGACAGGCCGGCGGCTTTTTGGGCAAGTCGCATGACCCGTTTGCACTGATGGCGGATCCTTCCAAACCTGACTTCAAGGTCCCGGATCTGCTTCCTCCCGAGAACATCGGCACAGCCCGTCTCGATCGACGCAAACGGATGCGTGAAGTCGTCGAGAGCACCATCAAAAACTTTGAGACGAGCGAAGCGGCTCGCATGATGGACGAAAACTTTCAGTCGGCCTACCGCTTGATGACGAGCCCGCAAGCCCGCGACGCCTTTGACCTCACCAAAGAGCCGGAGTCCGTCAGGCAACGCTACGGAATGAATCGCTTTGGCCAATGCTGCTTGCTGGCCCGCCGTCTCGTCGAGGCCGGCGTTCGATTCGTGACTGTCAACACATTCCTTACCGTCTTTGATGAAGTCAGCTGGGACATTCACGGCAGCAAACCCTTCACATCGATCGAAGGGATGAAGAACATCGTCGCACCGATGTACGACCAAGGCTACACGGCCCTCATCGAAGACTTGCACCAACGTGGGCTCTTGGAGGACACCCTGGTTTGCAATCTGGCCGAATTTGGACGCACACCCAAGGTCAATCCAGCAGGAGGCCGCGATCACTGGCCTCAATGCTTCACCGTCTACTTCGCCGGCGGTGGTGTCCAAGGGGGCCGCGTCGTCGGAGCGAGCGACCCGATCGGTGCCGTGCCGGCGGATCGCCCCGTCGAACCACCTGAGATCGTCGCAACCATCCTCCATTCGTTGGGCTTGGATCTCGAGACCCATCTCCCTGGCCCCGCAGGCCGCCCCTTTCCGCTGGTCGATTTCGGATACCGCGAGATCCGCGAACTGTTTTAGATCCTTATCGATCACGCAGTTTTTGAATCAGTCGCATGGCGATGTCTTGCTCCACCGCGGCACCTGTCGCGCGCCAGCCTGGCACCGCGTTGACTTCAATAAGCATCGTTCGCCCATCCAGCGTTTCGATCAGATCGACACCAACCATCCAACCTCCCACAGCGCGCGCCGCCCGATAAGCGATTTCGGCTTGCTCAAAGGTCGGCTCGAAACGCTTCGCTTCGCCCCCTTGCGAGACATTCGCCCGCCAGTTTCCATTCCCATGGCGACGCACACAAAAGAGCTCGTCATCCAGCACCAGTAGTCGCAGATCGTAGCCCTCGTTAGGCAGGAATTCTTGCACATACATCACCGCTTGAATCTGCGATAACGTGCTGAACACCCGCCACGCCATGTCGTAGTCGGTCACCCGTACAATACCGCGTCCCTCCCCACCGAAGATCGGCTTGACCACACAATCCTCACCCAGTTGATGCCAAGCCTCGATGGCTTCCTCACGGCCTTGGCAGCAAATCGTCTTGGGGGTCAACAGACCAACGTGGCGCGCTCGCTGAATCGTGAGCCACTTGTCGATGCAAATCTCCAAACATCGGGGACCATTGAGGATCGGGACACCGAGTTGTTCGGCGACGTGCAAGGCGTTCATACGAAAGATGACTTGCTCCAACGACCCGAGAGGCATGGTGCGAACGAGAACGGCATCCAACGCGTCCAGAGGCATCGATTCGGTCGGCTTGGATGGCTCGTGCGATTCCATCGCGAGTGCGGAGCTTACGGACGAACGTTCGAGTGAAGCAGCCTGCAATCGATCGAATGCGAGGGGAATGATTTGGACACCACTCGTCTCGCCCGCAGCGCGAACCAAGTCGCGCATGTACCAGCTCACAGGTGAGCCCAACACGCCGATCATGAAAGGGAGCGTCATATGGATTCGACTCCCCTAGGCCGCTTTGCGAACGCGGGAGGCGGGGGGCGTGCGCCAGCGCCGATGAACCCACCAATATTGCTCGGGATCTTGGCGAATCGCCTGCTCCAGCCGCTGGTTGTACCACATCGTTAAGGCAGGGATCCCATTCAAATGCTCCCCATCCTGCTGAGGATCGGCGACACCGAGCAAGGTAAGATCGAACACGAGAGGCCGACCGCGTCGGACATTGCTACACACCATCATCGGGGCTCCACTGCTCAAGGTAAACAGTGCTAACCCCTTGTGACAAGATGCCAAACGCCCCATAAACTCGACCCAACACCCCTTTTCACCAGCATGTTGGTCGGCGAGCAACGCCAGCTTGCCACCATCCCGAAGCAGATCCTGTATCTCCTCCGCACTCCCCTCCTTCGGGAGAAAATGCTGGCCGCCGAGGGAACGAAACCCCATTACGAAGTCATGAATAAATCCGTTATCCAACGGCCGGGCGATCGTCGTGGAGGGAAACCCAAACAATCCCGTAATGAATCCTGCCAATTCGAAGTTCCCGAAATGTCCCGAGACGAGAACAGCAGGACGTTCATCCATCAACACTTGCAAGATGCCGCGTCGATCGGAGATTCGATAGTGCTCATGCCAATTCTCACGATGGATCTTGCGAGGCGCGTGCGCGATTTCACAGCACATCAATAGAAGATGATGCCACATCTCTCTCGTCACCTTCCGAGACTCTCTAAGGGACCAGTCCGGATAGATCAATTGAAAGTTTTCGGCCAACAAATTGCGACGGATCGGAATCCAGTCGGTCATCAGATACGCCAACAATCGACAAACGCGATCGCAACGTTCGAGAGATGTCATCTGAATGAAGCAGATGACCAATCGCAGCGCTACGTACGCCAACCAATCGGTTAGTCGGTACGATTGATTTTGTGCTTCGGCATGCGCGCTGCGAGACATAAGACCATCCGTGGCCAACTGGATCAGTTCGGAAACAAGATCACCAACTCCATTCGACACGTATGGTATCGATTTCTATCGATCGCGTACAGCGCATTTGAATGCTAGCATTAACGGATAGGATCAAGCCCATGCAATCGCCTCAGCATTCCGATTTGTCCGGCATGGATCGATTCGTGAAGCGGGCAAAAGAGCAAGGCACCGAGTTTGATTGGGAAGGCTGCGTATGGCATCTCTGTCGGCTCGGCAAGATGCTCGGCCGATAACGTTGGCAACACGGCCATCGCTTCGAGATGGATCCGTTCCAAACAGGCGAGCAACTCTTCCCTGGATGGATTCTCCGCAGGGTCGCTCGACGGCTTGGTCCCTTTGCCGAACTTCTTTCGAAGCCAGCCCGGCATCAACTCCAAGTCTCCTTCGGACCGCCCGCGCTGCCGAAACAACATCAAACCATATTGGGCCACCGCCAAATGCCCGACTTGCCACGCGAAGTGCGACGATCCCCCCGGCGGAATAGCGATCCAGAGAGAATCGGGAACATTGGCTAAGAGGTCCAAGGTATAGTTTCGTGCGAACTGCATCTGCCCGATGACGCCGTCTCGCATCGCGACCAAAGACTCCGCACTGGGAATGACTGACTCGGACATATCTCTCTACCTTTCTGTTTCACAACGGGAGGTTCCGGCTCGGTATCGCAAAAACGTGGTGGATGCGGTCAAGCGGACGGCGTAAGTGTAGTGGCAATCCAAGCCATGACGAGCCATCTTGTAGTAATGGGACAAACCCGTGAAAATGGTTCCCTTGCATAAGTTCTAGACCTGGATCGCCCAGCCGCAATCTTGGTCTTCATCCATCAACCCTGGACGATTCTGTGTCGAACGCACCCACCGGTAAACCTGTCAAAAGCATCGGCGATCTACTCCGCGAGTTTCGCGAGCATCGGGATCAGATGAAATCGGAACTGGCGAAGGCGATTGTCGGACAGGACGAAGTGATCGAGCAACTCTTCGCCGCTATTTTCACCCGCGGACATTGTTTGCTCGAAGGCGTACCGGGCTTGGCAAAGACACTTATGGTCGCCTCCCTCGCTCGAATCCTCGATGTGAACTTCAAACGTGTGCAATTCACCCCCGACTTGATGCCATCGGACATCACCGGGACGAATGTGCTCGAGGAGGACTCGAACGGAAAACGGGAGTTTCGTTTCGTCGAAGGCCCGATTTTCACGAATATCTTGCTCGCCGACGAAATCAACCGCACGCCACCCAAGACCCAAGCCGCCTTGCTCCAAGCGATGCAGGAACGTGAAGTGACCGTCGGCCGACAAACCTATTCCCTCCCCGATCCGTTCTTTACGATCGCTACGCAAAACCCTATCGAGCAGGAAGGCACCTATCCGCTGCCGGAAGCCCAATTGGATCGCTTCATGTTCAACATCAAAGTGGGCTACCCCTCTGCCGAAGAAGAGGAAAAGATCCTGCTATCCACCACCCGCGCCGACAAGCCGGAGACTTCGAAAGTTCTATCCGCCCGCGCCATTCTCAACATCCAAAAGCTTGTCGGCAGCGTCGCTGTCAGCCCGTTCGTCGTGAAGTACGTCGTCGCATTGGTCCGGGCCACCCGACCTAGCGAACCCGATGCCCCAGAAGTCGTCAAAGAACTGCTTGACTTCGGCGCAGGCCCCCGGGCAGGACAATTCTTGATCCAAGCCGGCAAGGCAATCGCTGCAATGGATGGTCGCTTCAGCGTTGCCATCGAAGATGTTCGCAAAATCGCCGTGCCCGTCCTTCGCCATCGCTTGGCCACTAATTTCCAAGCGCAAGCGGAAGGAATGACATCCGACAAAGTCATTCAACGATTGCTCAAAGATATCAAAGAGCCCGCCGTTCCTAAGTACGGTGGCATCGATCCCGCACTCGCTCCTCCGGTGCAGTGATCGGTTATGCACTTCACCGTCGAAGCTCAAGAACGGATCAGGCAGCATGTTCATTCACTGCCGACCGCCTCCCGCAAACTCCTTGCCCTGGATGCAACCGCAGGGAATGGATTCGATACGCTTTTCCTGGCCCAACTCGTTGGCGAACAAGGAATCGTGATTGCGATCGATCGTCAACCCGCTGCGATCGAGGCGACGCGTGCTCGGCTCGAGGAATCCGGACTCCTCCATCGCACGAAACTTCAAATCGGCTGCCACTCGCGAATCGAGGAAATTCTGGGAAGCGAGGAGACGGGGGAACCGAAACGGGAAATCGATATTGGGATGTTCAACTTGGGATATTTGCCACTGGGTGACAAGTCGATCATCACGCAATCGGCAACAACCGTTCGAGCGCTCGATCAAGTCGCTTTGCGGCTGAGGGCGGATGGAATCCTCTCCGTGATCTCCTATCCCGGGCACGGCGGCGGAAGCGAAGAGCATCAAGCGGTATGCGATTGGTTCCGATGCCGAGGAGATCGATTTTCCGTGGAGGCCTTCCGCGACGAGAACAATCCCCGAAGCCCCGTCCTTTGGCTAGCGAAACGGTAATTGCATCCCTGGCGAACGGTCGGCTTTTATGTCCTGAAAGGACTTGAGCCATTAACTGGCGCGATGCGTTAGGCGATGCTGATCTGTTGAGGACAACAGATCGACAATGTCGAACGGCTCGTCCTCGACCGTTTCAGCGCTATAGACCACCACTCTATCAACCAAACCACCTCTCCCACCAAGCTCCCTGGCCAATCGCCCGGGGGAGAGATTCTTAACTGGCGCGGCGCGTTAGGCGATCCTGATCTGTTGAGGACAACAGATCGACAATGTCGAACGGCTCGTCCTCGACCGTTCTAGCGCTATAGACCACCGCTCTATCAACCAAACCACCTTTCCCCCAAGCTCCCTAGCCAATCGCCCGGGGGAGAGATTCTTAACTGGCGCGGCGCGTTAGGCGATCCTGATCTGTTGAGGACAACAGATCGACATGTCGAACGGTCGTCCTCGACCGTTCTAGCGCTATAGACCACCACTCTATCAACCAAACCACCTCTCCCCCCAAGCTCCTTAGCCAATCGCCCGAGGGAGAGATTCTTAACTGGCGCGGCGCGTTAGGCGATCCTGATCTGTTGAGGACAACAGATCGACATGTCGAACGGTCGTCCTCGACCGTTCTAGCGCTATAGACCACCACTCTATCAACCAAACCACCTCTCCCCCCAAGCTCCTTAGCCAATCGCCCGAGGGGAAAGATTCTTAACTGGCGCGATGCGTTAGGCGATCCTGATCTGTTGAGGACAACAGATCGACAATGTCGAACGGCTCGTCCTCGACCGTTTCAGCGCTATAGACCACCACTCTATCAACCAAACCACCTCTCCCACCAAGCTCCCTGGCCAATCGCCCGGGGGAGAGATTCTTAACTGGCGCGGCGCGTTAGGCGATCCTGATCTGTTGAGGACAACAGATCGACAATGGACAACAGATCGATATCGACTAACTTTCCAATACAATCGCGGTCGCATTGTCGCGCCCCGATTCCGCAACAGCGTTCAAAACAAGCCGCTGCGCCGGAGACTGATCGATCACCGACGACTCTGGCCGCAAAACCAGATCTTCGATCGCTCGATCCCACAGGCCATCGGTGACACCATCGGTGCAAAGAATCAACTTCTCACCCGCCTGCAGCGTGAATCGACCTACTTGTGGTTCCGCAAATTGGTTCCCTGCCCCTAATGCCTTCGCAAGAACGTTTTTACGCGGGTGCGTCCGGGCCTCCCGTTCATTGATTTTGCCAGAACGACGCAGCCAACCGACATGCGTGTGATCCTCAGAGGCTTGCTCCATCTTCATATCTCCCTCGGCATTTTTGCGAAGGCGATACAGACGCGTGTCCCCAACATGTGCGAACATGACGACCGATTTATGAACCCAAACCATCGTCAGGGTCGCACCCATGTTGATGCAAAGGGGATCGTACGAACCCAATTTGACCAGTTCGCTATGAATCGCCGCGTAGAGTTCCTTCAAAATCGATTGCGAGTTCTCCTCCAAGTGTCTTTCGGACATCATGTAGGCGCGAGGCAGGAGTCGCGTGATGTTGTCGAGGGCGATTTTCCCGGCCAACTCCCCGGAGCGCTCGCCACCCATGCCATCTGCAACGGCGAAAAGCAAATCGCAGTTCGCCGTGCTCATCGAACCTTGCTTGCCCAGATAACGCACCCCTCGTTCGTCGATCAGCATCGCGAGGAAGCGATCTTCGTTATTGGTTCGAAAGGTCCCTTGATGGGTCATCGCTGACCATTTCAAGTCACGTGGCTGCGTCGCATCGCTCGCGGCATTCTCTTCCTCACTCGCGGATTCCGACGATTCCTCGAGGAATGTGGAAAACTCGAAATCGATAATGCAAAATCGGCCATCCGATGCTCGATAGGTGATATTTCGCAGGTAAGGATCGTCGTGGCGGATCCCGTAGGACTCCAATTCAGCAAAGATCTCTTTGATCCGCTCTTCTCCCATCCGCTCGACGCGCGCGCCGCAATTGGAGGTGACAATCTCCAACCGGTTCTTGTCCGCCGCGATCAACCGCGGGACGAATGGGCACTTCCTCTTCTCAAGGTATAGGAGTGCCTTGCATTCGTTCTCGAATCGCTTCTCCGCCTCGGGACCTTGAAACTGTTTGTAAACGCGTCCGTCGTATCCGATGCGCACGACAGCGCGCTGGGTGTTTTTGGCTTCAAACATATTGGGTTAAAACGCGTGTGGATGGTTGCTGTGCATCCAAAGGCCTAACCCTGGATTGCGAATGAAGTAAAAGCGTTCTCCGGACTGGCTTTCGTTCCAACCATCTTGAATCTCTGCGAGGCGATACTCGCTCATGGCTTGCTCGGGCGATCCTTTGTAGTAACCGACCCCTTCCAGCTCTTGTTGGGTGAGTTTATCCGTGCAGTACTCCACGCGGAATCGATTCTCGGGAGATGCGTGGATCAAATGGGCGGCGGTCGACAGATTGGCGCGCAGATCGTCGTTCTTCGCGACCATTTCTTTTACTTCTGGCGTCGTGCGGTATCCGTACTTCCGGATCAAGCCATCGACATCATCGTGTTCACCGAATCGAGCAACACCGGGTGCGATCACGACGAGCGTCCCACCATCGGCGATGGCCATTCGAGTGCGGTAGATCGATTTGTTGGCGACCCATGTCTTTTTGTATTTACTCGGATCCATCCACACCACGATCTTTTTCGGGGACTCGGGGATGCGGAAGCAATTGACTTGAGCGGCCAGCTCCCCTGCGATGGTGAAAACGGAATGGTCATCGCCGACGTACAAACCTCGCACAACAGGACCTTGATCCGGCGTCGATTCGACCACCGTCAGGACATACACCACGGGACGATGGGTGAGGTAGAGATCGGCCGCCCGGTTCAAGATTCTTCGCAGGGGGGTATCGCATCGCCCCATGATGCGTTCCATCCCGTAGAGTGCGCTCAAGTAATGACTGCCGTCGATCCCTGCATTCCCGCCGGTCCCCACGAAAATATTCTTCGTATAGTTGGCCATCCCGATCACCTCGTGCGGCACGACTTGTCCGATCGACAAGATCAGATCATGATCCCCGCGCGAAATGATCTTGTTGACTTGAGCTGGCCAAGCTTCGCTGTAGTTTCCTTCGGTGACCGTGTCCACGAAATCGGCGTCCACGTAGCCGAGGGTATCCACATCGGTCTTGTAATGATGCACGCGAATGAGATGTCTCGGGAAGTCCCCGAACATCTTGGTGAGCTCCTCCTCATTCATGGCCGAATGGGTTCCGAGCGCAGGCATCACATCGGTCAGCTTGTCCCCTAGCACCCGCAACGCGGCGTGGGTGATCGGTCCTGCCTGAGAATCGAGCCGGGTGTGATCGGGAGGAATTGCCAAGACCTTTTTGGCCCCGCCTCGAGCCTCCAGCGTCGTCTGGATGGCTTCGATAAAGTCTGGCATCCCAAGCACCGACTGCTTGGAACCTCGCGAAAAGTAAATCGTCATACGGAAAGGATGTTCAAGGGAACGCGGGGAAATCCGGGTTGGTCCGGGTAGGTAGCCGTGCGTATGATCCCAAAATCTCCCGGCGATGGATAGCTACCGTTCTCCCACGAATGTCACTTTTTCGGACGTGATTCAGGCGTCCCATCCTCCTCACGCAACAGCTCCGTGACCAACTCCTCAATCTGCTTGTCCCCGGTCGCCCCCTCCCAATTCAGCTCCCCCTGCCACCAAAGCCGTATATACCCTCGTTTGTCCACGACATAGACCGTCGGCCACATCGTATTTCCCCACGCATCCCAATTCTTCATCTCCGTATCGATCAACACCGGAAACTCGAATCCATTCTCCTTGGCATCCCGTCTCACCTTGTCCGCATCCCGCTCCGCCGATGTTTCGGGGGATTGAATTCCGATCACCTGCACGCCAGAAGACGAAAGCTCTCGCTGCCAACGCTGGTAGATCGGGAAGTTCTTTTTGCAATTGCCGCACTGAAACGCATAGAAGTGAACGAGCAACACCTTGCCGCGAAGCCCCTCGAGCGCCACGGGCTCATGAACCCACTCCGAGGAGGGAATCAACTCCGGCGCCAGCGGGTAAATACGCTTCAGCTTCGAAGTATCAAATGGCTTCCCGATCAACGATCCAAGCCGCTCTCGCTGCCGTTCGCTCAGTAACGCCACGACCTTCTTCGGCTCCTCCTCCAACGCGCGCGCCAACCTCTCGGCGGCAGCCTCCTCCACCTGACCAGGCTTCGGATACGCGCGCTTGCGAGTTTCCTCCGTCACTCCGAACAAAACCGTTAACGACTCCAATTGAGTCTCCGTTATCCCCAGATACCCCACCACCTCCGGACGGATCAACGCGCGCACTCCCTGCGATTGCCACTCCAATTGCCGCAACCTCTTGATCACATGCGGACCAAACGACTCGGACAAAAAACGTGCTAACCGGTCCTCTAACAATGCCGTACTCTTTCGATGCTCCACATCTGGCCGTATCCGTCCGCGCCACCACTCGCCATCGACCGTTCGCAAAAAACCCTCGACCTTCTCTCGCTCCGCTCGAGGAATCCCAATCTCGTCCAAGACCTGCGGCGTATGCACCAAACTCAACATCGTTTGCGGAACCAAAAGACTCTCCGCCGATAACGTACTCCGAACAGGATCAATCTTCTCCTGACCCACCACCCTATCAAGTCCCCATCCCCCAACGAACGAAACCCATCCCATCGCCACCAAAATCCATCGCACTCGTTCACGCTTCAACATGCTTTATCCTTGCGTTGCTGACCAGCCTCTCCCAATTCGTCGACCGCATCAAAGAGGTCAAGCGAGGCGAATGGGGAATCATGAAATGCAAAAGACGGGCCAATCGGGAAGATCACTGCCGTACCCCTTACTTCCCCTCGTTCCCCACCGTTGCCTCCCTGGAAACCCGCCGAGAAAGCAGGAAGAGTATCGAATTGCGTTGCAAAATGGGGGCGGGTGTCGCGAGATTGAACGCGCTGGACGATTGCCGAATTAAGATGGAGTGAAGAAATGCCAGCCAACCAGCGAGACCATCATGACAAAGAAACATCAGTTTGACCACAAAAAGTTTCGCGTGAAGGAAGATTCCAAGGTCGATCTATCCGAGCTTCCGACCAAAGCGGGCAAAGAGTTCAAGGGGAAACCAGAGGGACTCGCCGCATTGTCGGTCGACAACGAATACCTCCACGAAGCCCAATCCCGATTGTACGCGTCAGGCGAACGGGCACTGCTAATCATCCTGCAAGGCATGGACGCGGCCGGCAAGGATGGCGTCATCGAGCACGTCATGCACGGCATCAATCCGCAAGGATGCCGTGTCCACAGTTTCAAAGCTCCCAACGACGAGGAACTGCAACACCATTTTCTATGGCGCCCAATGCGATTTCTCCCCGCACGCGGCATGGTGACGATTTTCAATCGCTCCTACTACGAAGAGGTCATGGTGGTTCGCGTCCATCCTGAATTCCTCCAACCTCAAAAACTTCCGCCGATGAAGAAACTCGGGGACCTGTGGAAACAACGCTACGAGGAAATCCGATCCTTCGAAGAAACGTTGGTCGCAAGCGGGACTTCCGTGATCAAGTTCTTTCTACATGTTTCCAAAGAGGAACAAAAGAGCCGGCTGATGGAACGGCTAGTCGATCCCAACAAGCGATGGAAATTCAACGAACGCGACCTCGATGAACGGCAACTTTGGAGCGAACACCAAAAGGCCGACGAAGAAGCCCTAGCGGCCACGTCGACCAAGAAAGCACCTTGGTTCGTCATTCCTGCCGACGACAAGTGGTATGCCCGTGCGGCAATCGCTGACATCATCGTCAGTCACGTGGAATCGCTCGGACTGAGCTATCCGAAAGTCCCTAAATCGGAGGAACCTCACTTCGCAGAAATGATCGAACGGCTGGAGAACGAAAAGTAATCCGAGCCTCGTGACGAGGCTTTGCCATCGCTATCAATCATCTACTTCTTTCAGCTTCGCCGCCAAAAACGCTTTGGCGTACCGCCAATAACGCCCTGCCGTCGGTAACGAAACTCCCAGCGCCCCAGCACATTCCTCCATCGACATCCCTCCGAACGTTTTCATCTTGACCAACTGAGCTTTCTCGGGATGCTCCGCCTCGAGCAAATCCAATGCGTCGTTCAAAGCCAAGACATCGATATCGGGAAGCGTCGGCTCGATAACATCGATATCCGCATCCACCCGGCGGCTTTTGCCTCCGCGCTTCCAACTCCGCTTGCTCCGGTAGTAGTCGATTACCACCCTGCGCATCGCTTCCGCCGCAGCCGCAAAGAACAGCTCCCGATTAGACCAGATGGCCGAGTGGGGACCGATGGAAGCATTCACAAGACGCAAATACGCTTCATGCACCAAGGCGGTCGCGTGCATCGAATCATTCGGGGAACATTGATTCAAACGCGTCGCCGCGAGACTCCTCAACTCGTTGTACACCATGGAAATCTGAAACTCATTCAGCCCAGCCGCTAAGAACGATCCGGCACCGGACGATTCGGTCGGCTGCAAGGGAGCAGGTCCATTCGAACCACACTCCGGGTTCTCCATCGGTTCGCTATTCATGAGTTGCTGGACTCGATCCGCTCGGATTGGGCTGATCGCTTCGGAACGGTGACTCGACACTCATGGGCTCCACCTCTTCACACTTGGCCCAAGGAGAATGGATGTCTTTCCGCACGCTTCGGAAGTAATCGGCGATGGTGGACAACGCATAGAATCGATCCCCCGATTTGAACAAGAGCGCCCCCAACGCTTCGATGTGATCCGAAAAGTCCTGCGTGGTCTTCGCAGGCAGCGATTTCGGACGGCCGAAGATGGGGAACAATGCCACGAGCACCAGCATGCCGAGGAATGCCGCGTGCAAAGTAATGATATTGATGGGCCACATCGTCAGCATCTCAAACCCTTTTTGCTGTTCCGACTCTCCCGCTTGCAACACCCTCGGATCCCCGTCCGTCGAAAGAAATCCGATTTTCCCAGGTGGTAGATGACCGACGAGCTTTTCAGCGATCCTCCAATTGCCGGGATAGGTCAAGTTGTAATTGGCGAGTAGCGAGGGCGTGGACACCAACACCACGCGCGAAGAACTATCCGGCTCCGCCGCGACCGACGTGAGGAGCGGAACACCGTCGGCCGACTCCAGCCAAACCTCTGGCTCTTCGCTATCGAGCCCCTCCTCCCGATACGCTCGTATTCGACGTAGGTTGGCTTCGTCCTCATCGGTAATGCTGGACAAGCGAGACGCGAAGGATCGCATGGGCGTGAGCGGATTCAAAACCGGTTTGGTCGTGGTCGCACCGGCCTTTTGCTTCACAACAGCGTCCAATGCGATCTCCATCGCTGGGAGATCGACCGACGACAAGGGACTCAAAAAACCTCGTACGACAATCCGATGCTCGAGACCTGCCAACTCCAAAGCCCACCCGCCGACAAAACTCTCCACCGTGGCGGCGCGCTGCTTCGTATTGTCGACTTGGCACCAAGGGAGTATTTGGACGTCCCGATGCGCATACCGCATTGCGGCCAATTCGGCTTGGGATGTCGCGGCGATTTCGTAACAAGCTCGCCCCTTCTCCCGATCCGCAAAGCTCTCAGGCTGCGACCAGTGGTCCCGCGCACACTCCGACCAATAGTCAGCGTACGCGGAATAATCCCGTCCGACATAGATCAATGTTTTGTTACCGCGTCGCAGCCATTCGCGCATCCAAGTCAGAGTCGGCTCTTCGTGCCAGTCCAAAGTCTTCGGCGACCAAACGATTGTATCCAACCGCTCGGCCGCCTTCTCCGACAGATTTCCCAGGCGCATCGTGCTGCGATTCTCTTCCTCACAAAGCCTCCGAAAGACGGATAGACCATCGGGACTGAGCCGAGCTTCATAACCCTCGCTCTCAGCGTAGCGACTCACAGGCGTTCGCCCCGTGCACCCGGCTACCAACAAAAGGAACATGACAATGACGGATCGAGCCCAGGGTTGGATCATCGCGCCACCTGCTTTCGATGATCTCGTTGCCACTCGCTTTGCGACTCGGGAGCCTTCATCCACCCCTCGAATTCCGGGACGCGCTCTCGCAAGCGTTCAAACGCATCGGCATCCATCGCATTCTTCCCAAAGAACACATGCTCGAACCAGCGAACCACATGGTGCATATATTTGTTAATCTTGTCGTTCGGAGCCAACTCGCGCAAATAATAGCGATTGGTCTTGCCTCGCTCCAATCGAATCAATCCTCCTGCATCCAATTCCACCAATAGATGGCTGAATAGGTAGATCATCGCTTTGGCATAGTCACCTCGCCGACGAAACTCGTCGGACTGAGCCAACAACCCCACTTGCGATTGCTCCAACTCGAACGGGAGGTCGGTAACCTTCAGGCGGTCCCGCTCGGCCAGATCCTTTGCGGGAGACCGTTTGGAACGGGCCAAGGAAAACCCGCGTCGCTGCCATACAAAAAACAAAACGATCAATCCGAGTATCACGATCCCGATGAGAAGCAAGTAGGACCAGATTTCGAAGATGAATGCAAAGAAATCGTCCCAAATGGAGGTCCCTCCCGACCTTGCCGAACCACCTGCCTTATTCGCTGCCTCGATCACGTCGTGGCGATCGCGTACATCGATCCGATCCCTGGTCCTGGGACTGCGAACCGTCCGCTCCCCCGACTTGGCCGAATACCAACTTTCGTCCGTCGCCTTTTGAAGGACGGATCGCTCCGACTCCGAAAAGGCTTCTTGTTCGAGGGCTCTCGCTGGGGTCAGGCCCACCATCCAGCACCCGAGCACGATACCCCAACTCAACAGCCACCGAACGGGGCGCGATCGCAACTCCATCGTCATGCCATCACCTCCCTCAATCGCTCCGATTCGGCCTTCAGACGCAATTCGATTTCCCAACCTTCGGTTCGAATTCTCGAGTTCATGTAAAAGAGAAAACGAAGGACCGTCATCCAAATGGCGATACACCAAAGGACAACAGGAAAGACGATGAAGTCCATCCAAAAGCCCCACGACCAAACCCCAAATAGCACTCCGGACAAGAAGATGCACCCGAAGCAAAACGAAAGGGCCGTGGCCGCTGCAATCAACGTGGAGAGGACATGGGAACCAAACGTGTCGTTGTATTGCGTCGCATGCAACCAGTTGGAACGCTGCCGAAAGCTTTGCTGCTCAAACGGAGCCTTTCTCTTTCGCAGCGGACTCTTCTCCAACACCAAGATCTCTGGAGCAAAGGGACGAAATGCCCGAACACAATAACTGATTACAAACATCCCAAAAAAGTAAACCGTCAATTCGATCTCAGGACGAAACTGAGGATCGACCGCCAAGAGCACCAAGGGAACATACGAAAGCAATCCCATCCGAAGGATGCCGAGAATGGTCAGCACTGGAATCGCTCGACTTAGCACGCCTCGCACCACCTGACGCCAGCTCTGCCTTTCAAAAAACACGGCTTGCCCGATAAAATAAGTGACCAAACTCATCGCGAGCGGGGCTTGTAGAAAAACTGCCCCAATCATGATGCAGTAATACCGAACGCGGTACGCCTCAGAGGATGTGATCGTCGTCGCCGACATCGCCAGCTGATCGTATTGCAAAAGAGGCCATGTCAGCAGGAAATTCAACAACGCAAACGGGAACGCTCCCAGTAGACCCAATTGAAAGATTGGCCCCGCGTAGTGCCGGAGCACCAACAGGCTCAAGTCGGCGAGATCGGTGATGTTCCGTTCCGAAATGATGATCGATGTCTTATCGAGCTGCATCGCTGCGCGTCCTCCAAGGATTGTCTTCGCATGACTCCAAGCGAGTTAGCCTTTGATCGGTCGGAACACCTAACATGACAAAATACAAAAGCAAAAGGGTCGACGAAAAAACAGCAAACGAAGCCTTGATCCAATACCCTGCACTCGAAGGAGACAAGCATCCCTCCGTAAATGCGGCCAATACAAACAACATTACCGAACACAAAATAATCGGAATCGCCCGTTCGGCGTTCAAACGGAATGACTCCAATCTGGATAACCCGCCAGTCGAAAACAACCCGACCCCCACCCGAAGCCCTGCCGCAGCTGCCAAAGCGATTGCGGTCAATTCAAACGCTCCGTGGGCCGTGACGAACTGCATGAAATTATCTCCCTGCGGCACATCGGGCCGAGCCATGTAACCAAAGGTTGCACCCAACACAACTCCGTTGTACCCCAGCATGCAGAGGGATGGCAGAAGCAATGGTCCCAAAGCAAAACATTGCAATCCGATTCCCGCATTGTGCTTGATGTACCATCCGGAGGCCTGCAAGTAATAGCGGTGGTTTCCACCGTCGATCGGCTTCTCGTACATCTGCTCGAATGATTCCAACTGCTCGACTCCCAACACGCGCTGTGGATAGGTGGGAAAGGTCGATTCGGAAAACGCCAACAATGCGGACAGGCCAAACGTTCCAAAGAAGACCAGCCCCGCGACCATCACACAGGGGTCACGAAAGACAGCGTGCGGAATCACCAACGTGACGTACTCGTACCAACGCTCCAGCGGAAGACGCTGCGAACGATAGAGCTGACTGTGAGCCCGACCCACGAGTCGATGCAAATACTCCACCGTCGCCGGAGGAAGCTGATACTGTTCGGACATCGATAGATCGGTGCAGGCCGCTCGATACAACGATGAGAAACGGGCTAACTGACTCCCTTGATCGCGATAGGGGAACCTCGCATTCTGCAATGCGTCGCACATGGCTTCCAACTCCAACCAACCTTGACGGCGGCGTTCTAGCACCTCGGCAATTCGCATCGTTTCCTACCTTTTCGTGAATTCCAACTTTGGTTTGCGTCCATCTCTCGCCTCGTCATGAGGAAACCGGAGGCAAGGGGGGAGGAGCGATCACCTTCGCCGTAACCGGCGTGGAGGTCCCAGAACCTGACGTCCCAGAACTTGATGCCATCAGGGCCGGCGTCGACATGGACGGCCCCAACGACGGCGCCGAAGGCACCAGCGATGGCACTGGAGGGGCCATGCCGGAGGAACTGACGAGCGGAGAAGCTCCCACCGGAACACCGGAGACAGGCCGGCCCCCTTGGGGACGAAACGCCTCCTTGCTCACAAACTCTCGATAGTACAGAGCGCATAGCAACAAGTCCGAACTGGTGTCCTCGCGAAACCCAAACCGGTGTATCAAGGGCTTGGCGAGGTAAGCAGCCAACTCTTGGCGACGTCCCGCAGGAAGACGAGCCCGCCTCTCCGCATAGAGCGCGAGCGCTTTGGCCAACGTCGAACTGGGACGGAAGCCGGGGGGAATGTACTCGGCCAAACTCGGGATCCGCGCATCCTCCAGCTTGATATTCGTGGGCACCCAAGACCGCTCGTTGACGACCACCATCGTCCCCGCCGCCAAATCTCCCAATCGCTGAAAACGCTTGGTCAACACCATACAAACCAACGAACAAAGAAACGTCGGGAGGATATACGCCGGTGGGAACTCGCTCGAAAAAACCTCCAGCGATACCATCGGAGCAAAGTCGGCCGGACGCAACAAATTGCGAATCGTTGCTTGGAATGCATTCACGGGGCGCCCATCCACCGAAATGACGCGGATGCGACAAGCCCACTTGCCCGGCGTCTGACCGTTCCAATAGCTCTCGAAAAAAGTCCCGTAAAACCAAAGGAGCAAGAAATCGACCACCATCGCGATGAGAATCGCAAAGTCCTGAAGAATCGACTGCCCGGTCACGGAAAGAAACGTCGACGATGCCACCAAGATCGCAATGTATCCCGCGGCGATCATCAACATCCGAACCACCCAGTCGATCAACAAAGCAGGGAAGCGCCGAAAAGGACCCGCTAAGCGATACTCAAACTGAATGTTCTCCGGCGTCTTGATGACTGCGGTCAAGTCGAGCGGACTTTGTTTCGGACTCAAAATAGCCGTGACCCTGCAAGCGTTAAAGAGGCGTACCAACGTCGCTGATACAAGAAAGAGCCCCAGAGAAACTGTCCCCCGGAGCCTTCCTCCACCAACAAAACTGCACCTAGTGTAACCGGTCCGCCTAAACTTTTCCTAAGCCAATTCAGATCTGGGTGCTCGTGGGCGGAAGCCCCGCCTTGATCGTCCTCGCCAAGTACGCGAGCTGCTGCATGTTGTCGCTGTAGGAACTGAAGGTCATTCTCTTTCGAAGCCCTTCATAAAGCGCGGCTCCCCCCACCGTGAACAAGACCCCCTTGGGCAACTGCTTGGCAAATTGCTCACAGTCCGCAATGAACTTTGCCTCGTCCGGCACATAAGAAACACTCAACCAAAAGATTTTCGGCATGTGCTTCCGAGCCGCCGACAAAAGACTGGCAAAGGGCAAATCACACCCCAGATTCACCGAACGCCAACCCGCCTCGCGAAAGGTCATATCGATCAACTGGGTCGGAATCTGATACTGATCCCCCGACGCTGTCCCACCCATCGCCAAGGGTGCGTTCGGGGAAGGCTCCGCCAACAACCGCCGCAACTCGTGAATCAATCGGATGCAGATCTCACACCCGCGCCTCTCTTGATACACCTCGAGGTCGCCGCACTCCCATAGCTCCCCAACCGACCGAAATACCGGTGCGATCAAATCGTCCGCGACCGACACAATCCCGCCGTTGCGAGCATACCAGGTACTGAGTATCCGCCTCGCATCCCCCTCGTTCCCCGCGAGAATCGATCTCTCAAATTCCTCTCGCATACCCGCAAATTGCGAGGAATCCAAGCTCGATCGCTCGGCCACGTCCGGCGTCGCCGCCGCACCCGCCAACCCGATTGCGACCGGGTCGATCAGCCGACGATTCGTCGACTCGAGAAACTCCATCAGATTCTCCAAAGGAATCCGACGGTGCCCCCCCATCGTCCGGTCCGTTCGGATCAAACCCCGATCGCACCACCTCTTCACCGAGGATTCGCTCACCTGCAAGGCGTGGGCTACCTGTTTGGGGGTAAAGCTCTCTTCCACCGCTCAACCAAATCGTTCTTAAGTGTCGAAATCATTCAAAGTGAACGTTTTCAGGAGTATAGACCGATCGGCAAGTCGGATTCAAGATTTCAGCCAAAAAACGCAAATTTACCAGGCAATTTATTTACCGAATTCCGCCTAGACTTTCTTGCTCCCGCCGCATTCCGTCCGTATAAAGGTTCCATATGAACGATTTGAACGGTTCAGTGAACGATTCCCAATCCGAATCGAACAAAAAACGTTCAGCGACGTATCGATGTGGACGAAAATCAATTTCGAAAGAGTAGTGGGAGCATGACGATGACGGTCGCAGTTGCAAAAACCAGAAAACGAAAAGTCACCAATCTCGACATTCCAAGCCTGGAGTTGTCCAGCGATAGGGTGGCGAAGCCTTCCACCGAGAACAAACCCAAAATGGCGAGAACATTTCGACGCAACGCCGTGGAAGCCGATTTCCTCCACTTCGTTCAGCTCTCCATGCCCCTGCCTATCGCCGATACGGCCCTTCGCGCCGAAGCGAAGAGACTGGCGGCGACGGAGATCGCCTTCATCGGAAACCCCTCCTTCTCGGACTCGTCGGCCGAAGGGGAGATCTTGGGTGACCTCCTCTTCAGCACCGGTGAACCCTCGGGCAGCGTCAAGGCTTCCAAGATTCCCGATCTCCCCTCCTATCTGGCCCGCTTGTGCGAAACCAAACTCCTCACACCGCTGGAGGAAAAGGCTCTCTTCAACCGGATGAACTACCTTCGCTTCCGAGCGAACCAGCTGAAGTCGAAGCTCGATTTGAACAAGCCCGATGATTGGCTCATCCGCCGTATCGACGGATTGATGCGGGCCGCCGACTGGCACCGGGACTGCATCGTCAAATCCAACATGCGACTGGTCATCTCGATCGTCAAGAAATTCGTCAACACCCAAAACGTGTTCGACGATCTGCTGAGCGATGGTATCGTCGCGCTAATCCGAGCGGTCGACAAGTTTGATGTCGCCATGGGATTCCGCTTCAGTACCTACGCCACCCAAGTCGTGCGACGAAATACCTACCGCCGCGTCATGGAGAAGCAAAAGGAACGTCAGCGGAACATCGCCAGCATCGACGAAAACGGCATCGACTTCAGCGACGAACAAAAATCCTCCTCCATGAGCGAAAACCGCTGGAACGAGCTTCGCTCGCGCTTGGCTCTCATGCTCGATCACTTGGATCGCCGTGAGAAGTTCATCATCCGGGCCAGATTCTCTCTCGGTGGACACCGCAAAGTCCAAACGCTTCAGCGGCTGGCGGATAAATTAGGGGTTTCCAAAGAACGGATCCGACAATTGGAGAAGCGTGCTCTCGATAAGCTTCGCGGCATGACCGATTTGTCGATTCTTCCCGAATCCGTCGGCTAGAGAACGTCACCGTGTCCCACTCCTTCGAATGGTCCTCCGAGTTTCCTGCCTCGCCTGAACAACTCTTTGGGTACCATGCGAATCCAGGCGCCATCGATCGCCTTATTCCGCCTTGGGAACGAATCACCATCCTTCGACGCGGGGCGTCGATCGATGTCGGTGCAGAAGTCGTCCTGCAACAACGCCTGGGACCTCTTCGGCTCAAGTGGCTCGCGCGGCACACGAACTTGGATGCCCCTCGCTCCTTTCAAGATACACAAATCAGCGGCCCATTCGCCTTCTGGCAACACGACCACCTCATCGAAGCGGTCGACGAGGAACGATCCCGACTTCGAGATCGCATTCGCTTTGATCTTCCTTGGGCACCACTTTCGAACATCGCCCTTCCCATGGTCCGCAGCATGCTGCGGCGCATGTTTGTTTATCGACATGAGACAACGCGGCGCGATTTGGAACTGCACGATTTCTTGGCCCCTTGGGTATCGGGACGTTCCCTCCGTATCGCGATAACCGGTTCCAGCGGGATGATCGGATCTCGACTCGCCGCACTCGCATCGGTCCTAGGACATCGCGTGGTTCGGATCATCCGACCTGAATCTCAATCCGCTTCCAACGAGAGTGGCAACATAGGAGAATCGGTTGTTTGGGACCGGCAATCGGGATTCAACCGACTTGATGCCATGCAGGATCTGGACGCTGTGGTTCACCTCGGCGGCTTTGGGATCGCAGAACGAAGATGGACCGAAGAAACGAAACGAAAGATCCGATCAAGCCGCATCGACGGAACCCATGCCTTGGTCAAGTCCCTGACGGATCTATCTTCCCCTCCCAAAGCATTGGTCTGCGCATCGGGGGTGGGAATCTATGGCGATTGCGGGGATAGGGAGTGCCTCGAATCATCCCCCCCCGCCGACGACTTTCTCGGGCAAGTCGCCAAGGACTGGGAAGCCGCGGCCAGGACCTTTGAATCGTCCGGGGGCCGCGTCGCGATCGGAAGATTGGCCATGGTGCTCCATCCCCATCAAGGCGCACTTGCCAAGATGCTTCCGCTGCTCCGCTGGGGACTCGGGGGAAGGATCGGGAACGGCCACCAATCCTGGAGCTGGATCCACCTCGATGATGCGGTTGCGGCATTCCTGTTCCTCGCTGCCTGCCCCGACGCATCTGGCCCCTTCAATTTCGCATCTCCGCACGGCACCACGAATCGAGAATTCACCCGCACTCTCGCTCGAGCCCTATCGCGGCCGGCTTGGTTTCCCGCACCTGCCCCGGCGCTCCGCATCGCGCTCGGAGAAATGGCCGATGCCTTGTTACTTGCTAGCACCCGAGCGGTGCCTCAACGATTGGAGCAAATGCATTTCCCCTTTCGAGCCCGGCGCTTGGAGGATGCCTTGGCGCAACTCCTCGGCGACGCCTAAACCAGTCAGCAACCTAAACCAACTAGCAGATAGTCGCGCCGAATATAGACCCGGACCACCCCTAGCCCCCAGCGGTTGAACTGCTCGCGCCGCGGGCAAACACGATCACATCGACTTTCTTCGCACCTGCATTGATCAAAGCCTTAGCAGCCTCATTGGCGGTCGCACCACTGGTCAAAATATCATCGACGATCAATATCGTTCGATCTTGCACAGAGGTTTTGCGATCGTGGGAGATCGAACCCAATACCGCGCGCAATCGTTCTTCAATCGTCTTGGTTCCTTGCTTCTCGGTCCATCGCGTTCGGACCAACGCCCCCTCGGCATAGGGGATCGCAATCTTTTTCGAAAGCACCTTCGCAAGAACATCGGACTGGTTGTATCGGTCTCGCCACCGCTTCATCCAATACTGAGGGATAGAAACGAGAAGATCGTATCGAGGGGTAGGCTCCGTCGAAAGAAACCAATCTCCCATTCGATTTGCGACCTCTTTGGTCAATGGCTCGTATTTGGGCGTCTTCATCCGTCTCGCGATCTTAGCCGCTTGATTGCGATACGTGCACAAGCAATAGACGCGCCCGAATTTCCATTCTCGTTTGCAGAGTGAACAGCTCTTAGGAGAAATCGCCTTGCTCTTCGAAACGGGGGCGCAACATCGCTGGCAACGATTGGGATCCGGCGAGAGCTCCTGCCAACATCCCTCACAAAGGGACTCGTTCCAGGAATCGAGGATCAGCCGATCGCAAAGTGTGCAATAACGCGGAAAGAGGAGATCGAAAAAGGGACGAATGGACCGGGTCCATGGCGGGCGTGTAGTGGGCATGATCGATCGCTTGGTGAACTACTTTCGGGTCGCTACAGGTTTCTTTCGATTTGGGTAGAGTTCTTTGCAAATCCCGCAAACCGTTCCATTGCACCCGCGGGCCGTGCAATGCTCGCGTCCATAGAAAATGATCTGCAAATGAAGTTGATTCCACGACTCCTGCGGAAAGAGTTTTTTCAAATCTCGCTCGGTCTGCTCCACCGATCTGCCATCGGTAAGGCCCCACCGCTGGGCCAATCGATGAATATGCGTATCGACCGGGAAGGCGGGGTGCCCGAAACCTTGGCTCATCACCACGGACGCGGTTTTGTGCCCCACACCGGGCAACTCTTCCAGCAACTCGAAGGACTCGGGAACCGCCCCTTCGTATTTTTCGACCAGGATCTGCGAGAGCTCCCGAATCGCTTTCGATTTCTGCGGGCTCAATCCGCACGGCTGGATGATCGCTCGGATCTCCTCGACCGATCTTCGACTCATGTCCCAAGGGTTATCAGCGAGCTTCCACAAGCTCGGTGTTACCCGATTGACCATCTTGTCGGTGCACTGGGCGCTGAGCAATACCGCGACCAGGAGCGTATACGGATTGGAATGGTCCAGCGGAATCGAGGTCTCGGGGTACAACTCACCAAGACGTTCCAATACCGTTTTCGCGCGGTCCTTGCGTAGCATCGTGCTATGTCACTCGTTTCGAACTACCCCATGCTACCGTCGGCTGCGCTCGATAGCCAATTCATCGACATCCGCAAATCCATCTTGGTTCGTGTCTGCCTTGGTGAAGTCTCCTGACGAGTTGTAGACCTTGTACTCGTCGATGTCCAATTTCCCATCTTGGTTCTTATCGTACTTCGTCACACGCCCTGCCATCCACTCTCGGGTCCGTTGCGAAACGGCACTATTGCTCTGCGATGCACCTGCACCACCGCTAGCACTACCCGCCGCTCCACCCGGAGTCGAGGATCCACCCGAGCTGCCTGGTGCTCCAGAGCTGCCTGGGCCTTCCGAACTAGCGGTTGCACCGCTGCTACCGCTACTCGAGGAAGAACTGCTCCCGCTGCCACTGCTGGATCCAGGAATGAAACCATTCTTATGAGCGGCCAAACATTCGCGCGCCGTGATGAAACCGTCCAAGTTCGTATCGAACCGTGCGTAATCCTCAATCGCCTCTGCAGACGGACGCTTCACGAACTCGTCCATCGCAACTTGGTTATCACTGTTAACGTCATACCGTGCAAACCATTCTGGCAACCCCGCAGGTCGCTTTGGCTTGCCATCGCGATCAGTCAGTCTATAGCTGGCGATCTTCTCGAACGGATTGGCAATCTCTTTCTTCTCTTCTTGACCGCGGTCTCCGTAACCTTGACGATCGCGGTCGCTCCGGCTGTCGCGTGAATCGCGGCTATCTCCGCTGCTGCTGGGGGAACCTGACGACTCCATGCGACGCTTGGCATAACGAACGGCCAATTCATCGCGGGTCAGCTTTCCGTCTCCATTTTTGTCGTACTGCATCGGAGAATCGGACCACCGGCCGTCTCGCAACTCCGCTTCGTCCAAGACGGAATCCCGATTTCGATCGTAGCGTTGGATCCGTTCGTCGGCATCGCGCAAATCCTGTTCTTCCACCCGGATGCTCAAGGCATTGGCGTTCATTCCAAAACCGGGAACCGGAGGTCGCTCGATCTTGACGCCAAAGCCCGGCACCAAGACCGCTGGTCCACTCGCCACTTCATCGCTCGAGGACGAACTGCTGGAGCTGCCACCTCGCATTTGCTGAAACCCCTCGGTGATGACCGACAGGGGAATCGGTTTGGACAAGTCAATTTTAGGATTGCTCCTCGCCATGCGTTCCAACATGAACCGAGCAGGCCCCTCCATCTCATCGGAATCGATCATGCCGTTCCCGTTTCGGTCCATCCGCCCCAAGAACATCGAAGGATCAAAACCTCCGCCTCCGAAGCCTTCCCGGCCACCATCGCGACCGAAATCACGCCCCGAATCCCGCCCATCTCGTGAGCCCCAACGGCCAGAAAAGCCCCCCTCTCCCATACCGGGAGGTCCGCCGCCACCAAACGGAGGCCCGCCGCCGCCCCACGGGGGCTGAGCCGAACTTTCCGAGGCCAGAATCGATAGCCCGCTAGCCACCAGCATGAAATATCCAATCAGTTTTCGCATGATCGACACAAGTCCTGGGATGTTGGTGGACGGGGAATGGGACAGCTTGGCAACGGAATCTTGCCATTTTAGCTGGGCGTAAATCCTACGCATACAGAAAACACCGGATCCGCTTATTTGTTTCGATCCGAGGCCCGAACCTTCCCTACTTGGTCCCCCCCGGCCAGCCGAGTACCATCACGGCATGAACCTTTCACCGATGATGAAACAGTACGAAGAAGCCAAAGCCGTTAGCGGCGATGCGATCCTCTTTTTCCGGATGGGGGACTTTTACGAGCTTTTTCATGAAGACGCAAAGACCGCCGCCCGCGTGCTGGGACTCACCCTGACCAGTCGAGACAAGGGTGAGAATCCTGTCCCCATGGCAGGTTTCCCGCACCACCAGCTAGAGGGATACCTGGCCAAACTGGTCCGGGCCGGCTACCGAGTGGCTGTTTGCGAGCAAATGGAGGACCCGGCCCAAGCCAAAGGGATCGTTCGCCGCGAAGTCCAGCGGATCGTCTCAGCAGGCACCCTGACCGACGACGCCCTCCTGGACCCTCGCAGCGGAAATTTGCTCCTCTCGGTCTACCAGCCCGCCCCCGGTAAACCGGGCGCCTCGTCCGCTTGGATCGGCTTGGCCTGGGTGGAGCTTTCGACAGGCCGCTTCGAAGCCGGGGCCTTCCCCACCCAAAGCTTGGCCGATCAAATCGCCCGCCTCGAACCGGCTGAGATCCTGCTCCGCGATGACGACTCGACGCTCACCCGAGACGACTACGAAAAGTGGTCGCTCACTCGCCGCCCCGCTTGGCAATTCGGCTTCGAAGAGTCCCAACGGATCCTGCACCAGCATTTCGGCGTACTCGACCTGGCCGGCATGGGCTGGGAGCTGCGCGAAGGTGCCGATGCCAACGACACACGCTTCCAAGATTTGCTCGCGATCAGCGCCGCAGGCGCCGCCATGGCCTACCTGCAGGAAACGCAAAAGTCGTCGCTGGACCACATCCTGCAACTGACCCCCGCCCGTTTGAGCAGATCCCTCGAAATCGATTCCGCCACACGCCGTTCTCTCGAGTTGACCCAAACGATTCGAACCGCCTCGCGCGACGGCTCTCTCCTGGAAGTGCTGGACCGCACCGTGACCTCAATGGGAGCCCGGCGATTGGCCCAATGGCTCGCATCCCCGCTCATCTCCAAAGAACAAATCGAACTCCGCCTCCAAGCGGTCGAAGAATTCGCCAACGACGATCGCCTGCGAAACACTCTTCGCACCCTGCTCTCAGATATCTACGACATCGAACGATTGACCGCTCGAGTCGCGACCGGCCGCTGCAGCCCACGCGATCTGAAACAAATGGGTCGCTCTCTATCGCAGCTCCCCAAAATCAAGGCCCTGCTGGAGGATCGATACGCCTCGCGTCTCAGCCAACTTCAACAACGCCTCGATTTGCTCCCCTCCCTGCGCGACCACCTGGATGCCGCCCTCGAAGACGATTGCCCGCTCCAACCCAAAGACGGTGGCTATATCCGCCCCGGCTACGATGCGAGACTCGATGAATTCAGACAGCTCGCGACGGGTGGCAAAGATTGGATCGCTCGCTACCAAGCAGAACAAATCCAATCGACCGGGATCACGAGCTTAAAGGTTGGTTTCACCTCCGTCTTCGGATACTACCTGGAAATCACCAACACACATCGGGATCGCGTCCCCCCCAACTACATCCGCAAGCAAACGCTGAAGAATGCCGAACGTTACATCACTCCCGAGCTGAAGGAATACGAAGAAAAAGTTCTCACGGCCGACGAGTCCTCCAAGAATCTGGAGTTCGAACTCTTTCTCGAACTTCGACAACTGGTCCACGCGCAAACACCCACCCTGCAAATCAACGCCGCTATCCTGGCTGAACTCGATGTCCTCGCGTCGCTCGCCGAACTCGCGGTCAAGCAAAGCTATGTGAAGCCAATCATCACCGACGAGCCTATCCTCGAAATCTACGAAGGCCGTCACCCGGTGCTCGACGCCACCCTACCCAAAGGAACCTTTGTTCCAAACGATAGCATGGTCGGTGCAGAGCATGGTTCGGTTTTGCTGATCACCGGTCCAAACATGGCAGGTAAAAGCACCTACATTCGCCAAACGGCTCTCATTACAATCCTTGCCCAAATCGGAAGCTACGTGCCGGCGCGCAAGGCGACGATTGGTATCGCCGATCGACTCTTTGCACGCGTCGGGGCCAGCGACGAACTGGCACGCGGCCAAAGTACCTTTATGGTCGAGATGGTCGAAACGGCCCGGATCCTCAATACCGCCACCGATCGCTCGCTCGTTATCCTCGACGAAATCGGACGAGGGACCAGCACCTACGACGGCCTCTCGCTGGCTTGGGCTATCGTAGAACAACTCCATGACATCAACCGATCGCGCACGCTCTTCGCTACCCACTACCACGAATTGATCGACCTCCAACGCTCTCTCTCGGGCGTTCGCAATTGGAACGTGTCGGTCAAGGAATGGGATGACAATGTCGTCTTCCTCCATCGCATCGTCCCCGGTGGTGCGGATCGAAGCTACGGGATCCACGTCGCTCGCTTGGCAGGCGTCCCCAAGAGTGTTAACGACCGAGCGAAGGAGATCTTGAGCCAACTCGAAGCGAGCCATCTGAACAAGTACGGGCAATCGGTCCTCTCTCCCCCTCGCAAAAAAGGGAATGGTTCGATCCAAATGACCTTGTTCGAATGGAAAGAAAATGCCGTCGTCGACAAACTCCGATCTCTCGCCATCGAACAACTCACGCCCATCGAAGCCATGCAAACCTTGATCGAACTTCAACGCCTCGCCCACGAAGGAAATTAACCAACGCAATCCCCGAAGTCGATCCCTCCATTCTCCAACCGTTCACAGATCGAACAGCCTATCTCGGAAACGAGGGAATCAGCCGAGCGCGATGATTCGACGATGCTTCGTCGTGCACGCGACGGGACGGAAGGAGACAAGAGGATGGCGTAGCGGAATCCGCCCCCGAGGGGTAGCTGTTGGTCATGGACGCATCGTGAGGAGCGACTCGAGATTGCCAAGGCCCCCAAATGGTTCTCAGCATCGCTCCATCCATACAGGTCACACGATCAGAAGGTTCGATCGGCATCGCCGCAAACGCATCGACATGCCGATCGAGGAAGAGAGAAACGCGAGTGGATAAAAGCGAGGCTCGCAACGGCACGACGATTTGACAGACTCCCAATACTCGATCGACTCGCTCTAGAACCACATAATCGACCGGGTTCTCGCGCAGTCGATCCATCCACGCGATCGATGCCTTCTTTTCCTCTTCCGACCAAACATCGTCTAGCAAAGGGAAATGCGAAACAAGTCGGCTCACCGATGCAGCATGAGCGGGGTGAAGCGACTGGGAGGCATGCACTCCGACCGTCTGCAACCGCACGGAGACCGAACCCTCCGAACGTGCTCGGAAACGCGAATCGCTCAATCCCCTCTCGGCCATGATGGAAACAGGGATACGGATTAGCGTGTCTCCCTGCAGGGGATGGATCGTTGCCACAGCATCCGTCATTACCATCCCCTCGGGTACCAACAGCGTTCGCGCACCCCACTTCACACCGAGAAACGCATGTTCCAACGGGTCCTCCACATCCTCGTCACTGCTTGACATATCCGCAACAGCAGCCCGCGACATCCACCGCTGCCGATAGCCTCGCGCGATCCGCTCCAACGTCTCCTGCCAGGACAAAGGCGTGCGCTCCAAAGGCTTGGAAATTCGCACCTCCCAAGCCAATGCGTTGAAAGCAGGAAGGGGTATTACAGGCGATTGCGTCCGCCCAATTGAAGGCTCGATCGCCGTGCATGCGGCCCATACGACCGTGATGACAAACGCCCGATAGAAGTTCATTCCCCCAGCCTCCATCGCCGTTCACGTGGTAGGAGGGAACCATTCAACTCACACCCCTTCCACGCTTTCGGTAGCTTGCTCGCGACCATTGTGTAGGGGTCAATCATTCCAACCACCAACCCAATCCACACCCAATCGCTCCCATACTGCATAACCACCGCAGCCCCGCTGTCACCCTCCGACACGATCGATGAGGAAGCGGATCGGGAATGAATCACCATCAAGTCTCGAAAAGAGTCCCCACCCAACTCGATCGAATGGACGATCGGCATCGTCACCCGTCCATGCACAACCCGCCCCGTGCTCGCACCACGGACCGACACAGGAACTTGCAAAAGCCAACTCCAATAACTGGCCCGCGCCGGAGCGGTCACCAAGAACTTCATCTCGGAAAACAACTCTTCGAAACCGAGTACACCTTCCGTCGCTTGATCAACGAGATGCACCGATGCCGCATCCACTCCCGAACGAGGCGAACGTTTGGATGCGAGGACCGTTCCCACCGAGGGCTGCCGTTCCCCATCGGAATCGGGTGATGGAAACACGTCGCCATGGGACACGACATGTTCGCAGGTCAATCCGACCAACCGCTGCGAGGATTCCCGAAAGACCAATCCCAACGTCCCCCAGCGATTCGCCCCATTCCCTTGGACCGCAACACCTCCCGTGATGGGCTCAATGGCTTCCAGAGAGGAGCCGGCGTTTCGATCTTCGTCGCGGGGGCGCGTCTCGCGGCGATCCACGGCGAACTTCAACACCCCTTCTTGCACTTTGACCGGCAAGCCGCCGTAGGTGGTGGGGATTGCGAGGACTGGGTCGCTCGGACTGCGCCGGCGGGGAATGGCTCGCCGAGATGCCAACAACTCGCCGGCAACTCGCTTTCGCTGGACCCACACGGTGACGCAAAACTGAAGCGGGAGAGCGACCAATCCACGCTTATGAAGCAGCTCGACCCCGACACCCGTAATCTCGCCGAACGGGGCCGAGCGAAGTCGCTGCTGCAGTCGGCGAGCGACCGCCAGAGCTTTCCGATATTCCTGCTGCAGCTCGCCACGTTGCGAGTCGAGAAGAGACGCCAGCGACGGATCGTTCGGATCGAGAAGCTCCCGTTGTCTGTATCGCATAAGGGTCCACGTTGATACACAAAGGGAAGATGTCGAAGGGGAGGACGATCCGTCCGTTCACGGGACAGTTGCAAAGCAACTGCTGGATTGGCAAGCCAGATGTTCGGCAATGAAGGCATCGACCTCTTGCTCCCAGCAAGGTTCGTTGATATCGAAGCGCCTCACAGCGATAACCGCATCGTAGGAATGCCAGCCCCCCAGCTCGGTATTCTTTCCTTTCGCGGCAACCTCGGCCGCTTGTTTGCGCGAGGGTGCACCGATGAGTTTCTTGAAATTTGGGATAGCGGCGTTTAGATCCTCGATCGTCTGATCATCGATCTTCCCCTGGATCGATTCAAAGTAACCGGCTTCATCGAGAACGATCCCATTGCCATCGCTATCCGATGCGAGACTGAGCGTTCCCGCAGCTGGTCTTACAAAGTCCACAGTGAGGACTTTGGGAGTGTAGATCGTTTCCATTTCGACGCGTCGGAGGGGTTTCCCAATTTGCGGAATAACCGTTTCTCCACCTCCTTGAACGATGAAGTACTCTTCGACGACACGAACATCGACATGGGTGGGGACTTTTAATGTCACTGGAACCCCCTTCGTGCACTGCCGACTATTTTTGACAAACTGGTCGGTAGGCAATCGCGACATGATGGTCGATCGATAGGAGGTACACCCGATCGGGAGGGAGGTAGTCATAAACACAAAGAGAATGGCCAGCGTGCGTGACATTGTCGTTCACTCCGCGGGGGCAGTTGTCGCTACCCCTTGATAGATGGAACTGTTGGGGGAGCAAGGAGAGCAGCGGTTCACATGCTCTTCGAGAAACGCATTGACTTCCTCTTCGAAGCCAGGGGATGCGAGATCGAACAATCCAAAGGCGATGGTCCGGTGCGTCGTATAGACCCCTTGCAGCGGGTCTGCGGGCGCATCTTCCGAACGGGCGACTGGGGTAGCTAGCAAGGGTGCGATATTCGCGAGAAAGGTCGATACGTTTGCCAGCGTTTGGTCATCGACTTTGTATTTCAAGCCTTGCAGATAGCCGTGCCCTGCGGAACCTTGCGCGGCCGCTTTGGCGGCATTGCTATTTCCATCGGGTCGGCTTTGGAAGGTAAAACCATAGTTCGCAGTCCCGGACATAGGTCGTTTGGGATCGAGAACAAACATCTTTTCCGTCACACGAAGTTTGGCTTCAACGCTTCTTAGCGAGGTGCCGGTAGGGCCGATGACTTGCACGGTCGTCTTCCCTGGGTATTTGATCAAGTGAATGGTTTCATCGACGCGTAGTTCGAGATGAGTCGGAACCTTCACCATGACTGGGACGCCACGAATAGGAACATCGTTCTCTTTGCAGAGCGTGTCATCTTCATGGCGGTGGAAGAAGGTCGTGTGCAGGGAGGAACAACCCGTTGCACCGACATATAGCAGAGCGAGAGTGAGAGCGAGTCGGTATCGAGATCGCATAGTGCTCCTCCTTGAGCAAAATACAAACCCCCGTTCTCGATCCGAGCGATCTTCCTTGACCGCAACCAACGACTCCGTCCGAATGTTCGGGCGTCTGACAGAGCGAGACGTTTCTAACGCTCCATCATCGAACGGCGTTGGGTGGTATCTCGCGAAATAGTCAGAGGGGAAGCTTGACCGTCACAATGCGCAGGCTTTATAGCTAGCAATCCACAGCAAGCTAGGCAACAGGCACCAGACTCCAGGCACCAGACTCCAGGCACCAGACTCCAGACTCCAGACTCCATGCTCCATGCCCCAGGCTCCAGGCTCCAGGCTCCAGGCTCCATGCTCCATGCTCCATGCTCCATGCTCCATGCTCGGTATTGGTTCAGGACATGGGTGGCGTGTGGGGGTGGGAATTCGGAGGCGGAAGGTGGTTCGGGGGGTGGCAGTGGGGGGAGGAATTCGGCGAAATCCTTGGGTTTTTTCAGGGCTAGAAATTTTCGGGCGACCGCTTACAATTTGGCCTGTTGGTTAGTCAACTTGCACCTGTAGCTCAATTGGATAGAGCATCGGTCTACGGAACCGAAGGTTACACGTTCGAGCCGTGTCAGGTGTATTTCTGAATCTTTTCGCCGATTCTCGCAAAGGCTCGCAATTTCATCGTCTTGCGGCGAGCCACTGTTGCCGCTGCGGTCGGAATAAAGCCCGCCATGATTCGCAGCTTGGTACAGCTTCTCGCGTGTGCTCTGCCCCCGCTAAGTCTAGGACCTCAAGGTGGGTATAGGTGCTCGCAGTCAGCTTCGGGTCGTGATAGCGGGCCAGCTTTTGAGCCGTGGTCAGCCGCTCGCTCAAGTTCCGGACGAATCACATCAAACTCGTATGGTTGCATGAGAAGTCGCCTTTCTGCCGAACGTCCTTGGTAACAATCCGTATGGAACGCAATGAGCCATCCGGGCTAAGTAGCCTTACAGCTCGGTTGGAGCTAGTACTCCCGATCCTCGTGCCTGACGGGCAGGAGATTGAGTAGTTGCCTTCGCTCTTGCCATTGAGGCATAAAACGATCCATCAATGCGACGAAGCGAGCATTGCGGGTCGGCTCGAGCAAGTGCATCATTTCGTGGACAACGATGTACTCAAGGCACTGGATAGGCTTTTTGGCCAAGTTTGTATTTAACCGAATGCTGGCGGTAGCTGGATTACAGCTCCCCCATCGCGTTTTCATCCGTTGAACGAAAAACCGGTCGACCTTCACACCCAAGAGTGTTTCCCATTGCTCGATCAACTTTGGAACCTCGGATCGAATCTGCTCGCGATACCAACGTTCCAAGATGTCTTGCCTTTCGTCACGATCTGATCCCGGACGGACGCTCAAGGTTATTTTATTGACGCGAACCGTAACCGATGGCGGTTTGTCTTTCTCGACTACTGTGAGCAGCACCCGCTTGCCCCTAGTCCTCGATCAAGCGAAGTTTGGTTGAGGTCGTTTTAGATTTGCGTAAAAAAACCTGAAACCTCCCGGCGTTTTTGCGGTTTAACGAAGTAACAACAAATCGATTAAGCCACACACACGGAGGGTTTCAGGTGAAGTTAAGTCTCGCAAAACGTATCGGTACACGCAAGAAGCAAATCCAGAAAAGGCTCGCAGCAGCAAGGGAGAATCGATTCTCTCGTGGTATCTCGAATCCGAATCCGGTTCTCGCTACCAACTCTGTCAAATACGAACTTGCAGATCGCACCCATGCCATCAGCTACGCTGGTGTCTCCGCCAAGCTCAAGCTCGCCGAGCATGCCGGATTGACCGATGCCATCAATCATCGTGTCCAACTCTTAAAGTCACATGCTCCTTATCATGAATCCGACCACGTCCTCGCGATGGTTACGAATGTTCTATGCAATGGATCGAGGCTCGAGCATTTGGAGCGTCTTCGAAACGATTCGACATTCCTCGATGCGATCGGTGCCGATTCGATTCCTGATCCAACCACGGCAGGCGATTTTTGCCGTCGATTCCATCAATCCGACATCGACTCCCTGATGCAAGCTATTAACGAAGCCAGGATCAACGTATGGAGGCAACAGGATGATGCGTTCTTTGACCAAGCCCTTATCGATGTCGATGGCGTTATCGTGGCAACTACAGCCGAGTGCAAAGAAGGAATGGATATCTCGTACAAGGGGAGCTGGGGATACCACCCTTTGCTGGTCAGCTTAGCCAACACCAAAGAAGTACTTGCGATTGTGAATCGCAGCGGTTCGGTCCACAGCGCTCACAACGCGGCAGCCTACTTAGATAAGGCGATCTGCACTTGTATCGCTGGAGGCTTCCGGCGCATTCGAATGCGAGGGGACTGCAAGTTCTCGCAGACGGAGTATCTCGACGGATGGGATGCCCTGGGAGTACGCTTCCAGTTTGGTTATGAGGCGAGAGCGAATCTGAAGGAAATCGCAGACAACTTGGATGCGTCGGCGTGGAAGAAACTCACCCGCGCCTTGCCAAAAAACAAGACCAATGAAACGCGTACCAGACCCACCAATGTCAAACGCCAAATCATTCGGGAACGCAATTACGTCCATCTGGAGTTACTACATGAGGAAGTGGCCGAGTTCGAATACCAACCAAACGCCTGCGATAAAACGTATCGAATGGTGGTTGTCCGGAAGAACGTCTCCAAAGAGCAGGGCGATGTTCGGCTCATCGACGAGATCCGCTACTTCTTTTACATCAGCAACGACATGTCCTCGGTATCGGGCGAGGACATTGTTTTTGGCTGCAATGACCGATGCGACCAAGAAAATTTGATCGCACAACTCTCCGGTGGAGTTCGATCGCTGTGCGCTCCGGTGGACAATTTGGAAAGCAACTGGGCGTATATGGTGATAAAGCCTTGCGAACCAAAAACAGAAGTGGAACAGTTCCTTGACTGCTTGCACTGAATCCGACTGCGGAATATCGCGGGGGGAATGAACAGCACGATTGCCCAACGTTACGATTACCTTGGCTTTGCTGAAGACCGTTTCGCCTGCTGTGTGCTTAAACGTTGGCTCGTGAATCAAGGCCGAGATATTGTCTTGGTAGGGCAGCTTTAGCGATCGATCGAACTTACACGCCCAAGCCACCGCTAGTTCCAACGCCCGCCTTGCGTAAAAGCAGGAAGTACGCGGGTCGGGAATCGCAGCCGATTCAGCCTTGATGGCCGCTGAGTGGATGTTCTTCCACTCAGCGATTAAAAAGTCAAAGCTGCTCATTTTCGTGCGTGGGCGTTTGCGGGGAGAAAATTGCCGCCTCAAAGGCACAGGATTTGCGTGATTTTAGTCAGAAGAGCGTGGTTGCAACGTTCCCGAAGCATCGCCGACACAAAATTGGCTTTGAAAAGCTAGCTCTGGCAGTCTGAATTGATCTGCGAAGAGTCGGTTGGCTTACTGTTTAGAACAAATGGGGAACGGGCCGCTCGATTGTCTACAGGACTCCTAGCTACCTTGTTTGTTGGCTGAAGGCTATGCTCCAGAATGTTTCGTTCCCATTCCGGCCAATGTTGAATTTTCTCGTTAGCTATCCTTACTTGTTCCAGAATTTCCATCTTGGTCATTTGGATCATCCTTCAGAGGATTGCGAGTTATCTTCTTGCCAAAGGCTTGGCATGCTGTCAATTCAAGCCGCAAGTAACTTGTCGGCCGAAGTTGTAGCCGAAGTTGGGCATTTTCGATACGCCACTCCTTCTTCTCGCCAGTATCGCTGATTTTGCGGTCGAGTTTGTAACTAGAGCCCAGATTCATCGAAAAAAGTTCGAAGAAACGCCGGGGGCCGACCCCGACAAAAGGTTCAAACCTAACCCGCCGATCGCCTTGATCAGCCTCCGAGTCAGAGTAAATGATCGAATCATCATGGAACTCTAGGGCTTTGCTTTTGGAATAGGGTTCGACGAAAACGACCCGAGCGATTCCGGCGGCGACAATGTGTTTCGCGCAATTGTGGCAAGGGAAAGTTGTACAGAAAACCGTTCCGCCGACGGAACTGACACCGCGTCTCGCGCAGCTCATCAACGCCTCCATCTCAGCGTGCACGACCCGCCCAAACTCGGTTAGGTCCCGAATGCCACTTTTCTTCAATACCTTTCTCAACGTTGCCCCATCGAATCCAGGCGATTCTCTTTCCGCCTCCGTGATGATCCGTTCAATGATGGCAAGTTGTTCCGCACGGTTGGAATCGCGACCTCGTTTGAAGTCCCTGCCGTTTGGATCATCTTCCAAGCAACCGCTCATCGAATTCCTCTCCGGCCAATATAGCCCACCGCCTGCTTTCGGACATTCGTTTGCACCAGTCGACAGAATCTCGTTATCGCGTGTGATCACCGCTCCCACTTGTCGCGACAAATCAGCGGACCGCAATGCCGATGCAAAGGCCATGAACATCGCGTATTCATCGAAAGAAGGTGTTAAAAACGGATTCCCGAACCACAGTTCAACCAACCGTTGGATGTCACAGCGGAGCCGATCGTGGCTATCGGATATTCGGACGAAAAAGTCAGCCAGATGAAATGTGTCGTTGACACGTTGTCCATGAGGCTCTGTAGACTCCGCTTGGTCTCGCTCGATAAGCTTCTGTGCTTGCTCTTTCGTCATGCCCTTATTGTTGACGAGATGCTGCGTACGACGCTGCAGATCGGAATGGATGCCTAGTAGCAAAAAGCCAGATGAGTAGATAACCCGCAGTTTGGCCACTTCCTCTGGCCGTTTAAGGGAATCGATAATGTATGCTGTTTTTGGTACAGGCGTCTCGCTCGGTTCGACATCATCGGCACTGTTCTTTTGTTGCTTTCGACGAAGCAACGAAATGCATGTGGCAATTCCGTGTGCCAGAATCGAATCGTCAGCTGGTTCCAGTTCCCTGCAATCATTGCCTGCGGTCATCAAGTCTGAATAGCGTTTGAACTGGTCTGTGCCGGGGTCTTCAATTTCAACAATCTGAGGAATCACGTCGCCAGAGACCTTTACCAACTCAACCCGGTAGCCCGCTCGCCCCAGCCGTTCTCGTAAAAGATCAATGACCAAACTCGATTCAGTCCCTACAGAACAAACTAAGCCGATCACAAGTTCGGTATCAAATTCGTTGGAATCGATCGAGTCGATGTTAGTCATAGTCGTAATCATCCTGAACCAAAAGTTTCAATTCCGATCATCTGCCTCGGTGAGGAATGCCAAGTATCTCGTCACCCGCGGGCGTGTCTTGGTTGTTCCACCATCATAGTTCGCCTCGAAACGCTCGATGCTGGAGGGATGCGAAGAGTTGGTCGAGTTCGGTAAGCGACGCGCTCTGTGCGGTTTTTAGCCCCCGAGCAGCGGATCGTAACCGCCCGACAAATCCAGCGAAGGCGGTGCAAGAGGGGTAATCGCGTCTGACTCAACTTTAGCATGCGCATCGGCCTCAAGAGAATTGTCGGCAGGCATCCCTATCAGTGGTTGTCCCTGTCGCTGCTTACGCGAGTTCACCCATGACAATAGCGAGTCCAAATCACGGGGATCGTACCGATGGCGTTGCGCGTACTGCTTGGCGGTTTCTCCTGCAATGCCACCATTCTCCCAATATCGTCGTACGTTAATGACAGTAGCCGGTTTCGGCTTCCTCTTGGTCTCATGACTACCCTAGTCCTTCCCGCAAGGGAGATCAAGATCGTGGATGAAAGCCCGCTCGCTGTTCCTTCCAATAAGAACGTTGATTTTCATGGTTTGGTTTCTCTGATCCAATCCACCGAGCAAAGCTGTACGCAGTCTGCAGCCAAAGCCGTCAATGCCATTATCACCGTCCGAAGCTGGTTGATCGGTTACCACATTATCGTGTACGAGCAACAAGGTTTCGATCGCGCTGCGTACGGAACTCGATTGATCGAAGAACTGTCACAGCGACTCCATCAGATCGGTGTTCCACGAGTGGAACCCAGGGACCTACGGCGTTACCGTCAGTTCGCACTCTTGTACCCGCAGATTCGGGAGTCAGTGACTGCCAAATTCCCGAACTTGTTGCATGACAAGACTTTATCGCTACCTTCAGCGATTTGGCAGTCGGCGACTGCCAAATCAGGAAACGAGTTGATTTCCAGCCTGTCTTTCACCCATTTTTGTGAATTGCTGCGTTGTGAATCGGATGAACAACGAGCGTTTTACGAAGACGAGTGCATTCGAGGTTGCTGGTCTGTCCGCGAGCTAAAACGCCAGATCAATAGCCTGCTGTACGAACGAAGCGAGTTGTCAATCGACAAGCAAAAACTGCGTGAACAAACGTCTGTGCATGTCGAAACCGCATCGCCACGGCTTGTTATTCGAGATCCGTACGTGTTTGAGTTTTTGGGACTGAAGCCGCAGGAAGTGATGAGCGAGTCGACTCTCGAAGATGAATTGCTAAACAAGTTGCAAGAGTTCCTGATGGAATTAGGGAATGGCTTCTGCTTCGAAGCTCGCCAGCGTCGAATCTTGATCGGTGATAATCCTGACATCTGGAAGACGCTCTCACCCATTGGAGGACAAACACGATGAAAACCACTGACCTTCGGCCCGGCGATGTTTTGCTCTACAGCGGCCAGTCCCTGATCGGCAAACTAATCCGTGCACTGGATGGGACTGAAGTCACCCATGCGGGGATTTTCCTCGGAGACGGCAACGTTGGTGAGGCGTTGATGGTCGGAACACCAGGGATACATGCGAATCCCATTGATAGATCCATCGAAGGCACGAACTGGGTGGAGGTTCGGCAACTACCGAAACAGAACCTAGCGTACGAGCCCCTGATGGTTGTGGCAAACGGTTACATCGCCCAAGGAAACCGTTATGCGTACGCGGAAATCCTGCTGGTCGCGACGATCTGCCTCACGCGGAAACTTAACTGGAATGATGGGCTTCTTAGGCGCATAGCGATTGGCGTGATGAACAAGGCGAATCGCTGGATTGCCGAAATGTTCGACCAGGGCAAGGAGCCCATGATTTGTTCGGAGTTCGTCTATCGTTGTTATGACGAAGCAGTCGATGCCGAAGATGACCCGTATAGCCTCACGATTTTTTCGCAGGCGGGCACCCCCTCTCGGCATCGCTCGTGGCGACGGTTACGCCGAAAGGCCATAACAGCTTACGCAGACACAGAGAGTCCTACCGTTCACCCCGAAAGCCTCCTTGGTCGACTCATGAATGAGCCGGAGAAATTGCAAGGTAAGAACCAGGCCGCAGCCCCTAGCGAGGCACCGACGGAACAGATCTCCGATAACGAATTGGACGAGTTGATCGAGATGTATTTACAGAAGCCGCAGGGAATTCAACCGATGGGAGCCTCGGCAGTAACAGAGGACTTAGAGCGGGCCGCATCTGATTTCTCAGTGGCGTTGATGGCCACTGGCGACCGAAGGCATGGAATTTTTCCGAATGAGGCAGTCGCGGCCAAGATAGCAATGGCCCTTGCCGACTTTGTCACGCCTGGCGATCTTCTCAAGTCGCCGAGCTTGAGTCGCGTCGGCCGAATCTCAACATGAGTTGCCGTCGAACTCATAATGTCGGACGACTGCACAGTTCCTCGAAGGTTTTCGAAACGCGATTGAAAACGACTCGCGTGATTACAGGTGTCACCATCGAGAATCGCAATCTGATTCGAGACCGCCTGAATCTTGGCGGTATCCCTCATCCTTCTCCCTCCGCGCCTCTCCGCGGTAAGTCCTTCTTCGCCCCGCTGCGCCAGAGCGCTACCAACCACTTGTCGCTCTCGCGGTTTTCATATGAATCGGTGATGGTCCACCGCGGAGGAAGCGGAGGATCGCGGAGTTGGTCCCGTGTCGTTGTGCAATGTCATAAGCGTGGTTCCATGCACTGGAGGGGGGGTGAACCGATCCGGTGTTGTGCCGAAATCTTCGGTGCATTTCAATGCTCATCGCATCTATCTCGCAACAATCTCTTTCGTCCCTACCGGGACTGACGCGATGATCGTGCGCGTACCCAGCCTTGAAAGGCTGGGCTATTGTATTCCGTCCCTATCGGGACTAAGAGTGCAATGCTTTGGGGCAATACTCAAAGGCTCCCAGCTCGATTGAGCAGCTAGTCAGCTGATGGCAAGCCTTGATAGCCTGGCACCGGCCCGATTAGGTGGGTGCCTCCTCTTCGCTCCAAAAAGGTGGGCGTCTCCTGTTCCTCATCCTTCTGCCTCCGCGCTACTCCGCGATCTCCGCGGTAAATCCTTCTTCGCTCCGCTGCGCCAGAGCGCTACCAACCACTTGTCGCTCTCGCGGTTTTGATATGAATCGAGGATGATCCACCGCGGAGGAAGCAGAGTGGCTCTTGTGTCGTTGTGCAATCTCATAAGCGTGGTTCGATACGCTGGCCGGTTTGTAAACCGATCCGGTGTGTGCCGCAATCTTCGGTGCATTTCAACGCTCATCGCATCTATCTCGCAACAATCTCTTTCGTCCCTATCGGGACTGACGCGATGATTTTGCGTATACCCAGCCTTGAAAGGCTGGGCTATTGTATGCCGTCCCTATCGGGACTAAGAGTGCAATGCATTTGGACAAGACTCGAAGGCTCCCAGCTCGCTTGGGCAGATAATCGGTTTGAAGGCACGCCTTAATAGCCTAGTAACGCCCCGATTAGGTGGGTGCCTCCTTTTCGCTCCATAGTGATTGGAACGAGAGCAAATGTCCCGATTAACCTGAGAGTCAACCGAGCATTTTGTCGACTTTCTACTCTCCCAACTCTGCTCTCTTGCCACCCCGCAGCTCCCGATTACTCATGCGCATTTCATCAGAATATTCTAACGTGCCCGAGTGCGAGGAATCTCGGCTTCGCCAAATGAAGTAGAGATGAATAGACAACCAAAACAAGATCGGAATTCCACAGGCAACTGTTTGATACGGGAGGAATGGAAAACTAAATGCAATCACAACCAGGAAATACAACAAAACAAAGAAATAGCGAACAGCCACCTCATAGACCAAATCTGGTTTTATTTTGGAAAACCACGAATAAAAGGCAAAGATTGCAATTGTTCCAATACCAATCGAGAAGACTAAATCAGAGGGAATCCAAATATCAGATCTGAATTCCGATCTCTGCCTAACACCATCACGCAAACTTCTAGCAAAAGGCTGAGGAACAGATAAGACCGCAACGAAGAAGAGCAGCTTCCGTCTTTCCAAAAGCTTTACTATTCCATCAATTGCAACGACATTATCCATTATGACATCCATTAGAACTTAATTCCCATGCGAATAAGGACATGAGGGTTCAAGCATCTGTCTCCCGAAAAAATCATTATCGGTCCATGGGTAAAAAAAATGATTCGTTAGCACTAAGTTCGAGTAGCCGACAATAAGCGATTGCAGATGGAAGACATCGGATTCGTATTGGATCCCTCCCCCTAACCCTCCCCGCCAGACCACTCATTCGCGTTGCATGGAAGTGACACAATCTTAAGGTGGCATCCCATTCACGTTCCGTGTAGGTGTAGCGGTTCCGAAGCGTTGAGCTTTGAGGTGTAAGGGGTGAGCCAGAAACATCCAAAAACACTGGCTGGCCGTTGGAGGTGTTACCGTAGCGCTCGGCTACAGAGCCAGAAGATGTAGTTACAGCCGTGATGCTGAACTGCTGGTTTCCTTGGTAGTGCCAGGTGGAACTGGTGGCTTCGACAAGGGACGGACTAACGCTGGCGTTGATGGAATGCACGTCAAAGCTCGGCCAAGCAGCGTTAGTTACTTCGGTGCAACCAAGGGTTGCATTTGGCTTTCCCGTGCGAGGGCTCGGGGAGCGGAGCACTTGGGAAGTTGGATTGGTGGCGTTCAGGGTGTGCATAGCCGTAGATTGTAACGGATCATAATGTCGATTGCAGCGTTTCGAATCGAGGTTTTCATCCTCGGCGGCGCCACTCGCGGTGCGCGCGTGAAACTCTGGCTCCCTTCGCCCCGCCCTGGGGGAGAAGGGCTGGGGATGAGGGGGAGAATGTGCAATGTTAAAAGCGTGGGCCGATACGCTGGCCGGTTTGTAAACCGATCCGGTGTGTGCCGCAATCTTCGGTGCATTTCAATGCTCATCGCATCTATCTCGCAACAATCTCTTTCGTCCCTACCGGGACTGACGCGATGATCGTGCGCAGACCCAGCCTTGAAAGGCTGGGCTATTGTCTGCCGTCCCTACCGGGACTAAGAGTGCAACGCCTTAGGGAAATACTCGAAGCCTCCCAGCTCGCTTGAGCAGATAATCCGTTGAAGGCACACCTTGATAGCTTGGCACCAGCCCGATTAGGTGGGTGCATCATTTTCGCTCCAAAAAGGTGGGTGACTCCTATTCCGTTTCGGTGCATTTCAACGCTGACCACATCTATTCGCCGTATTTTCTTTCGTCCCTACCGGGACTGAGACGATGATTGTACGCAGACCCAGCCTTGAAAGGTTGGGCTATTGTATTCCGTCCCTACCGGGACTAAGAGTGCAACGCCTTAGGGAAATACTCGAAGCCTCCCAGCTCGCTTGAGCAGATAATCCGTTGAAGGCACACCTTGATAGCTTGGCACCAGCCCGATTAGGTGGGTGCATCATTTTCGCTCCAAAAAGGTGGGTGACTCCTATTCCTCATCATTCTCCCTCCGCGCTTCTCCGCGGTAAGTCCTTCTTCGCCCCGCTGCGCCAGAGCGCTACCAACCACTTGTCGCTCTCGCGGTTTTGATATGAATCGAGGATGATCCACCGCGGAGGAAGCAGAGTGGCTCTTGTGTCGTTGTGCAATCTCATAAGCGTGGTTCGATGCACTGGAGGGGTGGTGAACCGATCCGGTGTTGTGCCGCAATCTTCGGTGCATTTCAATGCTCATCGCATCTATCTCGCAACAATCTCTTTCGTCCCTACCGGGACTGACGCGATGATTGTGCGCGTACCCAGCCTTGAAAGGCTGGGCTATTGTATGCCGTCCCTATCGGGACTAAGAGTGCAACGACTTTGGGCAAGTCTCTCGTGCATCTTCTTGCTCGCACGCGACTCTTTATTCCTTCCAGGCACCGAAGGCGGCAAAGCAACTGTGCTTGTGCAAGAGTTCGACATGGGCGAAGCCTACGCGGCGAAGTAGCTCCAGTTGATAGGTCACCGAGCGCGGCGAATCTTCTTTCGCAATGTAATCAAAGACTTTGACTCGGTACTCGCTTCCACCTAGACCGGTGAGGTAGTCTCCGTAACGAGACCACATCCATTCGTGAATCGGAACAGTCTCTTGAGCGACCAAGTCTGTAATCCACACCGATCCGCCTGGCTTCAATATCGATAAAATCTTCTCAAATGCCGCTTGCCAATCTCGATCGTCTCGCAAATGGTGCAGTACCGCAGCGGCCAAGATCACGTCGTAACTTTCGCGAGGCAACTCCGCATCTCGAAAGTCCACTTGCCAAAGCTCCACCGTCTCAACTCCGGCATCCCAGATTCGTTTCCTGGCCCGTTCCAGCATGGGTCGACTGAGATCTAGCAAGTCACAGGCAAACGGTTTACCGTAGACTTCCCTCAGCTTCAGGGTGTTGTTCCCCGCCCCGCAGCCGATGTCGAGCACGCGACCGATCTGTGGCGTCAAGCGCACCGCCGCTTCCGTGATCAGTTGCATCGACAACGGTGCATCAATCGTCGCGGTCTGACCAGACTCCAGATTGCTAAATCGTTCTACATCCACATCGAACCGTGTCTCGATCTCTTTCGTCGATGACTTGTCCGAAAAATCTTTGACTCGATACTTCAGTGCCGCAGCCCGCTCGCGTCGCAATCTCCGGTCGTCGGAATCGAGTCGACCCAGTTTGCGAAGTTCTTCGATCTGCTCTTTCGTACAAAATTGATCCACCGATTCATTCGGACCGAAATCGCCGCGTTGCAGTCTAGCCAATTCACTGGGATCGGTAACTTCGCTGTCTTCGTAGTGGGAAGCATACCCGTAACGACTCATCTCCAAGGGCGTTCGGTATTCTGAGCTTCCAGGCGGATTGATTCCACAACCGCCCTCTATGCGTCTCAGATCGGTTTCATGGGGCTTGTAATGGTAGGAACCATCTGGGCGAAAGCACCAATGATCACCCAGGTGACCGGCAACACCCTGACACTGGTCCCGCAGAGCAATCATCTCAGGACATTGGACCGCCCAAACTCGCTTCCACCAGCGCCCTTCACCATCGGCGTAATAGGTCAGATGCGACATCCTCAGTCGATCCGTTCCTGCTTGAGAAAGTCATTGACGCTTTCAATCTTCTTCGGCTCTTCTTTCTTGAACCAGCTGGCGAACATCGAGGGCTTCTTCGGCTTGGCATAAGCGGGTGTCGCGGGCTTTGGCTCGGGATAAGGATCTAAGATCTCCGCAGTCTTATCCCACCATTGCTTGCTCGTCTTCGACATCTTCTTCCAAGCGGAATCGTTCTTCTTTGCATACGAGCTAGGCTTGTCCTTTGCAGACCACGGCATCTTGGGAGCTTTCCACTCCGGCAACCATGATTTGTTACTCGACGAGCTCTTCGAATAGAGCGGACTGGAATCTTTGCTCTCTGATTTGCTGGCAAAGGGATTCCAAGACCACCCCTCGGCGAGTAGTGGTCGAGAATTCAAACAAGCCAATACAAAAACGACGGTCCATAATGTTCGCAGACGATTGCTAAACATGCTCATTGTTCCAAGGGTAGGTCGTAAATGTTGAAGCAATGGAGCTATAACAACATCGAGCCCCCTGTGTCCAGACGAGTCTTCGCCATCCGTTCGCAAGAAATCCAACAGCTAGGGAGCATCCCCCATCACGTTTCGCAACCGCCTTAAGACCCGACTCCGAATTTGTCTCACATTCGATGGAGACATGCTCAGGGTAATTGCGATCTGATCGGCAGGCTTCCCCTCCACCGCCGACATCCAAAACGCACTCCAATGCCGCTCTTGAAACTCGCTTTGCACCAGACGCATCGCCCTGGCCAAGACGCCTTGAATCCACTCGGGATGGCTCCATTCCTGCGACTCGTCGTCAGGAGTAGGGATCTGCTCCATTCGCAAGGCCGCCGTGCTTCCCCCCACCGGACCGGGAACATCTCGCGTTTTGCGATACCCATCAATCCACTTGCGATAGGTGATACGCCATAGCCACCCGCGGAAGCTGCCACTCTTTCCGTCCGCTTGAAACGAATCAAGCCCCTTCGCGGCCGCAGAGAAAACCTCTTGGCATAAATCATCGCACTGTTCGGGGGTCGCTCCCAGCCGTCTCCCCCAAGCCACGATCAAGGGGGAGTAAATCAGAACGATCTGCGACCAAGCCTCTTCGGAGCGAGCCTTCGCGCCGGCGATCAACGAGGGACGGGTTCCACTGCTGGAAGGCATGATGAAAAATAGAGAAATCTTTGTTGGCGTGAGGAAATCGATTCCAGTTTAGTGTAGTCGACTTTCGAGGGTGCGAAACGGTGCGTGGTCTCCAACCGTCGCAGACAAAACGGTTCCGGCTAAGTTTTTTGTCACACCCCTTTCGTCCTGGTATAGAGTAAGAATCGCTCCCGATCGTCGCCACGAAAGGTTTGTCCTCATGGAACAGCTCACGCTCGATACCGAATGCATTTCAACCGAAACACTGCAAGCCTATTGGGAAGGTCGCTTGCCAATCGAAGCGATCGATTCCATCGAAGCCCACTTGAGCGATTGCAGTCGCTGCTCTTCGCTGTTCCGCGACATCGAGTCACGTCCCTCGCAAGACGAATTGGTACTCCCACTCCGTTCTATGCAGCGGACGGGTGAACCCCAGGACGCAGCCGATCCGATCGGGATCATTCCTCACCACCCCCTCTTCCCTGGGATCGCGGGAACGAGCCCTTTGGAAGTGGATCAACGCATCGGTCCTTATCGATTGCTCGAACCCCTCGGCTGCGGAGGGATGGGCTCGGTCTACTTGGCCGAGCACACCGTGCTGCATCGCCAAGTGGCCATGAAACTCCTGTACCTGCCAAGACAGACGCCCGACGCGATCGCTCGATTCGATCGCGAGATCTTGGCAGCAGGCAAACTCCGCCATCCCGCGATCGTCGCTGCCACCGATGCAGGACATATCGGCGATATCCATTACTTGGTCATGGAACATATCCGTGGCATGGATTTGTCCAAGCTCCAACGATCGGGACTTTCGCTCGGTGTAGCAGAGGTCGCACAGATCGGCCATCAAGTCGCGATGGCTTTATCTCATGCCCATAGCGAAGGGATCGTGCACCGCGACATCAAGCCCTCCAACATCATGCTCGATGAGGCGGGGAATGTGAAAGTCCTCGACTTTGGGTTGGCGTTGCTCGATCGTTGGGATGGGGTCTCCAGCGAGTTGACGACAGTGGGTCAGTTTCTCGGAACGCTGGACTACATGGCACCCGAGCAAGCAGAAAAGAGTGGTGCTGTCGACTATCGCGCGGATTTGTATTCACTCGGAGCAACCCTTTTTAAATTGCTTTGCGGTCGAGCTCCCTTGGCTGCCGCCCCCCATCTGTCGCCCATTGAAAAGCTTCGTTTGCTGGCCCATCATCATCCGCCCCGGGTTCAAACGTTGCGACCCGATTTGCCTGATGGTTTTGCCAAGGTGATCGATGCGTTGCTCGCAACCGATCCCAAGCTTCGTCCCGCCAGTGCGGCCCATGTCGCCGAGGCGCTGGCTCCTTTCGCCGAAGATTCGAGCTTGGGGCGATTGGCGCAGCAGATGAAGCAGACGGCAGTGCCTGTCGAGAGCGATCGCATTTCACCAAGCACCCGATACCGTTCCCGCTCGAAGGTCGAAACCAATACAGCTCCTTTGCTGCCAGTGTCGTCGTCATCGGGATCAAGTGCGGGTCGATGGGGCATCGGGTTGTTATGCGGACTGGTACCGTTGGCATTCTTCCTGGGTGTATGGATCAAACTCGATACGAACGAAGGTCAGCTCATCATCGAGTCCGAGTTGGATGAAGGACAGATTTCGATCAAGAAAGAAAAGGGTGGCATTGAAAAGAAGTTGGCGATCGAGACCGGCAACACGGTAACGCGATTGAGGGGTGGCGTTTATACATTGGAGTTTGATAGCCCAAGTACTGGGATGGAGATCGACCGCGATCAATTCACCATCGCTAACGGCCAAACGGTCATCGCGAGAGTGCGACGGGTGAAGAAGGAGGTAGCCAATGGGACCGAAGGTCGGGCCGGGAATCTCGAGGAAGGACTAACCAAAACGGAAGTAGCGGAGGTTGCGCCGAAACCTCGCTTTGAGGGAAAGACAATCGACGAGTGGCTCGACGTACTTGTGAACGAGAAGTCGCCTACCGCATGGGAGCAGGCCCATGAAGGTTTCATCCTGTTGTACAACAGTAAAACCGACAAGGAGCTATTACCGACCTATTTCGAGCTTTGTCAGAAGCGTGGAAAGATAGAACTTTTGTTGCGATTAAGGTCTCGTGAACCAGCAGTAGTGGATCTCTTATACGAAGATCTGGTCAAGTCAAAGCCTGAAGATCGACGTAGGAAGGCGCAGGAGATTCTCCCAAGACTTGCGAATGAGAAACTACCACGTGTCATGGACTGGGTAGAAGAACAGCACGTCAAGGAAGCGGCTGACGCCCATCACTTGTTCTTGGCATTGATTGGTGTCGATCATTCTGGTTCCATGCCTCGATGGTCGATATCGAAACTGAGGGACTTGTATAGTCCAGAGTTGAACGCTGCCACCTTTCGTTCATCGACCGGTCGTCGCTCTGCATTGTCGTACCCAGTGTATGAAGTCCCACCGATCGTCGATGTTGTCTCAAGACTGGAGTACTTGAATCAAGACCCACATCCGCTTCTCCTGAGGTACAAAGACCGGCTGCCCGAGATACTTAATTCGATAGGGGCACCCATTCCGGAATTATGTCCTGTTTTGCGGAGATTGATGCGAGAGGTTGCCCTGCAGGATGAGGCGTCTTACGCGACGCGTGTCGCTGCAGCTGTTGCTTACATGAAGCTAGGGGGCACTGCAGATCTGGAACCGTTCGACGAGACTTGGTGGAAAACAGTCAAAACACTGGTCGAGCAAATCCCCGATCAGATGAGTACGCAATACGACTACTACTCGCCGAGTGATAACTCGAGATTCGCTGCAATCCCCGGCGTCCAACGAACTCCCTCTCTGGATCTGGCTTTGGAGTTTCTACATCCAGACAAGACAGGAGAAGAAAGATTAGCCCGCTTTGAACAACTGCGACCATCCTTCCGCCTGGTTTCGAACCGATTGCTGGGGAACGCGAAAACGGGATGGAAGGCATTTACCGACCTGGCCATCGCACAGCATGAAGACTTCCCCCTCAAGATCGGTGAAAACCAGATCGCTCGATTCTATCGAATCAAAGAGGCGTTGCTGCGGTCCGAGGATCGCTTGCGTCAGAGTTGGCGGACCCATGAAGAGAGCTTGAAGGTCGAGGGTGGGACACTTCAAAAGGTATCCAACAGTTTCCTCATCCACAATCTCGTGTTGATGAGTTGCATCAGCAAACCCGAGCGGTCGTTTGGATTGTGTTTGACCCCAGCTTTAGGACACGAATGGATGGAACTGCTCGATCGATGTGATCAAAACAAAGACGGCTACTTGTCAGAAAAAGAATCCGTGAGCGAGTATGCACAAAGCATCGGACTACCTGCCGAAGTTATCGCCACAGCCAAGTATTTCCGGATTCAAAACTATGTGGATTGGAGAGCCGATTCAGTCCAAGAGAACGATGCCGCGTTGACGGACGAATGGAGGTTATCCCAGTTTGAGTTTCAGGCCTATGACACGAACAAAAATGGGGTTCTGGAATCGAACGAGTATTCCGATTTCGAGCTTGGGAGGCTGGGGTTCAGCAGAGCCAAGGAAGATTTGGAGAAACTGACCATACCGTCTATCATCAAAGTGCATTGTTTGACATCGAGTCAATATCGGGGAGGGAGCATTCGGCTGGATTGAGCCCACCCTACATCGTTACAGAGGAAGAGTATGAAGCGGTTGGAGGAGATTAGCGCGTGGTTGGAGGAGAGTGCGGACCCGATGCCGCTGGTGGCGGTCGATTCGTCGCCCGAGGAGCAGCGCGTATTGGGTTGGCTGCAGCGTTATCCCATTCTCGTCGAGGAGCCTCTCGAAGCGATCCTCTGGGTGAGAATGGGGATGATCGATAGAGCGCATGAGATTGTTCAAGACGCAACGAGCGGTATCAGCGCTTACATCCATGGGATCATCCACCGACTCGAAGGGGACTTTTGGAATGCCAACTATTGGTTCCGCCAAGTCCACTCCCCCGAGCTCATGGCCCGAGTCGCCGAGAAGGTTGGGGTGGGAGCCGATGGCAAACCCTTTGACCCGTCGCGATTCACGCAAGCTGTCGAGGCTTGGAAGTCAGCCTCCGCTGCAACCGACGTCACTCGCCTGCAAGAAATCGCACTGCGTGAATGGCAAGCCATCTGGGATGAGCTTACTGGCTAGCACGCGGTCATTGGATCGTACGCTTTTGGCTCCCACGATTCCGGCCGACCGATTCGCCACTCGCGCGAAATGATCGCCGCGAATTCCTTGTTTTTTCAGGGGAATCGCCCTGGTGCGCGACTATCAGCACCGCTCCCGATCGGACCAAAAAATTGGAACGAAATATGCTCAGGAATCCAACCCATTGCCGTTTTCGTACGAATTGACATAGTTCGCACGCGACACGGGCGTCCGATTCCTCCTACATGAAATGCCCTGAGAGAGACTCAAATGCAAGCAAATCAAAGCTTCTGGAAGTGGCTCACGATGACTGCGGTGATCGCCGGCCCTGTGGGGTATTGGTTTTATTCCGACGCAGGACGGACCAGTTCCGCCGTTTATGCCCAGCAGGTCGCGGAGGCGCGTTCCTCCCGAAGCGAATTGGCCAATGAATCGAGCGTCGCGAGTGCGGACCAGCTCTCCCGGGTATTCCGGGATGTGAGCAAATCGGTCAAGCCAGCGGTCGTGAGCATTAAAAATTTGGTGAACGTTCGCCAACGGACTCGAGGCTTGACCCCGGCCGAGCAATTCTTCGGTGGTATCGGCGGAACCGACTTGAGCGAGCAAGCCGGCGAGATGCGTCAGATTCAAAACGGTCTCGGCTCCGGTGTCATCATTCGCGAGGACGGATACATCTTGACCAACAACCACGTGGTCAAAGATGCGACGGCTCTCGAGGTTTATTTGAGCGATGATCGCAAGTACGAAGCGAAGGTGATCGGCACCGACGAGCGCACCGACTTGGCCGTCCTCAAGATCGATGCGAAGGGTTTGGTGTCGGCTCCCCTTGGAGATTCCGCCACGATGGAAGTGGGGGATTGGGTGATTGCCATCGGCAGCCCGTTTGGATTGGCTCAAACCGTTACCGCGGGAATCATCAGCGCCACCGAGCGAACCGATCAAGGCATCACGGCCTACGACAACTTCATCCAAACCGATGCCGCGATCAATCCCGGTAATAGCGGTGGCCCCTTGGTTAACTTGCGAGGGGAAGTCATCGGGATCAATACGGCCATCGCATCGCGCGGAGGCGGGTACAACGGTGTTTGTTTTGCGGTACCGAGCAATCTAGCCAAACGTGTCGTGGGAGACATCATTTCCACTGGGCAAGTCTCCCGTGGGTATGTTGGCATCGGTCCCGTGACCGTTACTCCCGAGTTGGCCCAACAGTTGGAGCTGCCACCTTCCACGCGCGGCGTGATCGTTGGACGCGTCGATCGCAAATCACCTGCCGAACAAGCGGGCTTGGAACCTGGAGACATTATCACTGCGGTGAATGGCAAACCGGTAACGACCGACTCCTCCATTATCCGTCTGGTCGGTGAGACGAAACCTGGCTCCACCGTCTCGTTGACTTATGTGCGCAACGGAAAGTCGGTAGATACCAAGGTGACGATCGGGGAGTTCGATCAACGCAAGCAAGAGCAGCGCGTGCAGTTGCTTGAGAACTATGGCATCGAAGTCGAAGAGGTCTCGAGTCAACTGCGTCGTGAATACGGCCTGGAAGCGAACGAAGGGGTCGAGGTCATGGCGGTCAAACGAGGCGGACCTTTTGCAAGACTCCCGGCCGGTATTGTCATCAAGTCGGTGAATGGCCAAGCGGTCTCCAACCCCGACGCCTTTTACAAAGCGGTGGAAGAAGCGTTCGAAGCCGGATCGCTACGCATGGTAGTGAGAACGGAAGAATCGGAAGCGATTGTCCGCGTGCTGTAGGTCGGGAAAACCGGTCTGAGACCGCTGAAAACAAACGCCGGTCGGAGACCGGCTACTGCTAGGAGCGGCTACCACTCAGGGGGCGGTGGCGTTTTGCAGCTGCTCGGACCAGAAGGTCCGAGCTTTCTCGATCCAAGGTGCGTAGTTGGCTTTTTGCGGCGTGGCGTCGATGGCTTGCTCGGCATGGGCCAGCCACTGCTGCATGAACTCAACCGCTTGCTTGGAAATGCGAGCCTGATTATCGAACTCGAAATAGAACGGGGCAGTCGTTGCAAAGCGCTGCCCCTTTTCATGCGCCGTCACCACGCGCACCACCAACCATCCGCTCTCTTCAATCTGCAGCGGGGGAAACTCCCCTCGGTTGTAATGGTCTTCTAGTTTGGCGCTATAAAGCGTCTCACCATTGAAGATCACATCGAGGTAATCCACTGGCTCACGCACCGTCAGCGAGACCGCGATATCGAGATCGATAGGCGTACCACTACTGCTAGTCTGATTCGAGCCAGGAGGAAGACCATTGATGAGGGTTCGAAGCAATGGGCCATTGGTGGGTGTCGTTCGGCCGAGCGACACGGCATTCAACCAAGCCTGAGGATCGGGTGGTGACTCGCTGTAAAAGTACGTGCGGTTGTAACCGAGATGCGTATCCGCTTGCCCAAACCCGCTGCTCGCGGTGGGTGTCAATCGCAGCCCGGCGTCCAGCATTCGCCAGTAGACTTGCTCGGTCAGCTCGCCAGCGGCCTTCGGACCTTTGAACCGAATGCGATCTTCCTGTGTGAAGGGTGCAAAAACGGAGAGCTGACTTCGCTCCTTGCCCATCGAACGTTGTATCGTGGCAAAGACACCCGACTTTTCGGCTGCGGGGCGCAAGACCAGCGGCTCATCCGATTGCGGGCGATGCGAGGCGGACAGGATTTGAACGGCGCGAATCCCTTTGGTCGCCAGCAAGATCGGAACATCGCGTGCCCAAGGATCCTTCAGCTCGGCGATGCGATCGGTGAGGAGCGGCATCTCCTCCAATTGCTCAAACAGATTCTTCGATCGTGCGTTCGGCGCATCCTCTAGTTCGGCGCCATCGAGCTCCAACTGGGGAAGTCGGTGAATGAGCACGCATCCATTCTGCGAATTGCTCGCGGTGCATGGGATTTGAAGCTGGTAGCCGACGAGATGGGGGTCGGATGATTCGACCAGCTTGTCCCGTTTCTTTTTGGACTTCGGTGCATCGGATTTGTCATTGGCATCCTCTGCGCTGGCGTTTGAATGGGAATCGGGAAAGGTCCCGTTTTTCGCATCGATGCAGATCAGATCGAGCGCATCGGCGCGTTGCCACCGGGTAGCTTGCTCGGGTGGCAAGTCGGTGTAGTGATCGGCGCTGTACCAGTTCTCGGCGTGCATATCGGTGGAGCGAGGCACTTCAACCTCGACAACATCCTTGGCGTTCTTCTCCATGGTAAAGCCGCCGCGGATATCGACGAATTCTGGGCCGCGTTGGACGAGGAATTCGAAGTCGCCGCCGCGAGGGACGAGGGTGAATTGGGGATTGGCGAGCCACCATTCGCCGTTCCAGAGCAAGCCGCGAGGTCGGCTCACCCGTTTCTCCCCCATCTTCCATTGGAAACGTGCGGTTACCGGCTCCCCCGATTCGTCATCGTAGAATTCCAAGTCGACGGTTTGGGCGTTGCCGATTGGAACAGCAAGGCACATCGCAAGGAAAGACGCACCCACGGCCGGCCACCGCAACCAACCCCGTCGCACAAGTTCGCTCCGGGCCATCTCTCGTCGCGGATGTTGGCAAGTCATGGGGATTGAGATCCATTCGCATGCAAGGGAGCGGAGTTCGTTCAGCCGGCTCGTGTTATACCGGCGGTTCTTTCTTGAGCGGCAGCAATGAAATCAAGAAGGCGGAACAAAGGCTGGTCGCACAGAGAACGTATAGACCATACTTGTATTCCCCGAAGTTGCTGTCCATATACCCCATGACCATCGGACCTAAAAAGCCGCCGAGGTTGCCGATGGAATTGATCATTCCGACGCTACCGGCCGCTGCCGACGAAGTGAGGAAGAGGCTGGGGAGGGACCAGAAGGCGGGCATATAGGATTTCGTGCCGGCCGCCGCGATGGTGAAGCAAAGAACGGTCAGAACCAAATTGCCTTGAGTGAACGTAGTAACCAGGAGCATGGTCGAACCGATCACCACGGGAATCACCGCATGCCATCGACGTTCGCGAAAGCGATCTGAGCTCCAGCCGACAAAGAGCTGACCCGGGATGATCAGCAGGGAAGGAATGATTGCCAGCAACGAGACTTGCCCTGGCGTCAGGTCATACCACTGCTTGAGCACGCTCGGCAGAAAGAACTCAATGCCGTAATTGGCGGTGACGATCCCGAAGTAAGCAAGCGAGAGAAGAAGGACGCGCGGGTTGGTGAATGCGGCCAGGGCCGATTTGTGTTTGGCGTCACCCTTCAAGGCTTTTTCGCGTGCGAGTTCCGATTCGAGTGCTTCGCGTTCCTCTTCGGTCAGCCATTTGGCGTGGCGCGGACGATCCGTCAGGTAGAGGAGTACAACGATCCCTGCGACGACGGCCGGGATGCCCCAAATGATGTAGATCCACTGCCAGCCCTGCATTCCCAAAAGAGAAGGATTGGTTTTGGTCACATCGTCGATCGTGATGGTGCGGCCGATATCGATGAATAGCCGTGAGATCGCGGGGCCGATCATCATCGCGATGGGGGATGCGACAAGAAAGTAGGAAATAGCTCGGGCCCGATCGCGCGTGGTAAACCAGTGGGTGAGATAAACCAGCACACCGGGAAAGAAGCCTGCTTCGGCGACACCGAGGAAAAAACGAACGATGTAGAACTGCGTCGGCGTCCGGACGAAGGCCGTCATCGCAGCCATGATTCCCCAGGTCACCATGATGCGGCAAATCCATTTGCGTGCGCTCCATCGTTCGACAATCAGCGAACCTGGGATCTCCAGAAGAAAGTAGCCAAGGAAGAAGATGCCACCGCCGAAGCCGAACACCCAACTGGTGAAGGCGGGCAGATCCTCCGCCATCGTCAGTTTGGCCACGGCAACGTTGGTACGATCCACGTACGCAATGATGTAGCAAACGAACAAAAGGGGAAGGAGTCGCCAATAGGCCTTCCTGCGCGCGGAGTTCAGCGCCGGTGAATTGGATTCCGAAATGATTGCACCCTTGGTCGTAAGCGAGAGGTGTCGTTAGCGGGGAGGCGTCAGCGGGAAATGTTGCGAGCCGCTGCTACTTTAACCTCCTGTGCGTGGGGTGCAATGCGGCTAGCTGCGCCGTTGCCCTGGTCCGGGGGTGAGCTGGACCAACGGCTTTTGGCCTTTTTGACTGCATCCGGTGCAATGACCGCATGGAGACTGGGGAGCGTCATGCACATGAACCCAACCCAAAATCGAGGCGACAACGCGACGGACCATCCACGCGAGGCATATGCCAACGATGGTTGCAACCAAGATGGTTTGCCCGTCCATTATGCGGCGAGCCCCCATGCGCTGGCGATGGTGTAGGTCAGGTAGGCCCCTGCATATGCGAGTGTGGTCATATAGACAAACGAGAAGATCGGCCAACGCCAGGAGTTGGTCTCGCGTCGAATGACAAGCAGTGTGGCGGAGCATTGCGCGCATAGAGCAAAGAAGACCATGATCGAAAGAGCGGTAGCCAGCGTGTAGACCGGTCGGCCATCCTCCCACTTCTCTGCTTTCATTTGAGCCTTGAGCCCTTCGCTTTCCTCATCCTCTTCCGCGCCGAGCGAGTAGATCGTACCGAGCGTGGCGATGATGACTTCGCGAGCCGGAAACGATGCGATGGTAGCAACCCCGATCTTCCAATCCCAGCCTAGCGGCTTCACGACCGGCTCGACCCACTTGCCAGCCATGCCGAGGAAACTGGCATCGATCAATTCGCTGCGAGCCGTGTTGAGTTCCTCCTCCGCTTGGGTCAATTGATTCGTTACGGCCTCTTTGTTGTCGTCAGTGGCCGCATCCAACTCCGTTTGCAATGTCTCCACTTGTTTTTGCGCTTCGGTCAATTTGGATGTGTCACCGGGGAAGTACCCAGCGGCCCAGACGAGGACCGACGTGCAGAAGATCAACGTTCCGGCTCGGGTCACGAACGCAGACGCCCTTTCCCAAACGCGTTGGAACAGGACATAGGGAGATGGCCACTTGTAGCTATGCAGCTCCATCAGGAATGTCGAAGCTTGCCCAGGGAAAAAGAACTTGCGAAGAAACCACGCGACGGGGATGGCGACCAAAGCCCCGACGCAGTGCATGAGAAAGAGAACGATCCCCTGCAGGGCGAGCCATCCGCCCGCGTAGCGAATATCGGGCACAAAGGCGGAGACCATCAGCACATAGACCGGAAGCCGCGCGGAGCAGCTCATCAGCGGTGCGATGAGAATGGTCACCATACGGTCGCGCGTATTGTCGATCGTCCGGGTGGCCATGATTCCTGGTACCGCGCAGGCGAACGACGACATGAGCGGCAGGAACGACCGACCGCTCAATCCGATCGATGACATCAATTTATCGACCACAAAGGCCGCGCGGGACATATACCCGCAATCCTCTAAGATTGCTATGAACAGGAACAAGATAACGATCTGGGGCAGGAAGACGAGAACACCACCTATCCCTGCGATCACGCCATCTTGAAGTAGACTTCGAAGGGGCCCCGGCGCAACGGCTTGTTCCACGAGTCCCTGCACCCAACCCTGCCACTGCTCGACCTGGTCCATCGGCCAAGCGGCCAGTAGGGTGATCGATTGAAAAATCAGGAACATGAGGGCGATGAAAAACGCCATCCCGAGCCATCGATGGGTTAGCCATCGATCGATTCGATCGCTGGAGCTCGCAACGTTTGCGGGGGGGCGTTCGACCAAACCCGCGATTTGTTGTCGAACCCATTGGTAACGATGCTTGGTTTCGAATAGCGGAATCTTGCAACCCGCTTCCCCCAGCCTCTCCCGAGCTTGTTCGATAGCATCGAGCAATCCTGGGATCTCCAGCTTGGCGATCTTCTGTTGGAAGTGACCATCTTTGTCGATCAAGACACGATCGACTTCCAGCGCCGGCAGGTGGTGATTGGCATCCGCTAATTTCTTTCGCAGGCTTTCCGACTCCTGCTGAAAGGATTCCGGATAGTACTCGCGAGGCGAGTGTTTGGGAGTGTAGACGTCGCTATTCGCAGCAACCAGTTGTTGAACGGCCGTGCGGACAGCGATCACTCCCTCGCGCCGGCTGGCGGTGGTACAGAGAAGGGGAACCCCCAATCGTTCGGCAAGAGTCTTGACGTCGACGCGATGTTTTTCATCGAGAACCCGATCCCACATGTTGAGGACAACCAATGTGGGAAGGGATAAATCGAGGACTTGGCTCAGGAGATAGAAGTTTCGTTCGATGTTGGTCGCATCGATGATGACAACGACCGCATCCGGGCGTGGCACCCCTGGCTGCACACCGCAGAGGACATCGATCGTAACCGCTTCATCGGCCGATCGGGCTGCGAGCGAGTAGGTGCCTGGCAGGTCGATGATATCGATCGGCTCGGGGGAATCGAGGAGAGACCCAATCTTCTGCTCGACGGTGACGCCGGGATAATTCCCGACACGCGCCGACATGCCGCAGAGCGCGTTGAAGAGGCTGCTTTTACCGGTGTTGGGGTTGCCGATCAGCGCGACCGACTTTTTGGCGGGTTTCATTGCGAAGCCGAGGGGGAGGTAAGGGTGACTTCGACTCGGTCGGACTCATTGCGACGCAAACTGATGCGATACCCTCGCAGCGCGTATTCCGTCGGGTCGCCCATCGGAGCCCGGCCGACCACCTCGATAGGCTCGCCATCGAGAAGTCCCATTTCCATCAGTCTGCTCGCGAGAACGTCATCTCCGACGATGTGATCAATGACGCCCGATTGACCTGGAGCAAGCTGGGAGAGTTTCACGCTGAGGCTCGCGAGATAGTTGGAAGGGCCACCTAACAATGGGAGGCGTCGTCGGTCGCGACAAAGATTTCGGCTTGCTCGTCCAGACGCAAACTGAGGCGGCGACCCTCTACGCAGATCATGCACGGCTTCCCGGGGCATACCATGCGAACGTTGCACCCGACCTGCAACCCGATCTCTTGAAGACGTTTGAGATGGCAAGGATCTCCCGACATATCAACGATCACCCCGTGATCTTCGGGTTTCAAGGTATCGAGAGGAACGGGGTTCGCGGACATAGTCGCTCAGCAGGTCTGTCGGAAACACCAAACACCATACTTTCTTTTACTATATCCATCATCGACCTAAATGAGAAGCGGTCTCAATAACGCCCGCCCCATTTTTGAATCTTTTTCGCATCTTCTAGTGAGAAAAAATTCGACCGTTCGCGACGGGCTCGACGGGACCCATTCCCATGGACTTCTGGGGGGTTCGCCAAATTACCTTGTTTGCCAAAACAAGGCTCGATCTGGGGATTCTTCGCAAGTCCTGGTTTTCAAACTGTCGATGCAAAGGAGACTTTAGTACACTACTGAGGCTGTTAGGGAAGACGGCGATAGCCAGGCTATGGACAATTCTGGCGGGTGACCAAAGGGGCAAAGCGTGCGGCAGAGTAAACTCGGCGGTAAGACATTCTACGATCGATTTGGGTGGTTGCTTCTCATCCTTTGCTTTGCTGGCATTCCATTCGCCTTCTTCGGCGCGGGGAAAGCTGTCCAGAGTAACGTCAATAAAGTTGAGGATTGGCTTCCCAAGACGTACGAAGAGACCGGCGAGCTTGCATGGTTTCGCAAGAATTTCCCATCCGATCAGTTCATTATCGTTAGCTGGGACGGTTGTCTCCTAGGTGATGATCCCAACGGGGATCCTTCTTTGGACGATCCCCGGATCGCGAAATTGGCGAATCTCGTCGCTCCAGAGTCCATCGATCCGAACGACATCGATGCGGTCGAAGCTCACAAATACTTTAAAGGCGTGCAGACGGGCCGGACGCTCATCGAGCAAATGACGCAGGGAAAGCATGCCCTGAGTTATGCCGAGGCCATCGAGCGTCTCAAAGGCACTGCGATCGGTCCCGATGGCCGTCAAACGTGTGTGATCGTTTCGTTAGATCCCGCGACGAGCGGGAAGATGAAGCCGATTCTGGGGCATGGGCAGATGCGGATCTTCCGTCCCAACGTTCCCCCTGGGGTTCTGCGACGACTGATTGCCAAAGCGGGCATTGAAGATTCTGAATTGCACCTGGGCGGTCCTCCTGTCGACAACATCTCCATCGACGAAGAGGGAGAAAAGACGCTTGTTCGCCTGGCCGGACTCTCCGGTCTATTGGGACTCTTTCTGGCGTGGTGGTCTCTTCGAAGCATCATTCTGACTTGGATTGTCTTTTCTTGCTCGGTCACGAGTGCGGCAGCTTCCTTGGCTATTATCTGGGCGTGCGGCGAGACGGTCGATGCGATCGTGCTATCGATGCCATCGCTGGTCTATGTGCTAGCGATGTCCGGCGCTGTGCACTTCATCAATTACTACAAAGACGCCGTGCGGCATGGCGGATTACACCGAGCGACCGAACGGGCGGTCATTCACGCGATCAAGCCCGCGATTTTGTGCTCGATCACCACTGCTCTGGGTCTTTTTTCACTCTGTGCTAGCGAACTGGTCCCGATCCAGAAGTTCGGATTCTTCTCCGCCACCGGGGTCTTAGTCCTGAACGTCATCCTTTTCTTGATCTTGCCCGCTGCGCTCCACGTAATCGGGTTCGCCAAGAATTGGGTCGGTGAGAAACCGAATGAGAAGCGGCCGATCGACGACGATACGCGCAGCGAGCGCATGTGGGCATCGTTTGCCCGCTTCCTTGTTCGAAATCATTATGGCGTCGCGGCGGCCTGTGTTCTGTTTGTCGCCTTCATCGGATTGGGTTTGAGCCACACCAAAACGAGCATCAATCTTTTGGAGCTCTTCGACTCGCAAGCTCGAATCCTGCGCGACTACCGATGGCTCGAAGAGAAGCTCGGCATGCTGGTGCCACTCGAGATCGTGATCGAGTTCGACAAAGAAAGCATGGCGGTCGCTTCCGACGGAAAGCCGACCGACAATACGAGCAGCACCGATGACACTGCTCTCGGAGAAGACCTTTCTCGCTTGACGTTCTTAGAACGGATGGAGACGATCGTTCGGATACAAGACGTGATCAAGAAGCGATTCGGCGAAGACGGGCCCCAAATCGTCGGGCGGAGTATGTCGGCAGCGACGTTCGCGTCGAGTCTTCCTTCCAAAGGAACGAGCACTCAGACTTACTTGATTCGAAAAGGCTACAATCAGCAGCTCGAAAACAGTCGCGATGAATTGATCCAATCCGGCTTTCTCCGCATCGATCCCGACACCGGGAGCGAGCTTTGGCGGATCAGCCTTCGGGTCGCAGCCTTCCAGGGAGTTGACTACGGTCAGTTCGTTCAGGAGATGAGGGATTCGCTGTATCCCATTATTCAAGCCCAGCAGGACCGCGTACGAATCCTTCGCCAGATGACCGCTTGGACCGGCGAAGCCAAGATGGCGGGTCGCGACATTGCCCTTTGGGACCCCACGAGCAAAGACCTGCCGCCGGCTGACGTAGAGAAATCGAAGCTTCGGTCGGAGGAATTATCCAATCTACTGGCGAAGTCGCGTGTCAAGATCGCTCGGATCAGTGCGCCTCCCGCCGATGTACCTTACGTCCAATTGCAGAAGCTGAACGACTTGGACGCCGTGGTTCTCGCGGGCTCTTTCTCCAACGCAGAAGTCGATGTTCTGGATGTCGCCCTCCAGCGCGTGATCGATTTAGAATCGGACGACCCCAAGGTTCCGAAAGAGTGGGTCCGTTCGGTTTACACGGGGGTGGTACCGATTGTTTATAAGGCCCAGCGCGCGTTGCTAGCGAGCTTGATCGAAAGCACCATGTGGTCTTTTTTGACCATCACTCCGTTGATGGTATTCGTCTCCCGCAGTTTGCGAGCGGGGATGGTGGCGATGATTCCAAACGTGCTACCTGTCCTTGCGATTTTCGGTGGCATGGGATGGCTGGGCATTCCGATTGATATCGGCTCGATGATGACGGCCAGCATCGCATTGGGAGTCGCGGTGGACGATACGATTCACTTCTTGGCTTGGTACCGAGAGGACCTCCACGTGGTTCGCGACCGACGCAAAGCCATCGTGTCTTGTTACAAGCGATGCGCGACACCGACGTTGCAAGCCGCATGTATCAGCGGGCTGGGATTGTCCGTCTTCGCATTTAGCACGTTCACGCCGACACAGCGGTTCGGATGGCTGATGCTGGCCATCCTCATCGCAGGGGTTATTGCTGAGCTCATCTTGTTGCCAGCGATTTTGGCAGGACCTCTCGGCAAGGTTTTCGAGCCGCGGCGCAAGAGCGAGACCATGGCAGGGCGTTTCTTCTTGATCTTCCGATACCAGCTTCGAAAGCGATTCGATCTCGGTGCCAAGGGAGTAGAAGATCGCGACTCCTCCGAGCTCCGCAGCGCTGCCTGAATGGACTCCTCGCTGGCTTCCGAGGTTAACGGTTAGTGTCAAGGATGGCTTTCTCTCCACTCCAAGAACGCATCCGACATGAACACTCCAAAGTCCTTCCCTCGGGAGGATCAAACCCCGTCTATTGGTCGACGCCAATGGCTTCAGAATGCGAGCGCAATCGCGGGAGGAACCTGGATTGCCTCGGGCTTGCACACACCAGGGACCGCGATGGCTACCGATTCGACCGACGAGCACGCGGCATTTTCTGATTCCTTTCGCGTCACGCATCGCCGCATTCGCCAATCCGTGATGGGATGGTGTTTCAAACCGATGCCCGAGTCGAAACTCATCGATCATTGCGTCGAAATTGGTATCGAAGGGATCGAGGGAATCGATGCGAAGTTCTATCCCGAAGCGGTTCAAAAGGGACTCAAAATCGCGCTGGTCAGCAGTCATGGGTTTGGAAACGGTCCCACCGACCGGTCCAATCACGCGCTGTGCATTGAAAAGCTGAAAACAGGCATCGATACAGCGGTTCGCTTTGGCGCTCCGTCGGTGATCACCTTCACCGGCATGCGAGTCCCCGACATGCTCGATGCCACCGCGGACCAGAATTGCTTGGATTGCTGGAAGCAAGTCATCGAGTACGCGGAAGAGAAGAAGATCACGCTCGTGTTGGAGCATCTCAACTCCCGAGACGACAGCCATCCCATGAAGGGGCATCCAGGCTACTATGGAGACGATGTCGACCACTGCATCGACTTGGTGAAGAAGATGGATTCGCCTCGATTCAAACTCCTTTTCGACATTTACCACGTCCAGATCATGAATGGAGACATCATTCGGCGCATCCGCGCGTACCATCCGTGGATTGGTCATTATCACACGGCGGGCAATCCGGGCCGTTGCGAAATGGATGAGCATCAAGAGATCTATTACCCACCCATTTTGAAGGAGATCTTAGCTACCGGCTATCAAGGATTTGTCGCCCAAGAGTTCATACCGAATTGGAAAGACACCGTCCGCTCGCTGCGGCACGGCGCATGGGTGATGGACGTCGCTTGATCGCGAACCTGACATTTGCGAGAGTTCTGAACTATAATCCGCCTATCGTTTGAACCCTTTCCTCTCTATCCTCCACCGAGAACTGATAATGCAATACGGAATGAATCTTCTTCTTTGGTCCGGCGAACTCCAGGACAGCATGTTGCCCAATCTGGAAAAGCTTAAGAAGATGGGGTTCGATGGAGTCGAGATTCCGCTGTTCAATCTCGATCTGGACTACGCGGCTTGGGGCAAGCGACTGGATGACCTGGGACTGCGGCGAACGGGAGTAACGGTTCGCGGTGTGGAAGATAACCCGATCAGTCCCGACGCAGCGGCCCGAAAGAAAGGGGTCGAGCTCAACAAGAAGACACTTGATTGCTGCGCCGCGGCTGGCGTAGAAACCCTCGTCGGTCCTTACCATTCCGCCATCGGCCACTTCACCGGCTCGGGTCGCACCGAACAAGAGTGGGCTTGGGGGATCGAAAGCATGAAGCAAACTGCGGAGCATGCTGGGAAAGTCGGAGTGATGCTCGGGGTCGAACCACTCAATCGATTCGAAGTCTATTTTCTTAACGGGCAAGCCGACGCAGCCGAGTTCTGCCGTCAGGTCAATCATCCAAACTGCCGCATGATGTACGACACTTTCCATGCGAACATCGAAGAGAAGAGCATCACCAAAGCGATTCATGCCATCCAGGACATGATGTGCCATGTTCACATCAGCGAAAACGACCGCAGCACTCCCGGCTTAGGTGACATTCGATGGGATGAGACCTTCGACGCGCTCGCATCGGTCCAATACGACGGCTGGTTGGTCATCGAAGCATTTGGCTTAGCACTGCCTGAACTGGCTGCTGCGACCCGGATCTGGAGACGGATGTTCGACGATGAACTGCAATTGGCTGAGCAAGGCCTCAAGTTCATGAAGGAACAAGTCGCCAAGCGAAAGAAGTAATCCCAACCGCGCCAACGCCCCTAGGAGCCGGAAAGTGCTCGTATGCGGCTATTGAATTTTCTGGCAGCGGGGACAAAAGAACGTGCTCCGCTGCCCCTGAACAATACGTTGCACCGTTCCTTTGGAGCAACGCGTGCAGGGCAAGCCTTCGCGGTCATAGACTCGGTGCATCGATTGGTATCCTCCTTCTCCATTGATGGCATTGCGATAGGTTCCATCTTTGAGCGTTGAGCCTTCATTCTCGATCGCTTGCTGGAGGATGCGAATGGTTTCTTCGTGGATTCGTTTCCATTGGCGAGTGGACAAATCGGTGCATCGCTGTTGCGGGTGTATCTTTGCAGCAAAGAGAATTTCGGCCGCGTAAAGGTTTCCGATCCCTGCGACGAGGGATTGGTCTAGCATGGCCACTTTGACTTCGCGATTGCATTCTCGAAATCGTGACACGAAGAGATCCGCATCGACAATCGATGCGTCGGGGCCGAGCCGATTCGGGCCTAGCACCGCATCGATCTCAGCCTGGCTCCAAAGGCAAACGTTCCCCAGCCCCCGGCGATCCCAATAGAGGAACTGGTCGTGAGGAGCGGGGCGATCGAGATGAAAGAGGACTCGAATATGCTGAGGAGAGGGCGCATCGCGAAGCATCGCGATGCCGGCCATTTTGGGTTGCATCACGATGGACAATCCGTTGTCGAGGTCTACCAGCACCCGTTTGGCGATCCGTCGCACATCGCGGATCTGTTTCCCCAAACATCCTCGTGCGAACGCCTCTCTATCCGGCAGTACAACGATGGGTCGGTAGGGAATTTCGGGAAATTCCACCTCGGTGATACGACTGCCGACGATGGGGAGCAAACCTCTCCGCATCGTCTCCACCTCGGGAAGCTCGGGCATCTAACGCTGTGCTGGCGGGATGAGATCATCGATCGTAAGCAGGGTGACTAATGGGATCCCTGCTGCGTCGAAATTGGCACGCCCACCTTCGAGTCGATCGACCACTCCGATCGCACCAATCACATCGAGTCCGAAATCCTTAGCCGCGGCAGCTGCTTTCAAGGCGCTGCCGCCGCTAGTGATGACGTCTTCGACGATGACCACTTTCATGCCTGGGGTCACGGGCCCTTCGACCAACTTTCCAGTTCCATGCTGCTTCGGTTCTTTGCGAACCATGAAGCCGAGGATGGGATGTTGTCGCAATCCGGCATGGACCACGACCGAAGCGGTGATGGGGTCGGCCCCGATGGCGAGCCCCCCAACAGCTTGTGGAATGCCACCAAAGGCTCCCTTCTCCAGGACATCGAGCATGCCTGCAGCAATTTGGTTGGCCCCTTGAGGGTGAAGCGTTACCATGCGGCAATCGAGATAGAAAGACGCTTGTTTACCGCTCGCCAACGTGAACTGCCCGAACTTGAGGGCATGCTGATGAATGCTGTCGATGAGCTGTTGTTTGTCGTAAGAAATGGTCATGAGTTAGAAAACCGTTGGATGATCGAATAAGCCGAAACGGGCCGAGATGCGGGTATCAGTGAACCCGTTGACCGGGGACAGCGCCGCTATCGACGCCGAGCAAAAAGACTTCGGTTCCTCCAGGGCCAGCTGCCGTGACCATCCCTTCGCTCAAACCGAACTTCATTTGACGAGGCTGCAGATTGGCAACGATGACGACCAATCGCCCCTGCAACTGCTCCAGCGTGTACGCCGCTTTGATTCCGGCAAAGACAGTGCGGACGTTTTCGCCACCTAAGGATACAGTCAGCTTGACGAGCTTTTTCGCCTCGGGGACTTCTTCCGCTTTGATAATTCGCGCGACCCGCAGATCCACCTTGGTGAAATCGTCGATCGTGCAGACGGGAGCGAGCGGTTCTGCGGCGAGAGCATCGCCTGAATCTTGGGGCGCTGCGGTCACTTCGGTGCTAGGAGTTGTTTCGGACAGTGGAGCTGCCTCCGCTTTGCTTTCTTCGATCATAGCTTGGACTTTCTCAGGTTGGAGTCTTTGGAGAAGGTGTTCGAATTTGGAGATAGGAGATCCGACCAATGGACTTTGGCTGTCGTTCCAATGCTCAATAGGGCTTTGAAGGAGCTGTCCACATTGCTCGGCCAACCGCGGGAGTACCGGGGCCAAATAGACGCAAAGTTGTCGGAACAAATTGAGAACAATGGTGCAGACTTCTTGCAGTCGGACTTGTTGAGTCGGATCCTTTTTCAGTGCCCAAGGAGCCGAGTTTTCGACGAACGCATTGGCTTGGTCGGCGATCTCCATGATGAGTCGCATGGCTCGCGCGTAGTCCAGTTGTTCGTAGGCTTGCGCGATTTTTTCGCCTGCCGAGGCTGCGGAAGCGAACAGGCCGCCATCATGCGGATATTCGGGAGCGAGTCCGACCGATTCGATGAATCTCGCCGTGCGGCTGGCCAAGTTCACGACCTTGCCGACCAAATCGGAGTTCACTTTGTTGGCAAACTCGGTCAGGTTGAGGTCGATATCATCCAATCGCGGCCCCAGTTTGGAGGCGTAGTAGTAACGCAGGTACGCGGGATCCAAATGCTTGAGGTAGGTGGCAGCCTGAACCTGCGTCCCCTTTCTCTTGGCCATCTTCTCACCATCGACGGTAAGGAATCCGTGGATGTGAACGGATTGCGGGAGCGAGAATCCAGCTGAGTGGAGAACGCCGGGCCAAAAGAGGGTGTGGAAATAGGTGATATCTTTGCCAATGAAGTGGTGGATTTCCGTCGCGTCGCTCTTCCACCAGTCCTCGAGATTCTCATTGTGTTTTTTGCACCACTGCCAAGTCGAGGCGATGTAGCCGATCGGCGCATCGAACCAAACATACCAGTAGTTCCCTGGGCTATCGGGGATCTCGAAACCGAAATAGGGAGCGGGGCGCGAGACGTCCCAATCGCGCAAAGGTTTGCCTAGGAAGTGACCCTTGAGATAGTTAGCGATCTCGTTTTGCAGGTGCTCGCCCGACTGAGTCCAGGAATCGAGGAAGTCGTGCAAGCTCTCAAGGCGGACAAACAAGTGCTTAGCCGTTTTCGCTACCGGGGTAGCTCCGCTGAGGGTGCTCACCGGATCGATCAACTCCGTCGGGGAGTAAGTCGCTCCGCATTTGCTGCAGTTGTCACCATACTGATCGGGTGATTTGCAGGAGGGGCAAGTTCCCTTGACGAACCGATCTGCGAGGAAGGTCCCTGCTTCGGGGTCGAAGAGCTGCTCGACATCATCCTCCACGATCAAGTTAGCATCGCGAAGGGACTGCCAAATGGTGTGGCAAAGCTGGCGGTTCTCGTCGCTGTTCGTGCTACCGTAATGATCAAAGGAGATATCGAAACCCGCGAAATCTCGTTCGTGCGATCGCTGCATATCGGCGATCAGCTCGACCTCCGCTCGTCCCTCTTGGCGGGCGCGAATCATGATGGCCGTGCCGTGCGTATCGTCGGCGCAAATGTAGATGCATCGACGGCCGATCAGACGTTGATAGCGGACCCAAATATCGGTTTGGATGTACTCGACCAAATGGCCCAAATGGATTTGCCCGTTTGCGTAGGGCAACGCCGCGGTAACCAGGAGTTTCGGTGGAGTCATAGGTCAGCTTTCAAGGAGCGAAGGTGGAGGGCGATCCGTCAGGGACCGGATTGTAGCCATTCAGGCCAGAATCCAAAACCGAACCCGGCCGACGGGCGCGAATGCGATGGGGTGACCAGGTTCAGGCGTCGCTCCAATCCAACACGACCTTGCCGCACATCCCGCTCTGCATGGCTTGGAATCCTTTTTCGAAATCACGGAAAGAGAAGCGATGGGTAATAACCGGGCTGATATCCAGGCCGCTATCGAGCATGACCGACATCTTGTACCAGGTCTCATACATCTCCCGTCCGTAGATACCTTTGATGGTCAACATGTTAAAGACCACCAGATTCCAATCGATGGCGATGGGTTCGGAGGGAATTCCCAACATGGCGATCTTTCCGCCATGGCACATGCTCTCGAGCATGGATCGGAGGGCTGCCGGGGACCCCGACATTTCGAGTCCGACGTCGAATCCCTCGCGCATGTCCAGCTCCTTTTGGACTTGCGCGAGCGTTTTCTCTCGGGGGTCGACGGCAACGGTCGCTCCCATCTTGCGGGCCAAATCGAGCCGATAAGGATTCAAATCGGAGACGACAACATGGCGAGCCCCCGCGTGGCGGACAACGGCGACGGCCATGAGACCGATCGGTCCCGCCCCCGTAATCAACACGTCCTCCCCGAGGAGATCGAAGCTTAGGGCGGTGTGGACCGCATTCCCGAGCGGGTCGAAGATGGACGCGATATCGCGGTCGATCGTACTCTTGTGATGCCAAACGTTTGTCATCGGGAGTGCGATGTATTCGGCAAATGCACCGGTCCGATTGACCCCAACCCCCGACGTGTCCTTGCACAAATGCCTGCGACCGGCCAAGCAATTGCGGCATCGACCACACACGACGTGCCCTTCGCCCGAGACGATTTCACCGGGGAAGAAATCGGTGACATTCGCTCCCACTTCGACGATTTCACCAACAAATTCATGGCCGACGACCATCGGTACCGGGATCGTCTTCTGGGCCCAAGCGTCCCAGTTGTAGATATGCAAATCGGTTCCGCAGATTCCCGTTTTGTGAACGCGGATCAGACAGTCGTTGATACCGATCGTCGGTTTGGGAACATCTAGAAGTTCCAACCCAACATCGCGCTTCGATTTGACAAGCGCCTTCATGACTCACCTCGTTTGGAAAAGAGCGGACTCTCGAGGTGAGAAAAGATAGTGCAAGGCTTAGGGGCGTGCTAGATCAGCGTGCCCCCTCCAAACGACGAATCTGAATCCAGTACTGCACAAGCTGGGACAGGGAGCTCACTCCGAGCTTCGACATCGCACGGGAACGGCGAGATTCAATCGTTCGCAACGCGACTCCCAATTGGGACGCAATTCGCTTGTTCATCTGACCATCCACTACCAGCTCGACGACTTGCCGCTCCACCGGAGTAAGCAACGCTGCTTTTTCAAGCAATTGCTTCTGCGCTTCGGGAGAGAGTTCGGTCGAATCGTTTGTCGACAAGTTCCTTAGGATACCGGTCGCGCCGACCATAATCCCGTGATGCACTACCGGAACCATCCAGCATTCAACCCGCAGGCGTTTGCCAGACGAGAACTCCAGTTCGCATTGCTTTTTGGTCGGAATGTACTCCGTGGACGAAATCCAATTGTTCGCCCGGAACGCGTCATTGATCGGCGAATCGGTAAGAAAGTCGTAAAACGATCGCTCCAACAATTCCCCTCGCGAAACCCCGAGGACGCTTTCGCAAGCATCGTTCAAAAAGGTGATTCGCCCGTTGTTGTCCTGACTAAAAAAGACGACTTCTTCCCGGAGGCTGCGAGCCAGAATGGGGAGAACAAGTTCAGGTCTGGAGAGGACTTCGTGAGCGGCCGTCGTTGGAAAGCCGGATGGATTCATGGAAACAAGTTCGGTTACTGGTATATGGTTATGCGGTGGATGAATTGGCATCGCGTGGAGCGAGTGAAAAGACACAGAACAGCCTCCTCGGAAATGGATACAACTGTCACCCTGAACCGTGCTATGAACGTCGGGGTGTTGTGGTAGCCCGCGACAAACGGAGGCGCTAACCGCAAAACTTTCTCTTAATTTCTGTTTAATTTCGTGTCCAAACAGGCACGCACGGCTCGTTTTGGCACACTTCTTTCTCTCGCGACCGGTTTTAAGGGAGTCGAAGGTCCCTTATCCGAAGAATCAAATTTTGGATTTGGGTGGGGGCGGAAGTGGGGAGGGATAGGTCGAGGTGCTTGGGTGCACACAATCGTTGGACCGAGCGTTGGAGAAGATTAAATTCGCTTCTGATGCTGATGTTGTACTTTTTCGGTGCATCGCGCATGCTATCGCTATGACCGATTTCCTATCGAACTACTTGCGACTCGAGCCGCCGACCTGGGTGTTTTTGTCGACATTCCTGGCCATCGGGTTGTTTCTGATGTTCCATCGGTTTTGGTCGTTGCGGAATCTCGACATCGTCTTGATCCTTTTGTTCACCCCCGGACTCATGATGGTCTTCGAAGGGAGTCGTCAATTGGTCCCTTCCCCGGCCGATGTCGCCACCCTGGACAAACGGGCCGAGGGCGACATTCCGAGCCAGGGAACCCCCGAGAGCGGAGGGGGTGTGGAGACGGCAGGGGACGGATCGACTGCGGCCGAGCGTGCGTTCCAAGCGTCGCTGCAGAGCCCGACATTGCTCTACTTCGGATACTTGTGGCTGATTATTGTCGCCAGTCTATTAGTGATACGACTGCTACTGGACACGGCCATTGTGCGGCGGCCCATGCTGGACCCGAATTTGAGCAGTGGCGGCATGCTCTTTCTGGGAACATCGATGCTGGTTTATCTCTTGGTGAATGTCGCCGTTAGCCAGCCGTCCTACTCGGGGCGTGATCTGACTAGTGGGGGGCCCGGATACATTTTGATGGCGGCGTTGCCGGATATCTCAACGGTTCCTATGTCGGGGCCAGGGGACGAGTCGAGTGACGAGATGCGAGAGGAGCCGAAACCCCCATCGCGGTTGAAGCTGTTGCTATCCCGATGCATGTCGATCGGCGCGAATTTGGTCATGGTGCTCAGCATTGTGGCGATTGGCTACTGGCACTTTGGCAATTTCAAAACCGGCGTAGGTGCGGCGACTCTTTATCTTTTGCTCCCCTACACGGCGTATATGACCGGGCGGGTCGATCACGTTGTCCCGAGCGCTTTGCTCCTGCTCGCGGTTCTTTTGTATCGCCAGCCCTTCGCAGCCGGATTGTGCTTGGGGTGCGCGGCCGGCGTGGTCTACTACCCGTTCTCCCTTTTGCCCCTTTGGTGCAGTTTCTATTGGCAAAGGGGCATTCGTCGCTTCACGGGCGGCTTTGTAACGTCGATTGTGGGGCTGATGGTCGCGATGATCATTCTCCATCCGAATAATGTTTTGCAGCACCTCGGCTACATGTTCGGCATTAAACAGATTGCCATGACCGGGATGGATGGCATCTGGGGTTTGGGCTGGTATCCCGTGATGCGTATCCCGTTGATTGTGATCTTTGTGCTTCTTAGCGTTTCCTTCGTCGCTTGGCCGGCTCAGAAAAGTCTTGCTACCCTGATGAGTTGCTCCGCCGCATTGATGGCCGCAACACAATGCTGGCACGGATTTGGTGGCGGTCTCTATTTGGCTTGGTTCGTCCCACTTGCGTTGCTCACGATCTTCCGTCCCAACCTCGATTACTGCGTCGCTCTGGAGGTCGTCCGCCCTCGAAGACGAAAGCCGACCAAAGTCACACCATCGATCGAAAAGGCGTCGGCAGCCTAACAGCCCCGCCCACACAACCCCTACACGCCGACTCTTCCGCAATCCTTACCCACGCAGCAAGCTTTCTCTGCTTTCAGCGCTCCGTCGATGCGACCCCGCCGCGAATTGCGTTCTATGGTACCGAAGATCTTGTAATCTCTGGTCCCATCGAGGCGCATTATGGCTCGCTCCCCTGAACACCCTACTTCCATGGATCCAAGCACCTTCGTCAATGCGTTGGCCTGGGATCAACTGCGACGCGAAGTAGCGCAACGAGAGAACAAACCATTTCGATCGCGTTCCCGATCGACCCACCGCGACCCAGCCCTCGCAGCCGTATGGAGCTGCTTGGAAGGGGAAGCGATGAAGGCTGTCACTCCTGGTGAGGCATTTCAGATCGTCCTGCAAGACTTGGGAGACTCGATGTCCTACGACTCGTTGGAACCTGGCACACTCGACTCCTTGGCGATGCAACTTGACTGCATGGCCGTCGATACGTGCTTTGCGCAGCATGCCCCATGGATGTTGAGCGACGAGTCGTTCACTTCCTCAGCGGAGAATGAATTCGATCAAGAGCTCGAACTGTTAGAGAGCGTTCAGCAGATCTCCCTCGAGATTCAAAGCGGAGTTCACCAGAAGCGAGATATGGAATCTTCGTGTATAATCCAAGCAACCGAGTCGCAGGTCGAAGGACAGTCCGTGTGATTCGGTTTTTTGTGTTCGAACACTTTGAAAGGTAGATATCATGAAACGCTCTTGGACTTGGATGGCATCGATTGCGATCGCTTCGGTACCCATGTTGGGTTGCACCCCGGAAGCCACCAAAAAAGCAGAAGAAATGAACAAAGAAGCGGCTTCGGCTGCGAAAGATGCAGCGGAATCCGCCAAGGATGCCGCCCAAAGCGCCGCGAGCGCTGCGCAAGACGCTGCTTCGGCTGCTAAGGAAATGGCCAAAGATGCTGCCGCCGCCGCAGGCCTCGACGACCTTTACAAGAAGGCAACCGATTCCCTGGCCTCTGTCGAAGGTGGCGAAGCGATGCTGAAAGGCATTCAAGCATCGATTGGACAACTCTCGTCGACCCTGGCGAATGTCAAAGATAGCGATACGGCCAAAGCAGCAGCCCCGGTTGTCACACAGCTCACCGAAACCTTCGGATCGATGGGCGAATCTTTTGCCAAATTGCCAGACGCAGCCAAAGGGGTGGTCGCCAATATCTTCCAAACCGCCTCGAAGGACCTGAAGCCTATGATCGACAAAGTGCTTGCACTGCCCGGTGTCGAAGAGGTTCTAAAGCCCGCTCTCGAAGCGCTCCTCGCGAAGCTTAACGAATTCAAAGCTAGCTAAACAGCGTTCGATGGACGCGAAGCATGCAAGGGCGGGGTTCACTCCGCCCTTTTTTCGTGGTCGCGCTCTGAGTTCGAGCCTGTCGACGCCCCCCTGCTTCCCGATCCTGTTTCACCGATCTGACCTGGACTCGCGACTGGCAAACTAGGTAAAGAAGAGGACTGTCGTAAACCGTCTTCTCCGAGCCACCGGACCGTCCATGCCAGCCGCCGATCAACGCATTCGCCAAGTCGCCATCGTCTTGCAGTCGCTGGATGCTGGCACCGCGAGAAGTTTGCTGGGGCAACTCCCCCCTGATATGGCTCGCCTGGTTAAGCAAGCGATGACCAAGCTCGGTACGGTTTCCGCATCCGAACGCGCCCAAGCGATGAACGACCTGCAGAGCATGCTGCATGCGCTCCAACCGTCGACCGGGACGATGGAATCCGCGACAGAGTCGCCCGCCGCCGCTCTCCTGGCCGAATCCTCCTCGCATGACCGCGTCGAATGGAGCGCCAACGCATCGCCCGCCGGAGCCGCTTCCAACACGGGGTCACCGCTCGCTAGCCGCGTAACCGAAAGCGAGTTGCCTTGGTTAGCCTGGGATCCCTCGGCCTTAGCGACCTTTCTCGCCAACGAACGACCGACAGTCATCGCCACGGTTCTCAACCAACTATCGCCCGAACGCGCCAAAGCCTTGCTCGACCACCTTCCGGTCGAGACCGCCGGTGCAACCCTGGCAGCGATCCCCAATCTCTTTTTGGTCGATCCCAGCATTCTCACGGATATCCTAGCCGAAGTCGAAAAGAAGCTCCCGAAGCAGCAGCCCACGACCACGACAGCTACCATCGCTGGCATCGCCAAACTCGCAGCCATCATCGAACAGTTCCAAGGGAACCAGAAGCAAGCCTGGCTCAAAGCGATCGCCGCAAAAAACCCGGACGTGGCGATGCAACTGGGCTGGCACGGACCATCGAACCCATCGAGCGAATCCTCCTTTGCCGGCCTCCCTCCATCCCCGTTGCCATCGAACGCGGCAATCTCCGGGAACGACGAGGCATCCGACATTTTCGAGTCCCCTCGCATTCTTTCGATGGAGTCCCATCGCAAAGATGCAAATCGGCCCAAGCTCGATTCGGAATCGGAACAAGAAACTGCACCGAACTCGCTCCCCCTGCAAACGGCCTTTGACGACCTGCTCCATCTGACCGATGGAGATTTGGTGACCCTCCTTCACTCCTGCGAGCGTACGGATGTTCTCCACGCTTTGAGAAATGCGAGTCCCGCGATGCTTCAACGCATCGAACGGCTCATTCCTCGCGACGATCTCAAAAAGTTTCGTGACTTCCTCCGACGCATGCCCCATCAGAGTGAATCGGAATCGAGTTGCTCGCAAAAAACGATCTTAGAACAATCCGAACGGTTGATGGCATCGGGCCGGATAGCCCAGGTCGATCGCGTTTCCTCTTTCAAAGCGGCATAACCGGGCGAAATCTTCTATGGCGAGTGTATTCAAATCGCGATCGATTCCGGCCGGATCCAACACCGCGCAGGCCGAGGTCTTCAATTGGGAAGATGTGACAACCCGAGCGAGGGAATACCTCGACACTGTTCGTCAACAAGCTCAGCAGTTGATACGAGAGAGCCAATCCGAGTGCGACCGCATCCGATCGCAAGCCCAGCAGGAAGGCTTGAAGAGCGGCCAAAACCAGGTTGAAAAAATGGCGCATCAACTCGCCAATCAGCTTGCAAGTGAGAAAGCCCAGCAGTCGACGCAGAGTGTCGATCGATTCTGCAAAGAGCTTGAAGCCGCGACCGAGCAGTGGCTGAGGCAATGGCAGCATGAGACCATCGCCCTTTCGATCGCGATCGCGGAAAAGCTTCTTATCCGTCAAATCGAATCCGATCCCACGATACTTTTGGATTGGATCCAAGACTCCATTCGGCTGGTCGCTGGACAGAGGAACATCACGATCAAGCTCCATCCTGAGGATGCACAGCAACTCTCGGACGGTCTTTCCTACTTGATCAATTCGTCGGGTCCCAACGCCCAGGTGCAAGTCTCCGAGGACGTGGAAGTAGGTCGGTTCGGCATCATTCTGCAAACCGATGACACCCAAATTGATCGCACACTTCGGACTCAGTTACGACGTTTGATGGAGGAACTGCAGTAGCAGAGAATCGACTATGACCCAAGCATTCGCTTCGTTCCCGAGCATGATCCAACGCAAGCACTGGAGCCAAAACCTTCAGCGGATCGTTCCGTTTGGAATCTCAGGACGCGTCCGAAGCATTCGCGGTACGACGATTGTTGTTGATGGATTGCCCGTCCCCGTAGGTGCCTTGGTAAAAATCCATCGAAGGCAACAGGATTCGCTCCAGGCGGAAGTCATCGGATTCGATGGCGGCAAAACCATCCTGGCGCCGCTCGACAACTGGGATGGGGTAAGCCAAGGGGATCACGTCGAACTCTTCCAAACCTATCGTTCGGTCAACGTTGCGTCGAACATTATCGGTCGGGTCCTGGATGCGACGGGGCAACCGATGGATGATGCTGGGCCTTTGGAGCTGGGACGCAAGATGCCTTGCGATGCTCCACCCGTCCCCGCATTGCAGCGACCTCCGATCGACAAAATTCTCCCGACGCAAGTTCGGGCCATCGACATGTTCCTCACCCTCGGGTGCGGCCAGCGGATGGGGATCTTTGCGGGGTCCGGTGTTGGAAAGAGCACGATCCTGGGCATGCTCGCGCGAGGCACCGCCGCAGACCATGTCGTGATCGCCTTGATCGGCGAACGGGGGCGAGAAGTGCGCGAGTTCCTCGAACGAGATCTGGGCGAAGAAGGACGCCAAAAAAGTGTGACGGTTGTCGCGACCAGCGACCAACCTGCCCCCAAGCGTATTCTGGCCGCCAAAACGGCCACGGCCATCGCCGAAGCGCTCCGAGACGAAGGGAAGAATGTATTGCTCCTGATGGACTCCGTCACCCGGTTCGCCATGGCGCAGCGCGAGGTCGGGCTCGCCGCCGGCGAAGTCCCCACGACGCGGGGCTATCCACCCAGCGTGTTCGCTATGTTGCCCCAGCTGGTCGAACGATCGGGCATCAATCATCGCGGCAGCATCACCGCGCTTTACACAGTCCTGGTCGAAGGCGATGACACCAACGAACCGATCAGCGATACGTTGCGAGGGCTCCTCGATGGTCACATTCACCTCTCCCGAAGCATCGCGTCGCGCGGTCGCTACCCCGCGATCGACGTACTTCCAAGCCTCAGCCGGCTGCAATCGCATTTGATCGACCCAGAACTCAAAAAGGGAACCGATGCGCTTCGAGCCCTCATGGCAATCTATCGCGAAAACGAAGACTTGATCAACATCGGAGCCTACACGCGAGGGAGCAACCCGCAGATCGATAAGGCCATTCAAATGCGACCGATGATCGAAGCACTGCTATCGCAGGGCCAACGCGAACTGGTTCCCTGGGAGAAGTCTCGCGAGGACGTATTGAAACTGGCGATCGCTGCAGCCGCTACGGCCCCACCTCCCGCGATGTCGAACCCACCGACCGCTCGAGCGGCCTAATGATTCTCCCGTGGAACGCGTTCGCAACCCAATTCCCAACCTATAGTTCTTACGAGAAGTAACCATGGCGAAATTTCGACTTGCGACCCTTCTCAAACTTCGCGAACGAGAGCGAGACCAAGCGGCCAAAGCAGTGCAAGACGCTCGAATGGCCATCGACAAACTGACAACCCAAAAGCAAGAGCTTCTAGCGGAGAACGAGACGATGAACTCGATTCGAAAATCCGCTAGCCAAGGAGCGATGAACTTGCAAAGCATTTTGGATACCCAGCGATTCCAAATGGTGCTCGGATCCCAGGTGCAACAGATTGATAATCACCTGGGAACCCTCCATCAGGAATTGCAGCGCCGCGAGGCCCTGCTCTTGAAATGCCAACAAGGGGTGAAGTCGCTGGAGAAACTTCGCGACCAACGCGAGGAGTCCGAGGAAGTGCTCGCCCTTCAAAAACAACAGGAGCGAACCGACGAGTGGGCAAGTGTTCGATTCGCGATGGATATTCAATCGCAGTCCGATGATTCGTAAACTGATGCAGCGAGGTTGAGATGTCGAAACTCATTCAGTTCTTCCTTTGGACGTGCACCGCCATGCTCCTCGGCTTGGTGGCGATCGTCACAATGGCCGCAGCAAAAGGAAACTTCGATCGGGATACTCTCGTCAAAATCGTTGCGCTACTGAGCGGGATCGACATCCAAGGAGACCGTCTCGCGGCAGCCATCCAGAGTGGCAAGGCAGCGCCGGTGCCTACGTACGACGAAGTGCTCGATGCCAAGGTCAAAGCGCTTCTGCAGTCCGACTCCCGGTCCGCCGCGCTCGACCGGTACAAAAAGGAACTCGACGATCGAGCCAAGCGGCTGCAGGAAGAATCGGAGCGCCACAACGCCCTCGTCGCGGAATTCAAAAAGACGGTCGCGCAAGCCGAGGAGGCAAGGCAGACGCAGAGCCAGCAACAGATCCGCGAAATCCTCGAAGCGCTCGATCCTGCCGCCGCGAAACAGCAGCTCGTGGCGATGCTAGAAAAGGAACAGAAAGCCGAGGTAATCTCGATTATGAAGGCCTTGGATGCCGATAAGCTGAAAAAGATCCTGGCAGAGTTTGCCGATCTTGCCGATCAGCAAAAGATTTCCGAGATCCTCGAAGAGATCCGTTTGCGGGGAACGGGGACCGACACCACCCCTCCAAAAGCCCCCTAACGGACCGAATCGTCGATCCGATCGACGAGCCGCGAAGGCTGGGAGGGATAAATCCATGGCCGAATCCGAACGCGTTCATTCCTCATCCATCACCCCTCCGATTTCGCTCCCATCGCGTAAACGTTTCGGCTCCGACGTCTCGGCCAAACGGTTCCAAGAAGAGCTCCTGAGCTTGGATTTCTTTCCAGCCCGCTCCTCCGAACCGGTAGATCCCTCCACTTCCGCTGTCGAATCCCCCCAATCTGGGCAACCCATTTCCGATTCCAGCCCGACAGCCAACGAAAAACAATCGGAGCCATCCGACACCTCCGACGAGGAAGAACCGGTAGAGAGCCAGCCCACGCTCTCGGACTCCTATCCGCTTCTGTGCAACCCCACCTCCTGCCGCGCCCCTGAAAACGCCCCTGCTGAGTCGGATAGCCCCTCCGAGGGAGACCGAGAACTCGTTGCTGCCAATTCCAAACAGGACGAACAAGATCGCTCGCCGCTCCCAAGCACCGAACAACCCGTTGCTACCCAGAGAGAGACAAACCAAGCCCATCGCTCCGTAACGCCCTCTCCAGCACCCCTTTCGGACGAAACCGAATCCGCCGAACAACAACCGACGCCCGTCGATACCGATCCGAAATCGCCTACGACCGAACCGTCCAACGCCCCACCCACGGTAACCATGGAGGATGCCGAACCCACGCTTTCGGAGTGGTCATCGACGCAGACCATGGTCGAGAACGAGGGACGCCCACGACCGAAGCGCCAAAGGGAGGATTCCAAACCCTCCGCCTCCGCGGAAGACACTTCGGCGCAACTTTCTGCAATAGCCGACAAGGCTCCCGATGACGAAGGAGTGCAACTGTCTTCGGATTGGAAAGGCGCGACGGAGGAAGAGACCTTCCCCACGATGGAGCTGCGGGAATCGGATACCAACCCCAAGAACCGTCGTGCTGATCGCCTGGAACGAGACAAGCGTTCGGGAAGGGACGAACTGGATCCGTCCGAGGCGAGCGCCTCGGAATCTCAGTCCGATTCCGAAGGGTCCGCATCGCGAGTGTCCGATGGCACGACGACTCTCGCGCTCCCATCCGACGCGTCGTGGAGTGGATTAGCCAATATCCCCACCGAAGTCGTCACCGCGGGTTTTACCGAGGCATCCGCAGCTGGCATCACCTCCTCCAGTCCTCAGATGGTGGTACCACCTGCAATCACCACTCCCTCCTCGGTCGACTCGACCGCCGCGACCGCTGCAGGAACAACGGCCTCGAATGGCTTCGACCCCGCATCCACATTGGGTGCATCTTTTAGTTCAACCAACGACGGACAACGAGTGGGGTCCAGTGAGAGGTCCCAGGCGGGAGCTTCCTCGGTGCGAGGTCCGCTGACTCCCTATCAGGAGAGCAAGCTGGTACAGCGGGTCATGCGAGGATTTGAGCAGCTAAGCGAGGGGGGAGGGCAAGTTCGATTGCGGCTCCACCCACCGGAGCTGGGCACGCTCCAAATGACCCTTCGCATCGAGTCGATGCAGGTCTTCGCCAAACTAGAGGTGGAAACCACTGTCGCTCGCGATGCTTTGGTTCAGAATGCGCAAGCGTTGAAGGATCAGTTGGCAGCCCAAGGGTTTGAAGTCGAGCGATTCGAAGTAGAAATTCGCGCCGAGGTAGGGGGCGACTCGTCGGGGATGGAAGATCGATCGGATCGCCAAGGTGAGAATCAGCGGTGGCAAACGCTAGAAAGTCGTTATGCTGCGATGCAATCGAATCGAATCAACGAGGGGCATCGCGATCCGCAAACCCCGCCCACCCGAACGCCTTGGTTCCGCAATGGGAACAACCTCGACCTCACCGTCTAGACGAGACTTCACCGTCTAGACGAGACTTCACCGTCTAGACGAGACTTCACCGTCTAGACGAGACTTCACCGTCTAGACGAGACTTAGCTGGCTAGATCGGTGGAATGCCGTTCCATTGCATCCAATTCCAGATCCAAGTCTGCGACCATGGGTTCCAATGGGGGTAGGTCGCTGCGAGAGCGGACAGAAATCCGAGCGCACCGACCAATGCGATTCCCCATTTTCTTTGCAACAGTCGACTCGCGACCGGTGCGGACGCGATCAGCCAAAGTGGGTGCAGCCAGAGCAATTGCCGAAACGCTGACGTCGTCCCTCCATAGTTCCTTTGCCGCGTATCGAGCATGAACAAATAGAACACGATGCACGCTGCGCTGACGGCGAGCAGCGATATCCCCCAAAGCTGTTGGTCGCGGCGCGCGCTCCAGCAGGTCACCAAAAGTCCTGGGATGGCGAGCGCGAGCAATGGGGTAAGCGAGAGAATGCCATGGTGCCCCAGGGTTGCGTGAAAGACGTATTTGCCCAGATCCTTTTCCCCCAGGTCCAACGGGTTGTCCGGTCGTCGCCAATAACTGTCGACTTTCTTCCCATCGAAAAGACGAATGAAGTCGTAGTCGTACCAATTCTCTTTTGTCTTGCTATCGGCGGTGTTCACGTCACCCGCTCCAAACGAATAAGGGGGACTCCATCTTCCGTGCGCCACATAGTTGGTTCCGAAATACGCGAACAATACCAAGACCACCGCGGGTGTGCCCACGAGAAGCGTTAGCTGGGGGGCGCGCCACAATAACAAAAGTCCAAACATTCCAACCAAACTAGCCGCAGGCAGCTCGCAGGCGAACGTGAATGCGCTCCAGAATCCCACCCAAGCAAAATCGCTCCACGCTTGACTTCCTCGCCAACATTTCGATGCGTACCAGCTCGCGGCCGCCGCGCTGATCGCCCCCCAAGTGTGATTGTTAATCGCCACATGAAACGTTGAAAGGAGAGTCGCGAAGCAGATCCCCGCCATGATGACGACGAACGTAAGATCCTCATCGCACCAAGCATCCAGCAGACGAGCGCAACACCACCAGCCGATTCCCAAAGGGACAACGTTCACGATGAACAAAAGGATGCGCCCAAGCTCAAACGGGTGGTCCCCTAGGGTCCAGCCAGTCATCTTGTGCAAAACCCAGTACGGGGCTGCGATCAACGTGGCTTGCAGGGGTGGTTTGCTCGAATAGAGTTTTTGCTCTCCCTGAGCATTCATATGGCTGACGATATCGACCGAATCCCAGGCCGGTTCGTATTCGAGAATCGAGTTGACTTCAAAGGTTCCATGCTCGACAAGAGAGCGAACCGTAAGCCAACGGCTTCGATCGTTCCCGCTGAGGAACGGACGTTGTTTATTGGTTTCTTTGAGCACCATATCCACGATCGCTTGGGTGCTGTAAAGTTCAGCGATTCGCTGGGCGTCGCGTTTCCGCAGCTCGATAGGCCAGTGGTGTTTTGCCTGTTGTTTGACGGCGCGAATCGATTCGGCGATCTCCGGGGCACGGAGTTGTTCTTCGGTAAGCGGAACCACGGTCGATACGACTTGATCGTTCGATGGCACTGGGTTTAGATTCTCCAGCGCTCGCAGATAGACGGCGAGATCTTCGGGCTTGTTCGATTCGAGCGCCTCGAGCGCCAGCCAGCGCAATTCCGCCACAAGATCCTCTTGACGATACTTGGTTTCCCCGACGACCTTCTTCACGAGAGCTTCCGTGGTGATCGTCTTTTGGCGGGAATCCCAGTTATCGCGTCTCGATTGAATGGGCCATTTGCGAGGGGCCTTCTCTTTGGACGCCTTTGCAGCTTTGGCGGCGGCATCTCCCTCAAGCACCTTTGGATCGAATCGAAACTCGCGTCGCAATGTTTCCTCGTAAATCGCGAGATCCTCAGCGTTGGATTCCTCTCGAGCGACGACCGCGAGATACTTCAACTCGTCGAGCAAATCGTTCCGGAGGACTTGCTCCAGGCTCAGCATGTTCACCGCGTTGATCGAGAAGATCCTGCCGCTGATCTGTCCCAATCCGATCAAGATCAAGAGAACGGCGACTCCGGCCCGAATCGGAGATCGAAACGTAGTGACTTGAGGGGCAGGAGATTCTGGGCTGGTTGTCGAATTCGACATCGTTCAGGCTCCTAGGTCACGAGTTGGTTGGAGTCGACTCGCCGATACTATCCCGAATCGAAAACGGAGGATTGCGATGCGCCGAATTGGCGACGACGAGTTCGGCCAACAGGCCAGTGCTCAAAAACTGCAAACCCGCGATGAACAAGATCATCGAGAGATAAAAGAGCGGAGTCTGCGTGAGATGAAATGGACTCGAATCGCTGAAGGCGCGCGTCAAAACCCAAAGCGAACAGAGCATGACAAAAATTGCCACGGAAAGCCCGCATGCGAACAACCCGATGCCCCCGAGAACATGCTGCGGTCGATAGCGAAACCGAGTGAGGAACACAACCGTGAAGAGATCCAAGAAACCTTTAAGGATGCGCGAAACGCCGTATTTCGAGACGCCATGCACGCGAGGATGGTGCTGCACCGCAAGCTCCGCGACGCGGTAGCCGCGCGAATTGGCGAGAACAGGGATAAAGCGGTGCATCTCGCCATACATTTGGACTTCGGAGAGGACTTCGCGGCGATAGGCTTTGAGTCCGCAGTTGAAATCATGCAAATGGAGCTTGGTCGCCGCTCGCAGGATTCCATTGAATACGAGGGACGGATATCGCTTGTGCCACGGGTCATACCGCGTTTGCTTCCAACCGCTCACCACATCGAATCCTTCCTCGAGTTTTTTCAAGAGGCGAGGAATCTCGGCTGGGTCGTCTTGCAAATCCGCATCCATGGTGATGACGTAATCCCCTGTCGCCCGCTGAAATCCGGCGTTCAATGCGGCAGCTTTGCCAAAGTTTCTACGGAACCGAATGGCGCGAACGGAAGTTTTTTTCGCGGCGATTTCCTGGATCACCTCCCAAGATCGATCGGTGGAACCGTCGTCGACGAATAGGATTTCATAGGAACCCAGTTGATGGCTTTGGATCGAGGCGTCGATGCGCTCGACCAGTTCTACGAGGGAGTCTTGCTCGTTCAGCAGGGGGACGACGATCGAGATCATGGACCAGCGTGGTGTGGGGGGAAAACCATCATTCTAGTCGATTCCGAGTCCTCAGGGCAGTTGTCCCGAGGCTCTGGGCCGACTGTTCCCCCCTTCCCACCGAAGTTCTAGCTTGCTTTCGGCATTTTCGTTGTAGAATGGAGATTGGCGTTTTCGATCGAAATCCTATCGGCCGAGCCGTCCCCACCTATCCTTCCTGTCCCCGATCGCCTCGCTCCGTCCCTTTCGAACCTTTCACCGAACCTGGAAGGGGCGCTGGGCTTCATCTTGTTCAACCGATGACGACTTATGCTCCATCACTTCGTTTCATCTAAGGCCTCGAGTTGGGTGATTGGGTTGCTCTGGATACCCCTTCTCTCGGTCGCCTCTCTCGCCGAGGGGATGGTTCAATACAATCGGGATATCCGACCGATCCTCACCGAGAACTGCTTTGCCTGCCACGGCCCGGATGCCAACAAACGCGCTGCGGACTTGCGACTGGACGTCCGCGACCAAGCCATCGCAGGGGGGGCTCTCGTCCCTCAGTCGGCCGAGGAGAGCGAGCTATGGAAGCGGATCATCTCCACCGATGCCGATTCGGTCATGCCTCCGCCAGAGTCCCACAAGTCGCTGACCGAGAAGCAAAAGGAACTGATTCGTCAGTGGATTTCCGAAGGTGCCGAGTACCAGAGCCACTGGGCATTCATTCCTCCGAAGAAGCCAGAGCTTCCCCACGTGCGAAACGGCGGCTGGGTGCGCAACCCAATCGATCGCTTCATCCTGGCCGAATTGGAACGCCGCGGCATGGAGCCTTCGCCGGAAGCGGACATGCGATCGCTCATTCGTCGCGTCTGCTATGACTTAACCGGCCTTCCTCCGACCCCCGAAGAGATCAAAGCGGTGCTGGAGGACCCCAGCCCCGATCGGTACGAGAACTACGTCGATCAACTGCTCAAACGTCCCGAATGGGGCGAGCACCGCGGTCGCTATTGGCTTGACTACGCGCGGTACGCCGACACGCACGGTATTCACTTCGACAACTTCCGCGAGATGTGGTCCTACCGCGAGTGGGTGATCAACGCCTTCAATCGAAACCTGCCTTTCGACCAATTCACCATCGAGCAGCTGGCCGGGGATCTTCTCCCCAATGCAGATTTGGACCAACGCATCGCGACCGGATTCAACCGCTGCAACATCACCACCAACGAAGGTGGAATCATCGATGAGGAATACCGAGTGCTCTACACGCGAGACCGGGTGGAGACGACTGGTCAAGTTTGGTTGGGACTCACCGTCGGATGCGCCGTTTGCCACGATCACAAATTCGATCCGATCAGCCAGGCGGAGTTCTACCAAATGGCGGCGTTTTTCAACAACACCACGCAGGCGGTCCGCGATGGCAATATCAAGGACACACCTCCGATCGTCCCGTCCCACTGGCCGAGGACCGCCCTCGCGCTGCCGAACTCGAAGGCTTGATCGCCAAATCCAATGAAAGCATCCAAGCGAGAAAAGAAGCCGCCAAAGAGCCTTTTGAAAAGTATTTGACCGATCCTGCTACAAGCGCCGAATTGGCTTGGCCATCCCCCGGCGCACCCGGTGCCCCTGAGACCCATATCCCCTTTGTGGCTTCCGAGGCGCGATGGATCGAGAGCGTTCACCAAGGTGTCTACCGACGGACGCCCCTGAGCCAAGAGGCCGCTCTCGCCGCAGGTTACATCGGCCCCAAAGCGTGGGAAGTGCGGGATGTCTTTCCATCCCTGCCAGTGGGGGACTTGGAACGAGATCAACCGTTTACGGTCGCGTTATGGGTCAAGCCAACCAATAACCAAAATGGTTCGTTGATCGCCCGGATGGATGAGGCCAACGGCCATCGAGGCTGGGATATCTGGATGGAAAACGGCACCGTGGGGATGCATTTGATCCACAAGTGGCCCGAGGACGCCCTTAAAGCGGTCTCCAAACCGAAGCTCCCGGCCAACCGATGGAGCCACGTCGCAGTGAGCTACGATGGCTCCTCGAAAATCGAAGGACTAAAGATCTTCATCAACGGAAATGAAGTCGATCGCACCATTCAATCCAAGACACTCACTGCGACCACGCGCACCGAAGTCCCCCTCACGATCGGACGCCGCCATACCAGCGCGCCTGCGGATAAGGCTGTCATCCAGGACATTCGAATCTATCGTTCGGTCGTTCCGGCGGACGCGATCGCCGAGTTGAAATCGAAGTCGCGGCGAGATTTCTTACTGGCCAAGTCCGAGCGATCGGATGCCGAGAGGGAAGAACTCTTCAGCCATTACTTGGCCACGCGCGACGAAGAATCGATTCGACTCAACAACGAGCGCAACCAATTGGTCGCCGAGCAAAATGCCATTCGGCAGCGAGGAACCATCGCTCACGTCATGCACGAAGCGGACTCGGCTCCCATGGCTCATGTGCTGACCCGGGGAGATTACGACAAACGGGGAACCGAAGTCCAACCGGCAGTCCCGGCCGTGTTGCCACCGATGGCGGAGGGACTGCCTAAGAACCGTTTGGGTTTTGCGAAATGGCTGCTGCAGCCCGATCATCCGCTGACCGCGAGGGTCACCGTGAATCGTTTTTGGCAAGAAGTCTTCGGAAACGGCTTGGTCCCCTCCGCTGGGGACTTTGGCATCACCGGGCAGCTCCCCACCCATCCGGAACTCCTCGATTACTTGGCCGTCCACTTCCAAGAAGACGGCTGGAACATCAGGAACTACTTCCGGTTGATCGTCACGAGTTCGACCTATCGCCAAACCGCCAGCGTTTCTCCTGAAAAACTGGCTCGGGATCCTTCCAACAAACTGCTCGCTCGCGGGCCTCGATTCCGAATGGATGCCGAGATGATCCGCGACACCGCCTTGGCGACGAGCGGACTGCTCGTGTCGAAGATCGGTGGTCCGAGCGTGAAGCCCTATCAACCCCCGGGAGTATGGGAAGCGGTCGCCATGCCGGAGAGCAACACGCGAAACTATGTGGCAGACAAAGGGGAGGGTTTGTATCGAAGAAGCATCTACACATTCCTCAAACGAGCCGCGCCACCCGCCAATATGGAAGTGTTCAATGCGACCGCTCGCGAGGTATGTACGATCCGACGAGAACGAACCAACACTCCCCTTCAAGCGCTCGTTACGTTGAATGACACGCAGTTTGTGGAAGCAGCCCGCGTCCTGGCCAACAAGGTCTTGAAAGAGCCAGGGGCCGGCGCGGAGGTCTCGTCACGCGTTCAATGGATTGCCGAGCGGCTGGTTGGCCGACCGCTTCGAGCCGAAGAGGTGCAAGTGGTCCAGGGCAGCTATCAAGAACTCTTGAGCTTCTACCAGACCAATTCGGAGCTAGCCACCCAGTTGCTGCAGGTGGGCGAATCGAAGAACGAGGAGTCGGTGCCCCCCGCGGAGTTAGCGGCTTGGACCATGCTTTGCAATGAACTGATGAACTTGGACGAAGTGATCACCAAGTGATTGGATCCATCGAATCCAACACATGCTGAGACGTCGACACGAACCCTACTTTTACGATCGAACCTGAACCATGATTCATCCGCTGTTTGAGGAATACGTTCGCAGCGAAACGCGACGCCAATTTTTTCGACGAGGCGGCAATGCGGTGGGACTCGCAGCGCTCGCATCGCTAGGGCTCCCGGTCGGCCAATCGTTCGGGGAGGATGCTCCCGTGACGGGTGGATTGCCGATGCTCCCCCACTTCGCCCCCAAAGCGAAACGGGTCATCTATATGCACATGGTCGGTGGTCCGTCGCAGATGGATCTCTTCGACTACAAACCTCAGATGAATGATTGGTACGACAAAGACTTGCCCGAGTCCATTCGCAATGGACAACGGTTGACGACGATGACGAGCGGACAGTCCCGCTTTCCCATCGCTCCTTCCAAATACAAGTTCGCGCAGTACGGACAGTCTGGCATGTGGGTTTCGGAGCTACTCCCCGAGACGGCGAAAGTGGTCGACGATATGTGCTTCGTGCGATCCATGCACACCGAGGCCATCAACCATGAGCCCGCCATCACCTACATGCAAACCGGCAACATGGTCACTGGCCGCCCCTGCATGGGAGCTTGGGTTTCCTACGGCTTGGGTTCGATGAACAACAACCTACCCACGTTCGTCGTGTTGGTGGCACAACCTAGCAATACCGAGCAGATCCAAGCCATCTCGGCGCGGCTATGGTCATCGGGGGTACTGCCTGGAGAGCATGCGGGAGTGAGCTTCCGTTCGTCCGGCGACCCGATCCTCTACATCAACAATCCGGCCGGTGTGCCGATGGATGTCCGCCGCAAAACCTTGGACGGATTGAAGCAGCTCAACGAAATGAATTTTCGAGCTGTGGGCGATCCGGAAATCCATACCCGTATCCAACAGTACGAACTTGCGTTCCGCATGCAGTCGAGCGTCCCGGAACTAACCAGCATCGCGAACGAGCCCGAGAGCACGTTTGAGCTGTATGGTGAAGACGCCAAGAAGCCGGGCACCTATGCCAACACCGTTCTTCTCGCTCGGCGCATGGTCGAACGCGACGTACGATTCGTTCAAGTCTACTTGAACAACTGGGATCACCACGGGAATGTAGCGAAACGTTTACCGTCGCAGTGCAAAGATGTCGATCGCGCCACCTACGGATTGATCACCGATCTCAAGGCCCGGGGATTGCTCGATTCGACCCTCCTCATTTGGGGCGGAGAATTTGGTCGAACCATTTATTCGCAAGGTGGACTCACCAAAGACAACTATGGACGGGATCACCATCCTCGCTGCTTCACCATGTGGATGGCGGGTGGAGGGATCAAGCCGGGGATGATTTACGGTGAGACCGACGACTTTTCGTACAACATTGTGAAGGATCCCGTTCACATCCGCGATTTCCACGCCACGGTTCTCCATCTGCTCGGCGTCGACCACGAGCGATTCACCTTTAAGAACCAAGGGTTGGATTTGAAATTGACGGGAGTCGAGCCAGCGAGAATCGTGAAAGAGATTCTCGCCTAAGCCTCGGCGCCATAGGCTTCGCTGAAACCTTGCGGAGCGTCCATTTCCGGCGTCGTTTCCGCGACCGGAATGCGGATGGAGAAAGCGGTCCCCTTCCCGACGGTGCTTTCTACCCGGATGCGACCTTTGTGGTTCTCCACGATCTCGCGGCAGACACTCAGCCCCAGCCCTGTTCCCCCTTTGCCCGTTTCATCGGGGCCTTTTTTGGTGGTGTAAAAGGCTTCGAAAATTCTCGGCAGTTGTTCAGGTGGAATCCCGCAGCCGGAGTCGCGGATTGTCAACGCGACCGAGTTCGTTTTCTTGTCCAAAGCTAGCTTGATACGGATCGTTCCGTTCTCGCCGATCGCTTGCCTGGCATTGGTGAGCAGATTCAGCAGCAGACGCTGGATTTGGCTTGGAGACGCGAAGACGGGAGGTACCTCGTCCAATTGCATCTCGACATAGATGCGGTACTTCTGCATCTCGCGTTCGAGAAGGACCAACGTGTCTTCGACGAGTTGCCCGAGTTGGCAAAGCTCTAGGTCGTTGGGGCGACTGCGCGAGAGGCCGAGGACGGTGGACGTGATTTTGGCACCTCGGTTGGCTGCGTCCAGGATCCGAGTAAACGCCTTTTCGCGAGTCGGCTCATCTTTGTAACGCAATCCCATCTTCGCGTAGTTGATGATGGTCATGAGCAGGTTGTTGAACTCGTGCGTGGTGGTGCTCGTCAGTTCCCCGACGGCCGCCAATCGCTCGACTTGCATGAGACGCGATTGCAGTTCCTCGAGCCAAATCGCAGACGAAGCATCCTCGTGGCGCTGCGTCGAAGAAGCTGGCAGGGGGGCGGTGGTGGAGAGCTCTTGATTTTGCATTGAGTTTCGCAAAGAAAGAGTAGTCGGTTCGATCTGGCGACACGCACGAAGAATGATTATCGTCCCGAAGGAAAGTCGACCTGGAGGCTTAGTTGGAGCTTTTCCGGCAAAGTCGCATGGGAGCGGCTCGGGTCTCCTAACCAAATGCGAGCTTGGGAGGTTTGCGAAATGCAGGGAACGGTAGACAAGCTAGAGCGAGTGCTTGCAATCGCCCTCGAGGAAGGAATTCAGATTCGTCGAGAGTGGCTTCGAGGGGTCCGGGGCGGATTGGTTCGAGTGGGTCGCCAGCCGATCCTATTCGTCGACGAATCCCTCGCGGTAACCGACCAGTGGGATCAAGTTCGTGCCGCTTTGACACAGTTAGATTGGACGGACACCCCGTTTGGGGAGGAAATGATCGATCTGCTGGGGGGCAAAGCACCTGTTTTGCCCAGCATCTTGGCCTAGTCCGAGGGATTCGATCCGGATGTTCGAGTGGCTTGGAATTCGTATTTCCGACGCGACGCAAATCGAGAAAAACCTGCATGGGGCTAGCCAACAATGGCTAAAAACGTTATCTAAATGCTTCGATTTTGGCGATAAAGCATAACCTGTTCGCCTTTTCCACCGTTCGGACAACGCGCTGAGCCTTGTCCCATATTTCGACCAAAGGTTCGAGGAATCATTGAAATGCCAGTGAGTGAAGAAGTCTTTACCAAAGTCCAGGCCGCGCTGACCGATGCGCTCGGAGTCGATGATTCCGAAGTGACCGAAGACGCGACATTGGTGGGAGATTTGGGAGCGGAATCGATCGACTTCCTCGATATCGTTTTCAAGCTTGAGAAGGCGTTTGGGATCAAGATCGCAACGGAAGATCTTTTCCCCAAGGACATTCTCACCGACAGTCAATATGTTCAAGACGGCAAGGTGACCGCATCGGGTCTCGCCGAACTCAAGAAGCGGATGGCTTGGGCCGACCTTTCCAAGTTCGAGCAAAATCCTCGCGTCCAAGACTTCGGTAATTTGCTGACCGTCAGCGATCTGTGCCGATACGTCGAATCCAAGGTTGCAGCGTAAGGTCGCCGATGCGTTGGTTTTGGATCGACCGGTTTACAGAGTTCGTGCGCGACAAGCGGGCTTGCGCGATCAAGAACATTTCCTTTGGTGAGGAGCCGCTGGACGATTACCAGCCAGGCCATCCGCACTACCCCCATTCGCTCATGATAGAGGGGATGGCGCAGACGGGTGGGCTATTGGTATCGGAGCCTGGTGGATTCAGAACGAAAACGGTTCTCGCTAAGGTTTCGAAAGCCGTGTTCCACCGCTTGGTCGTGCCCGGCGACCAAATCCACTTCGAGGCCGTCATCCAAGATAAGCAACCGACGGGTGCGATTATCGAAGGGACGATTCGAGTCGGAGGTGAAATCATCGCGGAACTGGAACTTTGGTTTGCATTTCTGGATGAGCGATTTGGGGAGTCCGCGCTATTCCCCCCGGAAGATCTGCTCCGAACACTTCGCATTCTGAAAATGTTCGACGTTGCTGTCGACCAGAACGGCAATAGAATAGGACCTCCAGCCCATATGATCGAGGCGGAGAAAGAGGCGGCAAAAGCATTCGCCCGATCGGCTGATTAGATCCTTTCCAGCCCAGCCCAGTTCCTTCTGCATTTTTGGAGTGATAGTTTAATGCGTCGACGCGTTGTCGTTACAGGGATTGGGATGATCAATCCTCTCGGTCATGACGTGACCACTGTGTGGTCCGCCTTGAAAGAGAGCCAAAGCGGGGTCGGCAAAATTTCCTTGTTCGACCCGACAGGCTACCCCACCACCATTGCAGCGGAGGTGAAGGCGTGGGACGTCAGTCGATGCGGCGAAGATCCCCAGGTGTGGAGTCACCGCGGCCGCCATACGCGATTCGCCATCGGCGCCGCCCATCAGGCGATCCGCCAATCCGGCATCCTCGACTCCGGTTTGGATCCCACTCGCCTCGGGGTTTATATGGGCGCTGGGGAAGGGAATCAGGACTTCCACAATTTCACCACCATGATGGCAGCGGCCGTTCAAAACGGTCCCTTTGATCTCGCCGCATTCCTGCGCAAGGGACGAGAAGTTCTCGACACCAAAGCGGAATTGGAGCAAGAACCCAACATGCCGGCCGCCCATTTGGCCGCCCTCTTCAATGCTCAAGGTCCCAACTCCAACTGTCTGACCGCGTGCGCCGCGAGCAGCCAAGCCGTCGGGGAAGCCACAGAGTTGATCCGCAGTGGAGACGCGGATGCCATGATCGCCGGGGGAGCGCACAGCATGATTCACCCCTTTGGGCTGACCGGCTTTAGCCTGCTCACGACTTTGTCGCAACGAAATGATGCACCGGAGAAAGCATCTCGTCCCTTCGACAAAGAGCGCGACGGCTTCGTGCTGGGTGAGGGAGCGGCCATCGTCATCCTGGAAGAATACGAACACGCTCGCAAACGGGGAGCGGAAATATTTGGTGAGATCCTTGGTTACGGAAGCACCGCCGATGCGTACCGTATCACCGATATCCACCCCGAAGGTCGCGGAGCGATCGGATGCATGCGGCAAGCCATCGCGGATGCCAAGCTCAACATTGAGGAGATCGGTTACGTCAACGCGCACGGAACGAGCACTTCGGTGAATGACCGAACCGAAACGCTTGCTTGCAAAGGAGTGTTTGGTGATTACGCTAAAAAGATCCCTGTCTCCAGCACCAAGAGCATGATGGGACACCTGATCGCCGCGGCAGGCGTCACCGAAATGATTGTCTGCTTGATGGCGATTCGCGATGGCATATTGCCGCCGACCATCAACCAAGAAACGCCAGATCCAGACTGCGATCTCGATTACGTCCCCAATGTCGCACGCCCAGCGAAGATCCAAGTTGCCTTGAACAACAGCTTCGGCTTCGGTGGACAAAACGTGACCTTGGCCGTCGGCAAACTTCGAAGTTAGATCGAACCTAAAACCCGCTTGGTTGCGCCAAGAACGAACATGGTCCCTTTAAACGATGCAACTCTCTTGGCCTATATCGAGGAGGCGTTGCCAGCCGAACAAATGTCCGAGCTGGAAAAGAGGTTGCGTCACGATGCCTCGATTCGAGATCGATTGCTGCAACTGGTCGCCCAACGCGACCATGGGGTACATTCCATCGGAGATATATGGCGTCGTCACCGTTTGAGCTGCCCCACCCGTGAAGAGATCGGAAGCTACATCCTCGGTGCGATGAACGAAGATCGCAAGGATTACATCCGATTCCATATCGAAGAGATCGGTTGCCGATTCTGCAAATCGAATTGGGAAGATCTTTCCGAGAGCCATCATCAAGAAGCGGTCCGTGCTCGCCGCCGCAAATACTTTCAAAGCAGTGTGGGCCGAATCAAGGCCGAAGGTTAGGTTGCTCATGCGAGTCGGAACCATTGTCAAACTCGTGGAAGATCGAAAGTTTGGGTTCATTCGAACCGAACATTTTCGCGACGACGTTTTCTTCCACCAATCCACTCTCAAAGGCTTGGTCTTTCGCCGTCTGGAAGTTGGCCTCGAAGTCGAGTTCGAGATCAATGAGATCCTTCGTATGGATGAGCAGAAGCTGGAAGCGACGTTGGTCCAAGCCGCTTCGAGACCTCTTTCGAAATCATTGACCGAATTGCCGATGCGCGAAATGCTCGCCTCGCATCATCCGCGCGCCCGACAAAGAAAGCCGACTTGGAGAGAAAAAAAGGACCCAGCCCCTCCGAACGACGATTCTGCCCCGCCACCCGAAACGGTAGACTAACTCCCCGATAGCATTTGTTTCTCACTCGGGCAATCGAATTGGCAACATGGTAAACGTCGGATTGGTTGGTATCGGATTCATGGGCTGGATCCATCAACTAGCTTATCGCCGCAGCGACAATGCAAACCTCGCTGCATTCTGCTCCCGAGATGCGAAGAAACGGGCGGGGGACTGGCGAGGTATCCAAGGGAATTTTGGCCCTCCCGGTGACCAGATCCATCTTCAGGGCATCGCCGCGTTCGAATCGTACGACGCGATGTTGCGTGATGCCAACATCGATGTGGTCGATATCTGCCTGCCGCCCCATTTGCACGCTAATGCAGCCGTACAAGCCATCGAGCACGGCAAGGATGTCTTCTGCGAAAAGCCGATCGCCCTCACCGCAGCAGATAGCCGACGCATCATGGACGCCGCCAACGCGAATGGCCGTCTCGTCATGGTCGCCCATGTTCTCCCCTACATGGGAGCCTTTGCTTTTGCTACCGAATTGGTGCGAAAGGGAACGTACGGCAAACCCATCGGCGGCTACTTCAAACGCGTTATCTCCGATCCGACCTGGATCCCGGACTTCTACGACCCGAACCGTGTCGGGGGTCCGCTCGTCGATCTCCATGTCCATGACTTGCATTGGATCCAACTCCTTTTCGGTAAACCGGTCAGCGTCGATGCGATCGGACGCATGCGGGGGGATGTCGCAGAGTATGTGCACGTGCTGTACCGCTTCGAAGATCCCAACATTTGCGTCGCGAGCAGCTCGGGGATCGTCAACGCCCCTGCTCGCCCCTTTACCCACGCGTTCGAACTCCATCTGGAACACGCGGCCCTGCAACACGAGTTCGCGGCCTTTTCCGATACCCCGGAAACCATGCCGCTCAAAATCCTCACGCGCGATGGCCAGATCCTGCGCCCCGATCTCCCCGGCGGAGACGAGATCGATGCCTTCGTCGCCGAAATTCGCGACATGGCTGAAAGCGTTCGAACCCGACAAGTGGCGCCGCGACTGAGCGGCCAATTGGCCAGCGAAGCTGTCGAGTTGGCATTGCAAATTCAATCGCAACTGGCCGGTAAGTAGTAAAAGGCTCGACTCACGCGAGCTACCTCAGCCAAGGATCCAAAGCCTATGCGTCGGTTCACTAGCGGTGGGTTGAGTCTTACCATCCTACTGGTCGCCTGGTTGACATCGGTGCAATCTCTCGTTCCCAGCGGTTTCACGCAAGAGGTTCGCACGACGAACGAAGGCTTCCACGAGTTGGTCGCGCCGAACATGCGGCTGATTACCGATCTCGAGATCGACGACGAACTGAAGCGATGGCCTGCCTACCTGGAGCAAGCTACCGAGCAGTGGAAGCGAATCTTTGCTCCCCCTCCCGCCAAGCTTCAAGGCTCCGGGCCGGTCGTCTATCTCGTCGGCGATCGCGCGCGATGGGAGCGAAGTGGCCTTCTTGCTCAGGTACCACGGTTGGAGGATGGGTTCCAGCTCGGAGATCAACTCTACGTCGTTGAGCAATCTAGTACCTATTACCGCAGACTCCTGTTCCTGCACGAAGCAACCCACTGGGTCATGTATCGATGGCAGGGAGGCGCAGGATCCCCATGGCTCATGGAGGGAATGGCCGATCTCCTCGGGACGCATCGATTCCAACAGGAACGACTGGAATTGGGCTATTTCCCCACCAAACCAGAGGACGTTCCCAGCTGGGGACGTCTCCGACTCATCCGCGAAACACTTGAACAAAAAACTGCACCCAAGCTCTCTGCAATCGTCTCATTCCCGGACATGCGTCAACAACGAATGGAACGTTATTCCTGGAGTTGGGCGGCCTGCACGTTCCTCATGGGACATCCTGAGCTCTCAAAAGATTTCCAAACGATCTATCGAGGAAACCTCGACTACGGCATGACGTCGTCAAAACGATTCTTTCAAGCGATGGAAGACCAATGGTCCGGATTGTCCCTCCGCTGGCGATGCTTTGTCGATGACTTGGACTTCGGTATGGATATCGCCCGTTCTTCGTTGCTCCTCCAGGGCATTTCACTCGACGAGCCCAACGCCAAACCGACCGCAACGGAGATCGCTTCAGACCGAGGTTGGCAAGCGGTGTTGGGTCCAGTCCCTCCCGGTACAAACGTTCAGATCAAAGCCTCCGGTCGCATTGTGGTGAGGCGGCCCGATAGCGCTCCAGTGTGGGAGTCGGAAGCAGCGGGTGTGACGGTGGAATACCATCGCGGATTCCCTCTCGGCTGCTTGCTCGGTGTCTGGGCCGAGGTGGACACGGAACAACCTTCGGAACCATGGACTCCCATCCGGATCGGGAAAGGCACTTCGCTCGAATCTCCCGCCCGTCCCGCCATCCTCCTCCTTCGCATCAACGAACCATCTTCAGGGTTGGCCGACAACCAAGGCTCCCTTCAAATCTCGCTCGGCCCTTGATCTCCACTCCTCGTTGCTCTTTCCGAGCTTTGCGCCTCAGCGAGCACCCTTCTGCCCCGCCGCCGCCTCTTTCACCCCTCGCGCCAAATGGTGGGATCGGCATCGGTCGGCATTCGCCAATCCCCGCGTGGTGACAGCGAGACCGTTCCCACTTTGGGACCATCTGGAACACATGTTCGTTTGAACTGGGCCGCGAAGAAGCGTTTCAGAAAGAGATCGAGCCAATGATCGATTTCACTCTCGGTGTACGGCTTGTCGAAGGACGCTGCGCGCGCCAATTCCCGAATCTTCTGGAGAGGCGCTCCGGTTCGGACAAAGTGATAGAGAAAGAAATCGTGCAGCTCGTAGGGGCCGACCGTCGCCTCCGTACTTTGCTCGATCGTCTTGTCCTTGGTAAGAGGCAACAACTCCGGACTGATGGGGGTCTCCGCAATATCGAGGAGCACACGACGAATCTCTCCATCGTATTTCGTGTGCGCTACATGCCGGACCAAGAAACGAACAAGTGTTTTGGGGACCGAGCAATTCACGTTGTACATCGACATATGATCGGCATTGTAAGTGCTCCACCCCAGCGCGCTCTCGGATAGGTCGCCTGTACCGATCACGAACCCACGGCTCATGAGAAGCAGTGTTCGCATGCGAGCTTGCACATTCTCAAAAACCAAATCATGTCGTTTGTTACTGGGCAAATGCTCCAGTTCGAGCTGTAGTGACTCCCATGTTTTGCCTTCGCACGAAACGCCGAAAGGAGCATGGTTCAGATTCTGAAAAATCTGAAAGCAGCTCGCACGGATATCCATCAACTCGCTGCGCAGACCCAACAGCCGAATCAAATCCAGCGCATTGCGTCGCGTTTGATCGGAAGTCCCAAAGCCGGGCATGGTGATCCCGAGGATGCGCTCGCCCGACCACCCCATCGCGTCGAGCATCTTGGCAGCCACAAGCGTCGCTAACGTACTATCCAACCCACCGGAAACACCGATGACGAGCGGCAGATCGGAAGGCAATTGCTGGACACGTTTGGCGAGTGCAGCGATCTGTATTTCGAAGATCTCATCGCATCGTTCCTGCAACGCCGCGTTTTCTTTCGGAACGAATGGATGGGGATCGATCCAACGCTGTAGAGGTCGCGACCCTCGCTCCAGAGCAAACGGGATTCGGCGAAAGGTACCCTCGGGCGATAACCGTTGATGCATCGTCCCAGTCGCCCGTCGATCCTGTTCGATGCGATCCAAATCGATATCGGCCGTTGCGAAGGCAGCGATCGGTCCCAATCCGGCGATCGGCCCAATCGGAAGCCCCGTTCCAATCCGCTTCGATTCCGCGAGCAAGCTCCCGGTTTCAGCGATCAAGCAGTGCCCGCTGAAGACAAGATCGGTGGTCGACTCCGACGGCCCGGCGCTGGCGTAACAGTACGCCGCATTGCATTTGCCCGACTGCGTTGCAACAAGCCCTTTTCGATAGACTGCTTTCCCCACTGTCTCATTGCTCGCTGACAGATTCAGCAGTACGTTCGCCCCCGCGATCGATTGGTATGCGCTCGGTGCGATCGGTACCCACAGATCCTCGCAGATCTCAATCCCAATCACCGCTCGCTCGTGCTGGAAGAGCAAGTCGCAGCCGAGCGGAATCGGATACGCTACTTCGGCGCACCGAATTGTTTCGCTCAGTCCTTGACCGGAATGGAACCACCGTCCCTCATAGAATTCTTGGTAGGTAGGCAAGTGCTGCTTGGGTACTAACCCGATCACGCGGCCATCGGTGAGGACAGCGGCGCAGTTCAGCAGTTTGCTATCGTGCACCCATGGAAGTCCAACGACGACGAATTGATTCGGAGCCGTGGTCGCTGCTAGCTCGAAGAGTTCGTGACGACACCGATCCAAAAGATGGGATTGTCGAAACAATTCTCCACAGGTGTAGCCACTGAGGCAAAGTTCACCGAAGAGCACGATGTCCGAATCGGTGAAACGTTCAAGCCCTCGCTGAAGGCAAATCCGATTTGCGTGCGGGTTTCCCACGCTGGTGATAGCCGAAGCGGTCGTGACGCGAAGGAACCCGGTGGGAGTCATAGTACAAGCCCCTTATGCGGGGGAACGATGGAAATGCACGTGCTTCCATTTGCCGTTCTGACGATGCCAAACGCGAGTCTCTTCCATCGCAGTCGTTACCGGTTTCCCGTCGACCAACTTTTGCGTCAAACGCACGTAAGCGATGATCCCTACGTCGCCGATGATTCGAATATGAGGACCGATCATGGTGGACTGGACGGCGCTCGGTGCGCCTCCACCGGGAAGATTGAAGTAATAGCGGTGGAAATCCAATCCGTCGACGAGATTGCCGAGGGCTTCTGGTTCAAAGCATGTAAGGGTCGGGTCGCAGATTTCCGCGTAAGCATCCCAATCCCCGGCGGTGATAGCGACCAATAGTTGTTGGGTACGAGAGAGAATCGCATCGCGATCGGATTCCAAAGACATCTGCAATCAGCCTTGTTCAAGAAATGGGGTTTCAGTCTTCATCGACCATCCGCCGACGCCACTATCCTATTCGCTTGGATGGTGATTGACTATGGAGGTTGCTCGGGCATGCTGAGGAATCGAAAAGGCCATAACGCACTGCCGCTTCATCCAGTCCGCGACATAGGCAAAGAACCGTTCTCGTTGGAGATCGTCGTGCAGGTCGTGGCGACATCCCATCCAGATCTTGAGCCTGGCAAAACCGGGAGCTGCCGCTGCGAACTCCGCGCTCGCCTGCGGGCTGGTGAGGGTATCCTCGGAGCCATGCATGAGCAGGGTCGGAACCCGCAACGAACTCGCGTTTTCCAATGCCCAAACACCGCTATCGATCAAATTGATGGCGAGTCGCAGGGACATCGCACGGTGGACATAACGATCGCGCAAATAAGCGTCCTGGGCGCGTCGATCGTGACTGAGCTTGTCGACCTGTACCGGCGCTTTGATGCGCCAATTCGGGACCCGTTTAGCCAGCCATCGACCCGCGTCCATGAATCGTTCTTTGGGCATCGTCGCAGGCCTGAGCATCGGCGAACCCGCCACGATGCCTCGAATGCTCTCGCAGAAAGCCGGCCGCCGCAATGCCAGATTGAGCACCAGATTCCCCCCCATGCTCTGACCGAAGAGGAAGCTGGGAATGTTACCGACCAACCCCCGAGTGTACTCCGCGCTCGCCTCCACATCGTCCAGCAGTTGCTCATACGATGTGATGCATCCCCGCCGACCCGGACTGCGACCATGGCCGATCAGATCGACCGCCGTCAAGGCGACCCCCATGGCGGCCAACGAAGTCCCCATGCCCGCGAATCGTTCACCATGGTCACCGAATCCATGGACGATCGTCAGGGCCGCCCAAGGTGCTTCTCGGGCTGGAAGCCAGGTGTGCGTGAAGCGTGTCGAGCCTCGCAGTTCCGCGGCCCTTGATTCGCAAGCGACAGATGTTCCGTATCCAATCACGCTGGTAAAACCTTCGGCTCGAGTTCTCTCTCTGCCTTCCCGTCTAGCCAGTTCGCCAAGGCGGAAAAGTCGATACCTTCACCGATACCATCGGAATCCAATCCGCGAAAACTGAGTCAAAGACCGCCCAATCCGAAAAGGTTTCGCAACTCCGAAGAATAGGTAAATGAGGAAAGGTCCCCAGCCGATACTCCGGATGTATTTCAACCCTTTCTGAGAACGCTAGCATTCATCGCATGCTGAACCACCCTGCTGACAAGATCCGACAAACGTTCCGTGAATACGTCGCATCGAAAGTGACGATCCCGCACGATGCAATCATGCTCGAGACAACGTTGATCCGCGATGGCATGTACTGCGGGCGAAGGTTCGCCCTGGAAGGATTTTGCGTCGTCTACTTTGCCGAAGAGAAACAGGTCAAGCTTTACGGACCAACGGGGACGGTGGAGTTCAGTTGCCCGCTCGCCGCATTTCTCGCCCCACCTTCGCAATCCATTGCCGCCTAGCCCTCGCCCTCTCCGCCCTGGGCTTGCCCACTCTTGGATCGCACCGAACCGCTTCGAGCCGTTCGGCAATGAGCTGCAGATCCCACCGCGATTCCTCCGCTCGACTACAATCGAGAGCCAATAGAATTGCACCCCGCGCTGGTTGCCTATATTGCGAGTCAACAGGATGAAAACTTTCAGTACTCGATCTCTGTTTGTTGTGACATCGCTCGTTGCAGTCCTCTGCGGTTTGATCTATCCAGCGGTACGATCGGCTCAAAACGCTGCCATGAAAATGCAGTGCATGAACTATGTCAAACAGATTGGCCTCGCCTTTTGGAACTACGAATCCGCCTACCGGCGATTGCCGATAGCCATCGAGACCTCCAAGGAAGGCAAATTGTGGCGTAGCTGGAGATCGCATCTTTATCCAACCTTTATGGAGCAGGCCCCTCAGCTCTACGATGTTTCGCAAGCATGGGATTCCAAAACGAACTTGCGATTGCTGGACGGAACCCCCATCACGACAGCCGCAGGTAAAGGGGGAGGAGTAATCACGAGATCCGTAGATCGCATTCCTTGGTGCTTTAAGTGTCCCGCATGCACGAGCCCAACCGGGGTGAACTATGTCGTCATTACCGGAGAAGGAACCGTATTCCCGGAATCGGCATCCACCAAGTTTTCCGATATCACAGATGGCCTAGAGAATACACTGCTCCTCGTGGAGTCCATCGATTGCACGCCCGACTGGACAGAGCCTCGCGATCTCCACGTGACGACCATGGACTTCAGAGTCAATTCGGAGACCAAACCCTCCATATCGAGCTTTCATCCATCCGGCGCAAACGTCTGCTTCGCAGATCTGGCTGTCTTCTTCATGACCACTCGTATCACCGAGCCTGAACTTCGCGCCCTGATCACCATCCAAGGGGGTGAAAACGTGACGCGGCAAGACTTGATCGCGCGCGGTGTTCTCATCGAACGATGATCTTTTCCATCTCGGATGTTCACCATTGGGTCGCAGCGCCTACAACAGATTCGCAACCTTCCCCATAAAGAGCGCGTAGATCAAAAGGAGCAAAGCCCCTTCGAATGGAGAAATCTTCTTGTCTTGAGTAAGAAGATAGAAGAAGAGGATGACCGCTGCGTAGAAAGGGAGAGAGAAATGGAGCAATTCCGAAGGAACGGACAAGGAACCGAACAAGCTGGCAACACCAGGAATCATCAACGCGTTGAAGATGCAGGATCCGAGCACGTTGCCGACGGCCAGCCCCGCCTTGCCGGCTCGAGCAGCCGAGACGCTCACCACGCATTCCGGTAAAGTAGTACCGATCGACAATAAGGTCACCGATACAATCGCCTTGCTCACACCTAAGGATTCCGCAATCTTCCCCAAGGAATCCACCGTTTGATTTGCGCTAAAAAAGATCACCACTCCGCTTACGATCAAAACCCCCACCGCCCACCCCAGCGAACGCGATGTTTCCGGAGGGTGCGGCAAGGCATCGGAAGCGGCGTTGGCATTGCCCGCTCGGAGCAAGTAAAAGACGTAGGCACCATAGGCAAGCAACCCAATGACCGCCTCCGAGATATTTACCACTCCATCAAACATCGTCACGATCACCATCAAAGCGGCCCCAGCCAAGTAATTCAAATCGATGTAGATGTATTGTGCTCCCAAATCGATACGGCTCTGGGAGAGCACCACGGTCAGACCTAATACAAACAAAATGTTGGAAAGTGAGGAGCCGATGATGTTCCCGGGTACGATCTCGGAACTTCCTGACCGGACCGACAGAATCGCTGAAATGAGCTCAGGAAGGGAGGTCCCGACCGACACGATCACGACCCCAACAACGAACGACGATAAGCCGAAACGATACCCCAACGTCTCCGCTGCCCCGGTAAAGAATTTTGCCGACGCGATGAGCAGTCCAACCGATACGACAAAGATGGCTAACGCAATCATCAAGTCCATGCTGACATAACTCCCGCTGGGTGAATCGTGGTATCTGGAAGATCGCCCCCCAGGGTTGGGATCCACTACGGCAAACGCTCTTCAATCGTTCGTACGTTTTTTGCTATTACAGGAATTCCATGGCGAGGCATCTTCCTACCCATCATGGCGCCAACCCTTTTTGCAAGCATTCGAACTGTTCCGACTATGAGTAACGAGATTGTCAGTCAGCAAGAAATCAGCGATCAAACGGTGAGAATGTGGGATCAGCTTCAACTCTCGGCTCAAAAGCTCCTGCAGGGAGACTTCTCGGAGCTTCTTGCATTAGGAGAAAAGTCACTGATGCCGGCTGCTCAAGCACTCGGTATCCTCGTCGCTTTCTACTTCGGAGCTCGTTACGCGTCCAAAGCGATCTCGTCACCCATTTACCGGAGGGTGGACGAGACTCTGGGTCGTTTCGTTGAGAAACTTATCTATCGAGGGCTTCTCGGGGCCGGGCTCATCTTTACCCTCCACCACTTCGGCCTTCGCTCCACCAGTTTTGCCGCAGTCTTAGGGGCCGTCGGATTCGCTGTAGGCTTAGCTTTTCAAGGAACACTCTCCAACTTTGCATCGGGTGTCCTGCTGATGGTCTTTCGACCTTTCAAAGTCGGTGACATGGTCGTCGCCGGCGGCATCACAGCCCGCGTTCACGAAATCGATCTGTTCACCACCGCAGTCGACACGCCGGACAACCGTCGGCTGATCATTCCCAACAGCTCCATCGCAGGTTCCACGATCGAAAATGTGACCTACCACCCCGAACGTCGCATCGAAGTGCCCGTGGGGGTCGCCTATTCCGCGGATATGGACGCGACCCGAGCCGCCCTGTGGCGTGCCGTCGAAAGCGTCCACGATGTGATTATCGAAAACGAAGAGCGGAAGAGCCAAGTCCAATTGACCGCACTCGGAGCCAGTTCCGTCGATTGGATTGTTCGCGTTTGGGCTCCCACCAAAGAGTTCGCCAACGTGCGAGATCGAGTGGTCTACTCCGTGAAGAAACACCTCGATAGCGACGGGATCGTCATCGCTTTCCCGCAACTGGATGTTCACCTAGCACCCCTCTCCGAATCTACTGCGACACCGGTTCCCCACGCGACACCGGCTCCTCAAATGGGTCGCCAACTCCCTAGACGAACCGAACCACCGCGCCACCACGCTGCCTAATCCCCCATTTGTTTGGAAGGCAGCCACATAGTTACTCGCCCCCCTCAACGGTGCAGCCGATAACTAAGAACCTCTATCTCTATCGCTCTCCCTTCCCATCTTAGCGCCATGGTACCTTGGCGAGAGACCGCCTCCCCAACCTCCAAGTGCGCGGGTTTGCAACATCCGAGATGCACCGAAGCGGTCCATCGACCGGCTGCTTAGCCGCTCGTCTCGCTCGCTCGGAAAGGAAAACGCCGACGAGGATCATCCATAACACATCCACAGTGCTTTCTTTCACACTCGATGACGGGATCTCCATGTCCGTGCGATCGAATGACGCTCGCTCCGCGTTATCCCTATTCGCATTGTTCTCTCCGCCAGCGAACCATTGAAGCAACCCAAAGGGAGAAGATTGCAATGCCGCCAGATTCGTCAACGCGGGAACACCCTCGATGACGGCGTGGTCGAGTTGACCCACTTCGAGATGTACCATTCCAGAGGGGATCGGGAGAGGGTTAAAGAAGGCCGATTCCCACGGCGTCTCTTTCCTTGGACTCGATGGGATGGTGCGGACAGATAGCATTAGCAAGCTTCCCCGTAATTGTGTCGTCGCCTTTCTATCCCTTTCCTCGAACCATTCCCTTTGGTCGCTCCACCAGTGGTCATCCTCTGACGAGTCGGACATGAGACGATCGACCGCCGCGTACGGGTCCATCGTTAAGGTTCGCGGAGGTATCGACCCTCGATAGAATTCGAATGGCGAGTTGCTACCAATCCCCCATGTCGCCATTCCATTCAGGGCCGTTCGATCTTCCTGTCCCCACTGCCGGCCTAGCGAAACAATCGGTGCGACAAGAGACTGGTTCTCACTGGAAACTCCAAGTCGATCGGTTTGTGTCACGGGATTGACCGATGGAGCCCGGCTTTCGGGAAGCGGCTCGAGTCGAGCGACGGTTGCATTCGGTGAGGCAGGTGCTTCTTGAATCGAAGGTATCTGCCTTGCCGTCACCAACGTCGGTGCCTGCTCTCCTGGTGTTGGTTGAGAGGGAATTCCACCACCGGAAGGATTGGTGACTCCGCTTGGTACATCACTATTGCCTCCTTCTCCCTCTCCCGCCAAACCGCGTGGTGCCTGCGTTGGTTGCCTCTGGCCCGCCGCCGTGCTGTCCTTTGCGACACACGTAAATTTCGAATTTTGTTCAACGAGGATCGATGCCAGGATAAACGAGTCGGACTCTTGTCTACGTTCGTCTACGAAGCACGACCAATCCCAATCGACCTGTGCAAGAACCTTTCGTACCTCGAGCGACTCCACGACCGACGTACGCTTTTTCACTCTCATCCATTGGTCTCCACGAGATAAGGCGGCCCTTGTTCGATCGCCCAGGATTCACGCATCGATTCGTATCGCTTTAGCAATTGGCTCTCTTGTTCGCTGGCGGACTCCGTCCGCGCAACGCACTGTTGGTAATAGACCGCTTTTTGCATCGATTCGAGAGCTTGCCTTTTTTCCCCCAATTGGAACTGGACCATCGCCATATTGTTCCATATCCCAGCCGCATGCTTAGCAGCTTCCGCGTTGCTTGAATCGGTATCTGCGAGGGACGTTGCGATGCCGATGGCGGATTGGAATGTCTTCAATGCGAGATCCAACCTCTGAGCGCTCGACTGCGCCATTCCCAGGTTGTTCAAGGTGACTGCCAACTCTCTCCTCGGGCCTAGCAATCCTGGCAACCGATCGACGGCCTGTTCTAAAAGCTCTGCACTGAAGGAATAGATCCGAATCGCCTCTTCCACATTGCCTTGTTTCCAAGCGAGCGATGCGAGGCCGTTGTACGACAACGCCAAACGGCGCAAGTCATCGGAACTATGCGGCGTGGAAGGTGCCGCGGTTCGCATCGCCAGAGAGCGTGCTGTAACGCGCTCGGCGACCTGTATGTACCCTTGCTCGGCCAGAATGAAACCGAGGTTATGGAGAGTATCGGCAATGGAGTGACGCATCCGCTGCTGGAATCGATTGATGTCCTTCGGCGATGTCGTAGAACTCGCGATCGGATCGATATCCAGTCGCTCAACCGCTCGGAGCGCATGGGTGCTCGCGGCTCGCATATCCCCCCGTTTGTAAGCCAGGATCGCCATCGAGTTCCAGAGAAGGGATTCGGTGAAGGCTTTGTCGATGCTAGGGGATACTCCTTCCGCCCAAGCGTTGGCCAAGTCCAATTCCTTTTGTGCTGCGACGAGTCTACCTTGATCTCCTAAAAGCCCTGCCAGTTCGCATTTGGATTGAATTGCGAGAAGCAGTAAATTCGAGTCCGCTGTTTCGGTCCATGCTTGATGAAGTTCGTCAGCAGCCAATGCCAACGCTTCGATAGCGTCTTCTTTGCTCCCAGCCATGCCGATTAAATTGGCCATCTTCCAACGCGTTTCTGCAACGTCGCGTTGAAGCAGCGGATCGTGATTGGACCGAGTGATGAATGCCTCGTAGTACTTCAAGGTTTCCTGCAAAACCTCTTGCCTCAAGGCCTCGGCTCCCGGGAGAGCGGCAAGCTGTTCCGAGACGCGAAACCCCAAAGAGTCGACGGCCGCGCGCGCTTGCTCGTAGTTTTCATTTCCTCTCGCCCACTGAGTGCGAGTCCGATCTCGTTCACGCTGAACCACCGCGCTGTGCACACCCATCGCCCCCGTCGCAACGACCATGGCGCACACACCGGCCAAAACGCGGTCCGGGTACTTTTTGCATGCAGCACTCGCTCGTTCACGCCAAGTCACGCGCAAAGCTTCGATCGACTCACCATTCGCGAATCTCTCCAAATCCAGCGCGAGCTCCCGCGCCGAGGAGTAGCGAGCATTGCGATCTGGCCGAATCGCTCGAAGGATGATCGTCTCTAAATCTTTGGGTATGTCCGGACAAAACCTTCGTGGGGGTTCGACCGCAGGCGATTGAATCGCCTTGAGCAACGCTGCTCCTTCGTATTTGGAAAATGGATTTGTCAGCGTGAATGCTTCGTAAATCGTTAGTCCCAATGAGTAGATGTCGGTACGAGAATCCAAGGGCTCCTTTCTCCCCGCCGCTTGCTCAGGACTCATGTATCGAAACGTTCCGATCAAATCGCCGGATCGGGTCAGTGTCTCGCTATCCGCGATCGACGCGAGTCCAAAGTCGAGTATCCATAAATGCTCTTGGAGATCGAGCAAGAGGTTCGAAGGCTTGATATCTCGATGCAGTATTCCGGATTGATGGACTCGATACAGACCATCCGCAACTTGTGCGAACTCACGAGCCAAATACTTTTTGGATTCCAACGAGGAAATCGGAGCACCCATGCCTCGCCGCCGCGCGATCCAGTTTGCCAGCGACTCACCTCGGATTCGCTTCATGGCGAAATAACACAAGTCCCCTTGGGAGCTCGTTTCGTAAACGGGAACAATACTGGGATGGCAAACCGATGCGGCGGCTTTCGCCTCTCGGTGAAATCGCTCTACCAAGTTCTTTGCGAGTCTCTGACCGCTCAGAAGTACCTTGATCGCCACCTCGCTGCTATCGGCCAGCCTGCGGGCGGCATAGACCACTCCCATCCCACCCCTGCCTATCTCCTCCAGGAGTTCGTACCCTTGGATTTGAAGCGAAGCAAACGGAGGGCAAGAGGATTCGGGGCTGAGCTTACCCACCCAGAGCAACCCATCCAACGCATCGATCAGCGCGTCGCCCAAGTCCGCGTTGGATTCCAGAAGCTTGATGCGGTCCGTCTCGCTCGCAAAGGGAGCTCCTTGCAAGCGTTGTCGCTGCAAACAGTTTTCGAGAATGGAGATCAACCGCTGTTGCTGTTCTGCCGTTAATTCGGCATGCGAATCGTCAACCGATGGACCGCGATGATTGCGCATGTTTCCTTCTCAGCGGCATCGTTGGCATGGGAGCCAAACGATCGGGGAAGCGATAACGTGATCGCGACGAAGACAAGGTCATTCCAACACGAGGTCCTTATGTTATACCCCTCCGATACCGAAGACAATCACCAAGCGATCGAGAGCAACGCCAGCGTTCAAGCGATTCCAAACGAGCAGTCGAGAATGCTGGAACTGCGTGCACTAATGTTGCGACATGCTAGCAATGTGGATTGTCACAAAGAGGATCGGGAGGGTGCGGAAACCGAGTTGGACTAGCGATGTGATCTTGTCACCGAAGCGCTATCCCATCTCACCGGAAGAAGAATCGACCGATACCCTTGCCACCTCGTTTTGACTCCATCCCAAGTTGCTCGATGACTTGCCCACCCACGATGGCTGTGTCATCGATGATCACGGTATCTTCCGAGTTCTTCGAGACGACACGAAGATTTCCTTCAATCACTCCCAGGTGCGTCACTTGGTTCGATCCCTTTCCCAAATCGATGGAAGCATTTCCGTTGATGACTCCCGTTTCTGCAATCTCCGCTGCGTCATCACCCGATCCGCCGCGATAACTCATGCGACCTTCAATCTGACCCGACACACTCGCGGAATTGTCTCCATCACCAAGCTGAAAATCGGCATTTCGACCGATCATAGCGTTATCCGATAAAGCCACTGTGTCATCCCCCGCTCCGGCGCGGACGAAGAGATTGCGCCCAATACTCCCATCGACCTCGACGAGATTGTCACCCTTGCCGAGCCATGCAAAAACATTGTCCTCCACTTCGACGTCTTGACCCATCAACAACGAATCGCTCCCTTCCCCGCCAAACAAAAACAATCTACCCGAAAGAGAACCCGAGTCGATCGACAGGACATTGTCTCCTCCGCCCAGATCCACCATCACCTGATCGATGGGCGCATCCCCCAACGAGAGCAGGACTTCATCATTGACGGTTCCCTCTGGATCTAATTGGATTCGGAGATCGTCGGTGACGTTGGTCAAGGTTGCAACCACCATATCCCCTTCCTTGACTTCCATCACGCCACCTTCGAGGGCGGCAATCGTCACCGCCCCATCCGCGGTCCCTCCGATCAGCAAGTCCCCGTCGACAACTCCAACATCGATAGCCATCAATCGACGATGCTCGAGCGACTCACAAGTCAATCGTGTCGGTCTGCCCAGTTTTCTCTTGCGTTGCATGACGTCTCCTTCCAGAAACCTTGAGTTGAAATCGATCCAGTTCGATTTCGTAATGAATCCGCTACAGCGGCAGTAGATCCGTACCACCGATGATTCCGGTAAGGAGCTAAGTACCGCGTCGGTCTCCAAAACCGCCGCGACTTTTTTGATTTTTTCGCAAGAATGGCTCAAGTCTCACGATGGCCTGCTTTCATCGTTTGTTTTAGCTTGAGCAAAGCACGTATCCACAACTTTTCCACACTATCGATCGATCGGTTCATCTCTTCGGCGATCTCGGGAAACGACATTCCGTGCAAGTTCCGAAGCAGAACCACCTGTTGGTAGTCTTCCGGGAGAGCTTCGATGGCTTGCGCTAGCTCAAGCGTCGTTTCGTTCCAGACGACGATCTCGCTGGGGGAATCACCTCCGCCAGAAAGGCAGCGTTCAAGATGCCCAGACGCTTCATCGAGTTGGCGTTGGAACTGCACTTCCATGTGGATGTCGCGTTGTTGCGTTCCTAGATACCGTCTCGCGGTCTTGGCCATGCGATCCGCGAGGATTCCGCGAAGCCACCCTGCGAACTCAGCCTTGGAGTTCCCGCGGAAGAGGCGTATTTGCCGGACTGCCTCGATACATGTTTCTTGAACGACATCGGACGGGTCTAGCTTTCCATTCAAGCCTGCGTGGAGCTTGCTTCTCGCTAGCATTCGCAAGTAAGAACGATACTGTTCAAGCAGTTGTCCCAGCCGTCTCGGATCCTCATCGAGGGTCGTCGGAATCCATGTACCGCTCCCGTTTTCCGCATCCATCGCTTTCTTTCCTTCGCGTCTGACTGTCCAAACCCATTTATATGCATGGGTGTTTGCGAGTGGAACTCACTTTTTCAGGTGACTTCAATAAGAATTGATCAAGCGGCAAAGTCGGCTTAGTCGATACAGTCCAGCACGGAATAACCGCCTTATTTACCCCTCGCTAAGAAACTGATTCATGAATCGATCTTCCGCACAAGTGATCGGTATCGAATGCTGCACCTTGAACGAGCAGTACTGCTACTCGGAAACGGTCAGCGCACCAGTTGTCGAACGGCATGTCCATTCACCGAGGGAACGGACCCTCGATGCGAGCGGAAAAGTGGTCTCTGTCCCGTTCCCTTCTGCAGGAAATTCCGCTGAGAGTTCCATCGTTCCGTCCGATCGTGTCACCGTTCGAGTCCGCGATCTCACCGCCGGGTTGCGAGCGATGGCCTCGATGCAACTCGCTTGGCTCGAGGATCTTGGCGACGACCCCGTCGTCCTCACTCGGGACTTTTACGAAGTCTTTCTCGTCTGCCAACAAATGCGCCGAGCTGGATAGATAGCATTCCTCCCAACGCCCCAACGCGTCATTGACCGTATCCAGACATGAAAAACTGCGTTCGAGCGCCGGTTTCGTCTTGACGCCTCGGTCCGACTTTTTCTATCCCTCCGTGCATGGACTACGAACGTTCACCCTCGCACGGAAGATTTGACGCCCGCTGTGTGCCCAAGGCTCACCGATCGCCGTATGCTCGGACCTTGCTTCTTATCGCCATTGCCTCGGTCACCGGATGCCGCCGCGCGGCGTTCAACGAGATCTACGTCGAGAACATGGCGGGCGAGATCAGAGCCTTGGAAGATCGGGTCTATGAGTACGACTCCGCATACCAAAGCCTGGAGATCGAAAACGAGGAACTGCGCCGCATCAACGAGGAGCTCCGAGCGAAGAACCGCGTCCTCAAATCCGATGCCTCTAGCGATCGATCCCTTCTACCTGTCCCGTTAGATCGGGACCGCAAACCTTCGACCACCAACAAACCAAAACAAACCGTTGAACCGGAGCTGAATGAACCGAGCGTTATCGATTTAAGCCCACCTCCGCTCCAACCCAGATCGGCGGTACCCAAATCGAGCGAACCGAATTTGGACGTAGTGCCTCCCAGCGCGTCGCCCCAACCATTGCCCATGCCCAGCGGCGGTGAATCGCTCTTGCCACCGCCCAAGAGCAATCCAGGACTCCCTGGTACCGAAGACAAAAAATCGAGTATCCAACGCCCTCAAGCCAAAGACCTGGTAGAGGACGTTCAGCTACCGGGTGGTCTAATCCGATCGGCTCAGCAACCGAGGCTCCAAGAGCCTTCGCAGACCCCTCCGTCGACCCCGCCCGCGAGCGTTCTACCTCAGCCCACCCTCCCCAAGCTGACCCCTGGCGCGATCCTTCAGGGCCGAATCGATTTGCCGATCGACCCCGCTAACGATCCGGCTGTTATTCCCGCCTCGGCGAATATCCCGGTCGAACGCAAAGTGACCGATCAGCGGATGGTCGAAATCGCCTTCCATGACACACTCTGCCGGGGACATAATTTTGACGATCAACCCGGTGACGATGGACTCTATTTGGTCCTTGTGCCCAAAAATGAGTCAGGGGAACCGCTTCAGCAAATCGGAAAACTGACCGTGGTAATCGAGGAATCGATCGACGAGTCATCGCACCGAATTGCGGCCTGGAACGTGACACCCGATGAACTTCAAGAATCGCTTGAACCGATCGGCGTCTCGCAAGGCTTTCATTTAAGTCTTCCATTTCAAGACGTTGCACCGGAGAGCAATCGCGTACAAGTCTTCCTGAAATACGAGCTTGCAGACGGTCGGGTATTGGTCAATCGCAAGGACATATCCTTACGACGCCCAGGTCATCGCCAAACGACTTGGACCCCTCGCTAGTCGTTATCGATCGTTCTATCGACGATGTGTTGAACGGCCCGACCGCTCAGGGACTTTTTTGCGATCAACTCCTCGGCGACGCGTTCAATGGCGAGCCAGGTATCCGGCGCGTCGAGGAGATGCTCGGTCTTATCGAGCCACCTGTGTTGCAATCGTTCGACCTGTTTCTCGGTGGCACCGCGGTAACGCGCCAATTGTCGAACTCCGACCATATCCTGCTGAGCGCCTGGCCAGTTGTAGCGTCCGACGATTCGCGCCTCGGCAACCACACCCGCCAGCAGAATGAGGGCTTGCACCTCCACCGCGTCCTTGATCGGTTGCCCTCGCCGCTTGCTCATGTGGACTTGGCCCAGCCGAAGCGAGTTTCGTTCGATCGTTACCTTCTCCACTGGTCTACCCAGCGTGATGGCGAGCACAGCGTGACCTGCCTCATGAAAGGCGGTCGCTCGTTCGTCGTCCGAATCCTCTTGATACAAGACCGCCTGTTGCCAGATTACGCGCTGACGCAATACTTGCTGACTCAATACTCGTTGATCTAGTACAACCCAATTCAATCTTCTACCTCACACGGTGCGCGATCGCGATGAAGCCACCCGCCCGAAGATGCGAAAACCAGGAGGATCGAAGCAGGCCGGACGATTCGCGATTCAACCGGTGCATGGTAGTGATCTTCAGCCCAGCGGACTCGATATCAGCCCGCAATTCTTGTTCGGAGTAGATATGAAGGAACATGCTGGGCAGGCCTCGGTAGGGATAGATTCGATCACCTAGCTCCCAACTCTTGTCGCGACGTTCTCGGCACCAATCGCTGATCGTGCGTCGAACGCCACCCGGATCGCGCAGCCACGACCCTCGATTGTGAACATGGACGATGAGACATCCCTCTCGACGCAGTATCCGGTGAGCATGCGAAAGGAATGCTCGACGGTTTGCCCGTCCTCGAACCATTCCTAGCGAACTATACATGCACAGTACACCGTCGGCGATGGAGTCTTGGAGACATCGAAGATCTGCCATGTTGGCGCGGAGAAAACCGCAGCGGTCGGAGAGTCCGTTCAAGGCCGCTTTTCGCGAGAACTCGTCGAGCATGTCCTGGCTCAAATCAACGCCGAGGACTTGATATCCCCGCTCTGCCAAGGGGATGAGATTTCGGCCAGGACCGCATCCAACATCGACGATGAGCCGGGTGGAGCCATCGCTTCGAGCGGTCTCTTGCGGAAGCGTCTCCGCGACAATTCGTTTGTCCAAATCGAGCAAAGGATGCCCAGCATGGAATCGATCGTACTCGGTTGCGATCGTTGATTCGTTGACGTAATCCCAGGTTCCTCGCGAGACCCCAGCAGGTAGTTGCCACGACGGTCGTTCAGGAACGGTCATGCCCTAAAACCCGCGTCGCTCGACATAGACCGGCGCCCGAGTAGACCGATAGGTGGGCGACGAAGGGGTGGTGATAATCGTTCGAGTCGCTGGTCGATATTCCTCTTGGATGATGACCTCGGACGGTTGACTGCGATAAACGGTCGACCTCGGGGGACGCGGAACATTGCCATTTTGCTGCAAAGCGGTGATGACATAGTCGCTCACCCCTCGCTCACTCATCCAAATCACTTCGTTGACGTTAGGCCGCACAGCAACTCCGTTGGCTTGGATGTGAGAAACAATGACCGCATCGCTCACTCCACTTTCGGTCATACTCACCACTTCACTGACCGTAACCGGACGACGTGTGACGACGTGGGTGTTCGTTGGAACGTAGGTCCGGTGCTCCACATAGGTCGGTGGGTTGTAGTGGCTGTGATAATGGTTGGGTCGTTGGTAATAATACTGCGTGGGCGCCTGCCGTCGTTCCGCATGGTCCCGGTTGTTTCCCAGGACCCCGCCGGCCACAGCACCGACCGCGCCGCCGATCAACGCACCTTCGGTGGTATCATCCCGCTGGTGCCCGATCACACCCCCGATCACGGCGCCTGTCACACCGCCGAGAATGGCGCCGTTTCGCGTGTTGACATTCTGCGGATAAGGCGCGACTTGGGCCATCGCAGTGCTAGCACAACAAAGCAAACTTCCTGTAAACCAACCAGCACGAATCCAACGCATCGGTGCACTCCTGTCGGCAAAGATTCCAGAACGCCCCCATCCTTGAAGGTCGTCATTCTGTGAGGCCAACTACGCAAATAGGATATCGACCGCGGCGCGTCGAGACTGAAAAAGGTTGTTGGCAATCTAGCCAATCCAGAACATAGCAACCCACAAAACCAGCGCGATCGCTAGCAGGAAACTCAAAGTCCATAATCCTGTTTTGATAGCTTGGCTCAAGATCAATGGTACCCGCTCGTGCCGTGTCGCCGCCATCACCATGGAGGAGGCGATCAAGACCGGTAAGAGCCAGAGCAAATACTCAACGGAAATACCCATCTGGTTTGCTATCCCTCACGTGATGGATCGAGGCCAACGCGACGATGGTTCGTGGCTACGCGTTGGGTTCGGTGTTGCTGACACGAGCATTGGTATCTTTCAAGGTCTCGCTCAAGTCAATACGAACACTGTCGGCCCAGAGACCTTCCAAGTCGTAGAATTTGCGCCATTCCTCGTCGAACAAATGGATAACGATCCCGCCGTAATCGATCGCGATCCAACGGCTTTCGTCGTACCCGGAAACACTGAGTCGGGTTTCCCCCTGCGCCTTGAGCAATCGATGGATTTCTTCCGCGATCGCATGCAATTGCCGGCGACTCGTTCCCGTGACAATCAAAAAGCAGTCGAAAATGCTCGTTTGCTTAGAGATATCGAGCAAAACGATGTCTTGTCCTTTGCTTTCGGCAGCGGCCCGTGCCGCGAGTTTTGCGTTGGCAATGCTATCGGCGACAGTTTGGGGGGAGAGGGTTCCTGATTCGGTTTCCACCATGCGACTTCGGTTCTCAGTTCGATTTGTTTCTTGGCAAAGGATCTACTCACTCAGTTTAGGTTACCAAGCTCCTATTGTCACGCTTCCAATTGGGGGGGTTCACTCCGGTTCAAGCAATTTAAAAGATTTTCTTATCCTCGCTGGCTTGCCCAGTCCGATCCGCTGAAAAATTCAGTCCAATTTTTCTAGCCCGCCGCCGAATCCTTTGCGGCTTTTTGGTGCTCCTAGACATGTGGACTTGGCCCTCCAATCCGCCAATAGAAATTTCGATGAACTTTTTCGCCCTGAAGACCGTCGAATAGGGCAATAAAAGACAGGGAACCGAATCGAGTTAGCGACTAAGATGCAGCCGATAGGAAAGCAGGAAGCGACCCCGATCCTACGAGGATGCGACTAACCCACCATGAAAAAACCTTTGAGAACCCGAACCAGAATCGACCAGAACGCCCATTACTTCCAAACCCTCGGGCTGAAACGAGGGGAATGCCGCATTGAAATCATTCGAGATGCGGCCAGGATTCGGGCCAAAGAATTGTCCGGCAGATCGCATCCCTCTACGGTCGATCTGCATCGGGCGGAAGTAGCCATTGCGGCTTACAAGCTGCTCGATCCGCGAGGACGGGCCGATCTGTACGAACGGGTCCAGCTGTCCTGCCCGCTCGATCAAGCTGACAACGCACCGCCTCCACCCCCTTCGATATCCCCGATCAACCGATCGATCGGTCGCCGATCCACGGAGGCAACCGCGGTCGACGCCACTTGCTCGATCCAACTGATGGCAGGCGAGGTGGTCGATCAGGCAATCGCCTTGGATGAAGATGCTTCCGAAGCCGAGACGGAGGGTGATTCTCGCAGGGAACCCTCTACGTTGTCATTGGCAGAGCGACGCCAAGTCGTCGAGCTGCTGAAAAAGACCGACGACGACACGCCCTCCAGCCGATCTACTCTCAGCTGGCTTCGATCGTACTTGGGCATTTGAAGGATCCCTCGGTGACGAGCCCAGAAAACCCGCTTTATTCCGATGCGTGGAGTTCCCAATGGAGCGCCACAATCCTTCCATGGATTCGCACGCGGATGGCACATGCTGATGCCGGGCATGGGATCGATCATGTGCAACGAGTTGTTCAGAATGCGATCGCGATTGGAGCGAGCGAGGGTGCCGAGGTGAACATCGTTCTTCCCGCGGCCTGGTTGCACGACTGCGTCATGGTCCCCAAAAATTCGCCGGAGCGTAGCAAGGCCTCCCGACTGGCAGCCGCAGCCGCCCTCGAATTCCTTCATTCCATTCGTTATCCGGTCGAATGGCTCGAACCGATCGAGCACTGCATTGCGGCTCACAGTTTCTCTGCCGGGATTCCCTGCGAAAGCTTGGAGGCGAAGGTCGTTCAAGACGCCGACCGACTCGAAGCGATTGGAGCCATCGGTATATCGCGCTGCTTGATGACGGGCGGATCGATGCGGCAACTTCTTTACTGCGCCGACCAACCCTTTCCGATCGATCGACCACCCCAGGACACCGTGCAGTCGATCGATCACTTCTTTGCCAAGTTGCTCGGACTCGCAAAGACGATGCAAACCGATCAAGGTCGCAGGATCGCCTCGCAGCGGACCGAGTTCATGATCGATTTCCTCCGCCAGTTGGCTTCCGAAATCGGAGTGGTTCCGGCAGACTTGGATCGCGCCATCTCCAAGGCTTCGCTGCGCTGAGCCACCAGCAAGAAAACGTTGCAATTTGGTCTCGTCGCGACGATAACTAGAGGTGCCCCGCACCGGACCGTTCTCCGCAATGCACCGACGCTCCTTTTCGATCGCCCTTCGGTAGCATTCCTATCCCACCCACTCTTGCTCCGAGCAAACAATCGATGATGCAGCGTCTCGCATGGATTTGGATTCCAATGGTTGGTGTAGGACTCAGCAACCTTCCCAGCACCGTGGTATCGCCACTTCACGCGCAAGAACGAAACCCACCCAGCCTGCTCGAGGAACTGCCTCGCATCGCACCCAAGGACCCCATGGACGCGATGCGGGAGATCCAGATCAAGCCCGGATACCGACTGGAACTGGCTGCGGCCGAGCCGGAAGTTCGCGACCCGGTAGCGATTTCGTTTGATGACCAAGAACGCATGTTTGTAGTCGAAATGTGCGACTACTCGGAACAGGACCAAGACTTTCTTGGAACCATCCATCGACTGGAGGATCGGGACCAAGATGGCCGTTACGAAACAAGCGTTCTGTTCGCCGACAAACTCTCCTGGCCGACGGGAGCTATTTGCTTCGATGGAGGAATTTTCGTCGCCGCAGCTCCTGACATTTGGTACCTCAAAGACACCGATGGAGACGGCAAGGCCGATGTCCGTCGCAAAGTCTTCACGGGATTTGGACGTCAGAATGTCCAAGGACTTTTGAACAGCTTTTGCTGGGGGCTCGACAATCGCATCTATTGCCAAGTGAGCAGCTCTGGCGCGAACATCACCCGCCCGGATCGCCCCGATTTGCCGCCTGTCTCGGCCAGCGGACGAGACTTTTCTTTCGATCCGATCACGTTCGATATCCGTCTCGAGAGCGGCGGCGGACAGCACGGCATGAGTTTTGACGATTGGGGCCGTCGGTTTGTTTGTCACAACAGCGATCACTTGCAGATGTACGTCTATCCTGACCGTTACGCTAGCTTGTGCAAAGCTTACCCGCTCCCTCCCTCGCGACAGAGCATCGCTGCCGATGGCCCGCAAGCCAATGTGTACCGAGTCAGTCCGGTTGAACCATGGAGAATCGTGCGCACGCGGATGCGCGTCACCAATCAGACACCGGGTATGATCGAGGGAGGTGGCCGAGCCTCCGGTTACTTCACCAGCGCGACGGGCATTACGATCTACCGCGGAGATGCCTTCCCATCCGACATGTTGGGAGTCGCCATCGTCGGTGATGTGGGCAGCAATATTGTCCACCGGAAGAAACTCTTGGAATCGGGATGCTCTATGGTGGGCCATCGCATCGACTCCGAATCCGAGTTTCTTGCCGCCACCGATACTTGGTTCCGCCCTGTGCAATTTGCGAACACACCCGACGGTACTCTCTATGTGGCGGATCTCTATCGCGAAGTCATCGAGCATCCGAAGTCTTTGCCTGAGGAAATCAAACAACACTTGGATCTCACCAGCGGGCGAGATCGCGGGCGAATCTATCGAGTCGCTCCGATCGATTTCAAACCAAAAGCTGCACCCAAGCTCTCTCAGCAATCCCCTCGGGAATGGGTAAAGGCTTTGGAGAGCCCCAATGGATGGAAGCGCGACACAGCATCACGACTCCTGTTCGAGCAACTTTCCTTGCGCGCGACCGACGCGGAACGGAGTGAAATTCTCGGTGCGTTGGAGAAGACAGCGATCCATTCGTCGTTCCCGCAAGCTCGATTGCACGCGTTGGGATTGTTGGCGCGGACGTCCGAATCTCGAGAGGCCCATCAACAAGGGCTTTTGGACGTCCATCCCCGCGTGCGGGAATGGTCCTTGGTGTGGCTGGAAGATCGGATCGGTTCCGACGAAGCGCTCCAGAAAATGCTTCCGAATCTCGCCAAGGACCCGGATTCGCGCGTTCGATTGCAACTGGCCCTTTCCCTCGTCGCCTCCTCCCTTCATCCTGTTGCGAAATCCAAAATCGCCCACGAAACTCTAGTAAATTCCCCTTCGGATCCGTGGATTGCGGCAGCCTGTTTCAATGCGATCGGATCGCAAGCTACCGCGATTCTGTTCCAGCAATTGGATGCATCGCCGAGCGCGCTCGAACTGGCCAAAGCACTACCGATGGGGCGATTGACGGGCAAGCTCGCTTCCGCCGATCAGCTGTCGACTCTGGACAAGCGACTGGCCGCGAGGCCCAAGTCCGATCCGAATGCGATGCCTTTGATCGCAGAGATTCTGAACGCGATTCACGAACGCAATATGGCGGATGCCAAGCGCGAGGAGTTGTTCGATTCTCTACCGACCCTGGCAACTCTGAGAGACCAACTGATCAAGAAGGGGCGCGTCGACTTTGCAAAGAGCGAGCTCCCGATTGCGGATCGCCAAGAAGCGATTCGAAGGATGATGTGGCAGGCCAACGAGTCTGATATCTCGACCCTGGCGGCCCTGATTCACCAGCGCGAACCCCAAGAGATTCAAGTTGCCGCGGCCAACGCGTTGCGACAGTTCACTTCCTCGCAAGTCCCCATTGAGTTGCTGAAGACTTGGACGATGATGTCCCCCAAACTCCGTTCGATTGCCTCCGATATCCTCTTCGCGCGCGCAGCGTGGGTGGAGGCTTTGGTATCGCAGGCCGAACAGGGAAATTTCCTTTTGACCGATCTCGATGTGATCCGTCTGAACGGACTGCGAAACGATCGGAAACTCAAGGATCGCGTGGAGAAGCTTCTCGCCAGCTCCACCTTTGGGACACGAAGCGACGTGTTTGAAACCTACCGATCCGCGTTGACCATGCCTGGCGATAAGCAAAAAGGTAAAAAGGTCTTCGCACAATCGTGCTCAGCATGCCATAAACTCGAAGGTGTTGGATACGAGCTGGCTCCCAGCTTGGCCTCGTTCCAATTCCGCGGTCCGGAAGCGATTCTTCAAAACATTATCGAACCGAATCGGGAAGTAAATCCTCAGTATGTTTCCTATACGATTGTTACCGAAGACGATCGCGTCCTCAGTGGAATGATCCAGTCCGAATCGGCAGCGAGTGTCACCCTGGTACGCGGTGAAAACCAGACCGACACCATCGATCGAAGCGAGATCGCCGAGATGAAGAGTTCCAAACTCTCTCTCATGCCCGAAGGACTAGAAAGGCAAATCGACGTTTCCAGCATGGCCGATCTTCTCGCGTATTTGATGTCGGTGAAATAGCTCTGGAACCTAGGTCACCCTTGCGTGCCCGGCCTGGTTTAAATGCTGTAGTCGGGTACGAAGACACGCGTGTTGGTCGGTTGAACAAAGACGGCGTCTCCCGGTACGAGTCGAAGGTTTTGGAATCGCTCCATAGGGAGATCGACCCGGATCTCTTCGTGCTGGGCGGTACTGAGAATCACCTTGGCCTGCGCGCCCGCTAAATTGATTCTCTGAACCCGTGCGGAAATGCTATCCTCGCTTTGCTTCGAGCGTTCGAGAGCCAACTCATGCGGTCGGACATATATCTTGGCCGCGTTCTCCGACCTCGATTCCAGATTGCCTGCTACGATTTCCTCGCGCGGAGCGGCCCATGTCGCCTTCCCATCTTGCACACGCCCGCGAAAGACATTGACGTTTCCTAGGAAATCGATGACGAATTCAGAAGTAGGATGGTGAAACACCTGCTCCGGTGTACCGACTTGTTCAATCCGAGCTTGATTCATTACAACGACTCGATCGGACACCTCGAGGGCCTCTTCCTGATCATGCGTCACCAAGACTGTCGTGGTGTGGAGTTCATCATGCAGTCGTCGGAGCCATTGTCGAAGGCTCTGCCGCACCTTGGCATCGAGTGCGCCGAATGGCTCATCCAAAAGGAGCACACGTGGTTCGATGGCGAGAGCGCGTGCCAGTGCAACACGCTGTCGTTGCCCGCCGGAAAGTTGGGAAGGAAATCGATCGCCAAAGCCCTCGAGTTGGATCAATCGCAAGAGTTCCCGAACGCGATCTTGAATCTCCTTTTTACCGGGTCGTCTGTCCCGAGGTCGTACTCGCAATCCGAATGCAATGTTATCGAATACGGTCATGTGTTGGAACAGAGCGTAGTGTTGGAAAACGAATCCCACATGCCGCTTGCCAACCGGCATCCTCACTACATCTTCATCGAAGAAAAGAATCTGGCTCCCGGGGGTGGGATCGGGAACATCCATTCCCGCGATGATTCGAAGTAGGGTCGTCTTTCCCGATCCGGATGGTCCGAGCAAAGAGATCAACTCGCCCGTCTCGATGCGCAGGTTCACATCCTTCAAGGCAGAGAAAGAACCGAACGACTTGCTTAGGTTTTTTACTTCAATACTCATTGCAATTTGATTGGCTGGCCGACGTAGCCATCAGGAGCGATGGCAAATGGGCGACAAGGTGATTGGTTTCTTAAATCGGAGTTCGCGGCGACGCGCTACCGGTCGGATTTCAGAGCTTTGATTCGGCTTTCTAAGATCGTCTTTCCGATCAAGGTGAATACACCTAAACCTGCGAGAAGCGATGCGAGAGCAAAAGCTGCCGCAGACTGATACTCGGAGTACAGTGCATCGATTTGTAATGGCATGGTATTGGTACGGCCGCGTATGTTGGAGGAGACAATCGATACCGCACCGAACTCTCCCATGGCCCGGGCATTGCAGAGGAGGACGCCATAAAGCAAGGCCCATTTGATATTGGGCAATGTGACCTTCCAAAAGGTCTGCCAACCGTTGGCGCCCAAGGAAATAGCAGCCCATTCTTCGTCGCTACCTTGCTCTTGCATCAACGGAATCAATTCCCGTGCTACGAATGGGAATGTGACAAAAACCGTCGCCAAAACCACGCCAGGAACCGCGAAGATCACTTGGATCCCCCGGTCGGAAAGCCACTCTCCCCACCAGCCTTGTGAGCCGAAAACGAGGACAAGCATGAGACCGGCCACGATCGGTGAAATGGCGAAGGGAAGATCGATCATGGAAATCAGAATGCTCTTTCCGCGGAACCGATACTTGGTCGTCGCCCAAGCGGCTGCGATTCCGAAAATCAGATTGAGCGGCACGGCGATCCCAGCGGTGATCAGGGTCATCTTCACCGCGTTCCAAGCGTTCCGATCCGAGATCGATTGAATATAAAACGCGATCCCCTTCGACAGAGCCTCTTGGAAGATAATGATCAGCGGTAAGAGCAATAGAAAGGTGAGAAAAGCAACAGATATTCCGATGAGCATCCATCGAACCCACCAAGGATCCGTCGATTGCAGGGGTTTGGTTTTGCTTGATCCCATTTTTACGCTCGTCCTGTTTTCTTATTAGCAATCCACTGGATCCCCTGCACCATCATGAGACTCACGAAGGTCCCCAGCAGGAGAACCATCGCGACCGCCGAAGCGCCCGCAATATCGGACTCCTCGATCTTGTTGGAGATGACGAGCGAGATGATCTCGGTCTTGTTCGGAAGATTTCCCGACATATAGACGACACTCCCGTATTCACCCAAGGAACGCGCGAACGCGAGGGTGAATCCCGTGATCATGGCCGGGAGGATGCTGGGGAGGGTTACTCTTAGGAAGGTCTGCCATCGGTTAGCCCCAAGGCTCGCTGCGGCTTGTTCCATCTCGGCATCGAGTTCTTCGATGGCGGGTTGCATGGTCCGAACGACAAAGGGCAATCCGATGAAGACCAAAGCGATCAACACTCCGAGGAACGAGATCGCGGTTTGGATTCCCCATGGGCGCAAGAAACTGCCCACCGGACCATTCGGTCCATAGATCGCCATCAGCGCGATTCCCGACACGGCCGTCGGCATAGCAAAAGGAAGATCGACGATCGCATCGAAGAAACGCGCCCCAAAAAATCGGTAGCGGACCAACGACCACGCAATGATCGAACCAAAGAGCGTGTTGATCAAAGCAGCCAGGAAAGACGCCCCGAAAGTGAGCCGAAGCGCCGAGCTGACGCGGGGATGCGTGAGAGTCGCCATCCACTCACTCCAAGGAGTCGACGCAGACTTCAACATCAACGCTGTCAGCGGTAGGAGAATGATCAAGCTGAGGTACAGCAAGGTATAGCCGATGGTGAGACCAAACCCAGGCAAACGGTTCTGTCTCTTGGAAACAAATAACATGACGCTCGTCCTGAATAGTCGGTTATTGGTTGAAGACTTGATCGAAGATTCCACTTCGATCCTTGAAGTGGATTTCTTGCGCTTCTTCCCAATCGCGCACCAAATCCTTCAACCCAAAGAGCTTCAAGTCGGCAAAGTTCTTTTTCGTTTCTTCGGTCAAGACCTCCGCGTTACGAGGGCGGTAGTAGTGCTTGGCAGCTAACCGTTGCCCCTCGTCGCTATAGAGATATTCAAGGTATGCGGCGGCCACTTCGACCGTCCCACGCTTCTCCGCATTCTTGGTGACGACCGCGACAGGCGGCTCTGCTAGGATGCTCAAACTCGGTACGACGATTTCTACCTCTCCTCGCCCCGATTCCTTCAAGGCCAGGAACGCCTCGTTCTCCCACGCGATCAGGACATCTCCGATCTTGCGTTGCAGGAAGGTGTTGGTGGCGGCTCGTGCCGCCGTATCCAGCACCGGAACGTTCTTGTAAAGCTTGCCGATAAACTCTTTCGCCTTTCCGTTTGCTGCCTCCACGACGTTCGCTTTGCTCGGGTCCTGAAGCAAGGACAAATCACCAAGCTCTTTCTGGAGCGCGAACCCCCAGGCTGCGAGGTAGTTCCATCGAGCCCCGCCGCCAGTCTTCGGATTCGGTGTGATGACCTCCACTCCGTCCCGAATCAAATCGTCCCAATCCCGAATCTGTTTAGGATTTCCCTTCCGAACGAGAAAGACGATGGTGGAGGTGTAAGGAGAACTGTTGTGCGGTAGTTTGGTTTGCCAGTCTTGTTCCAGTCGCTTCGAGCTCCTTGCGATCAGATCGATGTCCCCGGCCAACGCGAGAGAGACAATATCAGCATCCAATCCTTCGTTCACAGCCCGGGCTTGTTTGCCCGACCCGCCGTGCGATTGATCGATCAGAACGTCCTGGCCCGTTTGGTCCTTCCAATGACGGGCAAAGGCTTCATTGAACTCCACGTAGAGTTCGCGAGTTGGGTCATACGAAACATTGAGGAGTGTGATCGGATCGGAATTGTCACCCTTTGGGGACGACTCGCGGCTGGAGCAGCCACCGAGAAATCCGAGAGCTAGCAATCCGAGAGCAACAATCGATTTGGGATTCATGTGATTACCGTAAAGTAGGAGAACACGGCGGCTCGTAGTCGGACCGGGCCGCTTCTCCCTCCTCACGCAAACACAAGGCCATATGGTCGACACCACTTGTTCAAGAGCCTCCTCAACCTCAGCCTTCCAGCCTTCGCCAGTCATTTCCGAGGAAAAATATTTCTGAGCCCCTTGAACGGCCACGGGATTTCTAGCGTGATATCCCATTAAATATCACGGCCCGGCGTTATATTTGATGGTTAGCTGTGTCCTTTGAGGGGAAGACTTGGGCAGCGTCTCGAATCGAGCGGGTGAACCGATTGGCACAGGATTCGCGACCTGGATTTCGAGGACCGGATCTCGAGACTCGGATTTCGGGTCCGCATTTGCGATCGGGATTCGCAAACGTGATGGTGGAATCGAAGGAACAAACCCGAGTAAGGACAGGATGAAAGAGATCGTGTGGGATCAAGTCTTCCAAGCAGCTTCGACGTTGGAAGCCGTGCAGCGCGTTCTCAGCAATCTGCGTCTGGAATTGCCGATCCAGAGTTTGGTCGTGTATGCACTGGAGCGAAGCCAACGAGCGGCTACCGTCGTTGCGGCCGCGACCCACGGACCGTTCCCGATCGATGCACGAACGGTTCGCTGCACCGAATCGAAATGGTCCGAGATGGAGGCTTGGGTGGAGGAAAATGGAATCCTGAGGCAGCACGGCCCTCGTCGCACTGGCAAGCTCGCTTATTTGACCCCGGATTCCACCACGGGCTCCGCGTTAGGGATCCCGCTTCGCAGCTTTCACGCGGATGGGTGCGACCAAGTTGGAGTGGCGATCTTGGAGGTCGAGCATGGACGGGCGCTTCGGGACGAGCAGTGGCTCGCGTTAGAGCGACTCCGTGGTCCTCTTTGGTTTCTTCTCTTGGCAGCGACTCCGAGGCTTTCCCATGCGAGTGAGGCGATTGGCCCCGAGGAAGGCCCGTCGGCAACAAAAGATCTCATCGTCGGCGCGGACTCGGGATTGCGGTCGGTGATGGAGCGGGTGGAGATCGTCGCTCCATCGGATATGCCAGTGTTGATTTTAGGAGACACGGGCACGGGCAAGGAAGTGGTTGCGAGAGCCATTCATCAAAGATCCTCGCGAGCCGGAAGGCCGTTTATTCGCGTCAACTGCGGTGCCATACCTCCCGAGCTGATCGATTCGCAACTCTTTGGGCACGAGAGAGGGAGCTTCACGGGAGCGTCGGACCAGCGAAAGGGGTGGTTCGAACGAGCGGACGGAGGAACGCTTTTTCTGGATGAGATCGGTGAACTGCCTTTGGCTGCGCAAGTTCGGTTATTGCGGGTGCTCCAGGAGCATCAGATCGAGCGCGTGGGGGGGGAAGAGTGGATCCACGTCGACGTTCGGATTGTCGCCGCGACCCACCGCGATTTGGCAGGCATGGTGCATCAAAGGAGTTTTCGTGAAGACCTTTGGTATCGGATCAACATGTTTCCGATCTTATTACCTCGATTGTGCGAGCGGATCGAAGACATACCCGCTTTGGCCAGGCACTTCGCCAAGCGGGCCTCGACCAACTTTGGGCTCCCCTATGTCGAGCTCGCATCGAGCGATATCAAACAACTCATCGAATATCGATGGCCTGGCAATATTCGGGAGCTTCAAGCCGTGATGGATCGCGCTGTGATTCTAGGACGCGGGAGCAAGCTCGATATTGAGAACGCCTTGGGGATCGGCATCGCCACCCGGTATGAGCCCGCGGTGGAAACCGACGAACCGACCTTCTACGAGGTCATTCCCGAACAACCGGTCCAACGTGTTGCGGTTGCTAACGAGGGGCATCGCGTGGGATTGGAAAAGGAGCCGGAACGGGAGCTCGATGCGCTCGACAACGCGATCCGGAGGCATATCGAAAAAGCCCTTGTGTTAACCCAGGGGCAAATCGAAGGAAAGCGCGGTGCCGCCCACTACCTCAAAATCAACCCCCACACCTTGCGAGCCAAGATGCGCAAGCTAGGAATTGACTGGAACCAGTTTCGCGAGTCGACTTGATAATGACTCGCCGGGCGAAGTCACGCGCGATAGAATCTGGACAACAACGTCGTGTTTAGTCCAATCCCATCGAGGCTTTGAACGTGCCTATCTCGCGCGGTCCGGTTGTTTTGTCCGCTGTAGTTGCTATCGCGCTCATTGGACTGAATCTCTTTCTCTCCGCGCAAACCGCGCGCGAAATGTTCGCGCGCGCCGATTGGGTTACGCATACCCATCAAGTGCTCACCCATTCGGAACAACTGGTTTCTACCGTGCTGGACGCCGAGTCGGAATTGAGAGGATTTCTGCTTACCGATCGGGAAGAATATCTTCAATCGATCAATCAACTCGAAGGAAATGTTGAACGAACGCTTGGGGTTCTCCGCGATTTGGTCTCCGACAACTCGGTTCAATCGCGACGCGTTGAGGAGATAACGGAATTGGCTTCGGAAAAAGTAGGCCAGTTGATGCAAACGCTGCGGACAGCCCGAGAGAGTGGTGCACAGCAGGCGATCGACATGGTCGCATCCGGGGTAGGTCGAAATCGAATGGATAGGCTCGACCAAGCCGTTGCAGGGTTTGAAGAGGCCGAACGCGAGCTGCTCCGTTCCCGTCAGAAAGGTTTGAACGAAGCCTATCGGACCACTCTTGTTTCGGCGATCGGATCGGGGCTCGCTGTCCTCTTGGCAATCGGTCTTCACTTCGCGCTTTCTCGCCAACAGTCCAAACGGCTCACGCAACAAGCCGAAGAGATTCAAACCAATAGCGAGTTGATGCGTTTCACCCTCCAAAGCATTGGCGATGGAGTGATCACCACCGATGCAGATGGCTTGATCGTCGAAATGAACCCGATCGCCGAAGGCCTGACCGGATGGAAGCGAAGCATCGCGCGAGGGACGAAGCTGGAGGACGTCTTTCACATCGTCAACGAAACGACACGGGAAACCGTCGATAACCCCGCGATCCGTGCCTTGCAGACCGGAGTGATCGTGGGACTAGCTAACCACACCGTTCTGATTCGACCGGATGGATCCGAGTCCCCAATCGACGACAGCGCTGCGCCGATCAAGACGGATGATGGTCGTATCCAGGGAAGTGTTTTGGTCTTTCGCGATGTTTCCAAACGCCGCGCGTTCGAAGCGCAATTGCAGGAAAGCGAACAAACATTTCGGGCTTTGTTCGATTCCGCTCCGATCGGAATCGTCCATACTTCGATGGATGGAGTCTTGATCCGAGTGAACCGACGATTCTGCGAAATCCTCGGAATGAACGAGGAGGAATTGATTGGGCGCTCCTACAAAGAGATTACTCACCCGGACGATTTGCATCTCAACCAAGAGCTGGTCGCTCCGATGATGAACGGTCAACAAGAGTCATTCTCGATGAACAAACGTTATCGGACCCATCGCGACGATACGATTTGGGCTAACGTTTCCTCCCGGCTTATTCGCGACTATTACGGCAAACCGACTTCCATCATCTCAGCCGTAACGGATATATCCGAACAAAGAGCAGCGGAAGAGACTCGCATTCGCATGTCGGCCATTGTGAATGCTTCGAACGATGCGATTATCACAAAAGATCTTCAAGGGGTCGTTACATCCTGGAATGCTGCGGCGGTGAAGCTCTTTGGTTACGGCGAAGCCGAGATGATTGGGAGCCCTATTTTCAAGGTCGTACCAGAAGAGCGGAAGTCGGAGGAACTCGAGCTTTTGCGGCGCTCGAGTTTGCTGGAACAAATCGAGCCCTTGCGAACCGAACGGCTCCATCAAAATGGAACGCGGGTCGAAGTTCTGCTGAAAGTTGCTCCGTTGGTCGACGCCGATGGGAAATTGATTGGTATCTCGACCATTGCGAAGGATTTGACAGCCGAGTCGCGCGCCGCGATGGAGCTGCGCGAGAGCGAGCAACGATTCCGAATGCTCGCCGATAACATGTCCCAGTTCGCCTGGATGGCCGATCCAGAAGGGGAAGTCTATTGGTACAACAAACGCTGGTACGACTACACCGGAACAACCATCGAGTCGGTTCGCGGGTGGGGGTGGAAGCAAGTCCATCATCCGGACCATTTGGATCGCGTCGTTCAAAGTATCCAACGGAGCTGGGATACCGGTGAACCTTGGGAGGAAACATTCCCACTCCGTGGTAAGGATGGAAAGTATCGTTGGTTCCTATCGCGAGCGCTTCCCATCCGGGATGCGAACAACAAGATCACCCATTGGTTCGGCTCGAACACCGATATTGACGAATTGATCGAAAAGGAGGAGAAGCTCGAGAAGGCTCGCATCACGGCGGAGAATGCGACCAAAGCCCGCGGTGAGTTCCTCGCCAATATGAGTCATGAGATTCGGACTCCCATGACCGCCATCCTCGGTCATACCGAAATTTTGGCGGACCACATCACGAATCCCGACGATCTGCAATCGGTCGAAACGATTCAGCGCAATGGCAAGTTTCTTCTTCAAATCATCAACGATATTCTCGACCTTTCGAAAATCGATTCCGGCAAGTTTGAAATCGAGCAGATTGACATTTCACCGACCGAAGTGCTGCACGAAATTCGATCGCTGCTCGATGTTCGAGCGGCAGAGAAGCGGATCGACTTCCATGTCCATCTCGACGGTAGCATCCCTAATACCATCGAAACCGATCCCATTCGTTTGCGTCAGATCCTGGTCAACCTCGTCGGCAATGCCATCAAATTTACCGACACCGGTAGAGTCGATCTGCATTGCCGGTACGAACCCGAAAGAAACATCATGGTCTTTCGAATCGTCGATACGGGCATCGGTATCGATGCGAAAGTTCTTCCAAACCTTTTCCAACCCTTTGTTCAAGCGGACGCGTCTTCAACACGCGCGTTCGAAGGGACCGGTCTAGGGCTCGCGATCAGCAAACGTTTGGCAGAGATGCTCGGCGGTACGATCTTGGTAGAAAGTCGTCTCGGGGAAGGAAGCATCTTTTCGCTCGAAATCGACTGCGGCCGAATCGGCGAAGAACCTTGGATCGACGAGATCAAGCCGATCCACTCCGACGAAAGATCTACGAAACTGGCAAAGGTTCAAGGACTCGTTTTGGTCGTCGACGACCGTCGCGACATTCGTTTCCTCGCCCAAAACTTCTTGGAGAAGGCAGGCGCCCGCGTCGTTCTCGCCACAAATGGAGAAGAAGCGATCAGCATGCTCACTGCCGAACCATTTCTAACGCAATCGCCGGTCGACGCGGTGTTGATGGACATGCAAATGCCGATCATGGACGGCTACACGGCAGCAAAGAAACTGCGCGAATGGGGTTTCTCCAAACCGATCATCGCTTTGACCGCGAACGCAATGAAGGACGACCGGGACAAGTGCCTCGCGTGCGGCTGCAACGACTACGCCACCAAACCCTTGGACGGTGGTGCGCTGGTCCATTTGGTCGCCAGCTACATCCAAGAACACCAACTGTAATCGATCGCGGTGTGACCGGTCACGCTGTCGTCGACACGCTGTGATCTGTCATTCTGTGCTCAGTCACGCCGCGGTCGACCCAGTGAAGTCGACCCAGTGAAGTCGACCCAATATGGTGGACCCAGTGTGGTCGATATGCTCTGATCGACCACGTTGCACTGGGACCGCTCAGGATGCGGCTGGGTAGCAGCCACCGTCTTCCCCGAAAAGGAGGTATGCCAGCTCTGCCGTTCGGCAGGATGCCACAATCGCTCGCTGCTCTTTCTCTTTTTGAGACCAACCGCTGCGAATCGCAAGTTTCGTCTTGCGACGCTCGGTCGGTGTGGTTGTAGCTAGTTCATTGGTGCGAATGGAACGAACGGTTTCCGTCATCATTTTTAAGGTCTCCTGATCCACCCTAGGCAGTAGTTGATGAGAACACAACTGACTAGAGCAATATTCGTGCCAAAAGGTTCAGGAGTTTTTCTATTTCTTCTCTCCGCTGATGGATTGCATCAGTCGGCGGAGTTCTCGGAGGTCGATCGGTTTGGCTAGGAAGTGGGTGCAGCCTGCGGTGATGCAGGCTTGTTTTTCCGACTCCATGGCACCGGCGGTCAGTGCGATGATGGGTCGGCGGAACCCTTCTCGGCGCAGTTGCCGGGTCGCTTCGATGCCATCGACTTCGGGCATCTGGATATCCATCAGGACCAGATCGTAGGGGCGAGGGCCTTTTTCCGCCTCCATGACTTGCTCGACCGCCAATCGACCATTGGAGACGATTGCCAGTTCACTGACCAGCGAGCCGACCATCCTTCGCAGGACGAACTGGATCGCCCGGGTATCCTCAGCGGCTAGCACCTTCAAAGGAAGTCGTTGAAGTTCTTCGCGGACGACCGATTCCTCATTGGATTCGAGTGCGATTTGGTCCATGACGACCAAAGTCTCCTCGTCGATCGACCCGATGGGGATTCGGACGGTAAATGCCGAGCCGATTCCAATTTCGCTTCGGGCAGAGATGGTGCCTCCCATCAGGTTCACGAGGCGGCGGCATATGGCGAGACCCAGTCCCGCTCCGGAACGTTCCTCGCCTGCTTGTTCAAACTCTTCAAAGATCACGTCCAATTTGTCTTTCGGGATCCCGCAGCCCGTATCGCGCACTTCGGCTATCAGTTCGTTTTGGTCGGGGCCCGAAGATTCGAGTCGAGCTACGATGGTTACCGCGCCACGATCGGTGAACTTGATGGCGTTCCCGATGAGATTAACAAAGACTTGTTTCAATCGATATCGATCGCAAACGATGGTCTCCGGAATCTTCGTCTCCGCCAGCCATCGGATGGAGATACCTTTCTCTTGCGCCAGCGGATTCATGAGGGACCAGACATCGGCAAACACATTGGCCACGGGCGTCGGCTTGGCTTCGTACTTCAATCTCCCCGCTTCCATCTTCGACAGGTCTAACACGTCGTTCACCAAGACCTGCAGCAGTTCCCCTTGCGATCGCACGATTCCCAACATGTCGCGCGTATCGCTCTTTTCCAGCGTCAATAAAAGCGAGTCGATGCACCCGAGCATGGCAGCGAGGGGTGTTCGGATCTCATGGCTCACCTGAGCGATGAACCGGCTCTTGTGTTCGCTAGCGATGCGCGCTCGCTCGGCTTCCAAATCCAAAAGGTTTTCGCGTTCGACTTGAGCTGTTACGTCCTGATTGAGTCCGATGAATTTGAGTGGATTTCCTCGATTGTCTTTGAACACACAGCCACGTCCTGCCAGCCAGATTTTCCGGCCATCGGGGCGAAGAAAGGGGAAACGGACGTCGTACGGTTCCCCTTCTTCGACGGCCCGCCTCGCAGCCTCGCGAACCGACTCTTGATATTCCGGATCGATGCACGAAAAGAAATCGTCGGCCAGGATGTTGTTCTCCTTTTCGCCCATCCCAGTGAGAGCTACCTCCGCGGTATCCATCGCCACCAAATTGGACTTCAAATCCCAGTTGAAGAACCCTGTATCGCCCTCGGTCATGGCTAGCTTGAGCAATTCCCGGTGCTCGCGAAGATCCTGGACTACCTTTTCGCGTCTGTCGGCTTCGATCTGCAGCTGCAGAGTAAGTTTACGCAACTCGCTCGTCCGCTCGTCGATTTCACGCTGCGCCTCATTCGGTCCGCGCAGGAGGAGGGCTGCGGGTACAATCCGAAACAATGCGATCACGGTCGCAAACGAAACCACAGCCGTCGCAAACTTCATCAAACCGGCCAATCGATAGACGGGCCAGTAAAAAATCATGGCATCGACCAAGTGGGTGATGCTGCAAAGCAAAATGAAGGATGCGAAAAGCGCGAAGACGCTGGGAAACGGAACATCCCCTTTCTTCCGCGCGAAGGCAATCATCAGGAGAGGAATCGTGAAGTAACACATCCAAATCACGACATCGCTAACGATATGCAGCCATCCCCACCATGGCTCTTGATACCAGACCGTCCCGCAATTCCATCGCGCTGGAAAACCCTGCGTGTCCAACAATGAGGATAGCGATTCCAAAAAGCGTAACATATTTTTCTAGCTTCTCTTGGAGATCGAAACTGTCTTCTCTACCTGAATGCCAAAGGTGGCGATCCGGTCCCTTACCTTGCCGCGGGTAATCCCAAGAATCTCGGCCGCCTTGGATTGATTCCCCCCTGTCGCCTCCAGGACTTGGGTGAAAAGCCTCCGCTCCATCTGTTCCAACGCTTCGGCATACAGATTTACCGTCCCCTCGTGCATCCGGGACGCGACATACTCAAAAAGGGGAAATGCTTTATTCGAGTCTCTATCCGAGTACTCGGTCCCATATGTCTCGTCCTCGTAGTGACTCTCGGTCGGCCTGCGATCGATGGAGACGGCTCCCACGTACGCCGATTCCGTTGCTTCCCTTTCGAGGAATTCATTCGGTGCATCGATTGGTTCTACATCCTTCGATCGGTCCACTTCCACTTTTTCCACATGCGGAACCGATTTTGTCGGCCGCCTTCCTTCCCGAACAAAGTCGGGAAGATTCACCGACGCGATGACGGTCCCCGTCGTGTTGAGGACCGATTGCCGTACCACCGACTGCAACTGACGGACATTCCCCGGCCATTCATAGTGTTGAAGCAACTCGAAGGCTTCCGGAGAGATTCCTTCGAGCTCAGGGCGGGACATGTCGTGTTTGGCGCGACGGAAGAAGTATTCGAGCAGCAACGGAATATCTTCGACTCGCTCGCGAAGGGGAGGAAGGAAGACTGTGAAGCCGTTCAAGCGATAGAGTAAATCCTCCCGAAACGTTCCTTCCTCGACCATTTCTTCCAAGGGGCGATTGGTGGCCGCGATAATGCGAACGTTGGTCTGGATGATTTCGTTTCCTCCGACCCGCTCAAACTTCTGCTCCTGGAGCAACCGAAGAACCTTGCCCTGCGTGACTTGGGACATATCCCCGATCTCGTCGAGGAATATGGTTCCGCCATCGCATTGCTCAAACCGACCGATGCGCCGCTTCTCCGCGCCGGTGAACGCTCCCTTTTCATGGCCAAAGAGCTCGCTCTCCAGCAACTGATCCGGAATCGCAGCGCAGTTCACCGCCACATAAGGTTGATCGGCTCGATGGCTGTTCTGCATGATCGCGCGGGCGACCAGCTCCTTTCCACATCCACTTTCACCGCGGATCAAGACCGTCACGTTCTGAGCTGCCACACGGCCGATCGCCTTGTAGACCTCCACCATCGCCTTGGACCGGCCAATGAACCGCTCCACGTCCGCCATTCCCTCCCCGATCGAGAAGGCGACAGGTTGATCCATAGCTCTCCGGGCACGCACGGCGCTGATGGTAAGGTTGCGAACTTGCTCCACATTCAGCGGCTTGGACAAATAGTCAAAAGCCCCAGCTCGCATCGCTTGAATCGCCGTCTCGCTCGACGTGTCCGCGGTGATAAAGATCACAGGAATCTTCCCGTTGATCGCGCGGATCTTCCGAAAGAGTTCCAAACCGTTGTGCTCCGGAAGGAAAATATCCAAAAGAAGCACCGAGGGCTGCTCCCGTTCAATCAGTTGCAGCCCTGAATCTCCGTCACTCGCCTGCAGCACGTCGAGCCCTTCGTATCCATTCAATCCACTGCTGACGATATGCCGAACCATCCTATCGTCGTCGATCACCAGTACTTTTGTCATGAGACTCTCCAACCAAAACGAATGCCTTCTTATCGGTATGCTGTTTGCTGTGGGTTCCGTCCACTCATCGATGGGAACGGACACGCCACTCCGCTGCGAACCATCCTCACACTCTCTCCAACATGAACGGGACTGAAAATGCCTATCAACGAGGAACAAGCCTTGAGATCACTCGATGGCAACCGGGATCTATTGATGGAGTTGGCTAGTATCTTCGCCGAGGACTCTCCCCAGCTCGTCGCTGACTTTCGAGAAGCCGTATTGGATCGCGATGCCTCGCGAGCCAAACTCTTCGCACACAGCCTGAAAGGTCTTACTAGCACGTTCTATGCCACAGCCGAAGTGGACCAAATCGCCGTTTTTGAGCAAGCCGCATCGGATGCGGACTGGGACATCCTGGATACAGCCCCTAACTCCTTGGACGGAATCATCCAGTCGCTCATCGCCTCGATGCAAACCGCGCATTGGCTGAACGCTCAGTAGACACCCTGGTCGATCATCGAGCAATCCACCTGCTTGATGCTAGGAAAGAACGTTTGGCATAAAGGTTGCTACTGTTCATTTGTCCCTGGGCATGTTGCTGCTGGGCATGAGGCTGGAGGTTCGCGCTAGTACAGTGCGAATCCCAGCGATTGCATACTATTTTCCTTGTCATCTCGGAGGTTATCGTCATGCTTTCTTGGGCACTCACCTTTTTTATTCTTGCCTTGATCGCGGGCTTGTTCGGATTCGGCGGAATCGCCGCAGGTGCTGCTGGCATTGCTCAAATCCTCTTCGTCCTCTTCTTGGTCATGTTTGTGGTCAGCTTGATTATGAAGGTTGTTCGCGGGAAATCTCCAATGTAGGGGCTGGGGCGAGCAGCTCCGCCAAAATGGCTCGGAGCTCCTCGGTTTGCATAGGTTTCTCTAAGAACCGATCGCAGCCCGCGCTCAATGCCCGCTCTTGATCACCGGGCAATGGATGAGCCGTACATATCAGGATGGGAAGATCTTTGTGCACGGGGTGGGAGCGAAGCAATTCGGTGGCTTCGCACCCGTCAACCTCGGGCATATTCATATCCAAAATGATCAGATCGACCGGTTGAGCGTCCAAGGTTTCGACCAATCCCTCGGCGCTATCCCGAGAAAAGACTTCAAAACCCATATCGATCAGCTTTCTCGATACGATCCGTTCCGCATCTCGGCGATCGTCGATCACCATTACGGTTGTCATGCTTCACCTCCCTGAGAGTAATTCTTGAGCTTTCGACGTGTTTGCGAGAACGAAGTGAGGAGCGCCGTGGCACCCGCTTGTCGGAGCGCGACCAACAAGTCGTCGAAACGTCGCAATTTGCCCGGGCGCAAGACAAAGATCTCTTTTTCGTATCCACCGCGGCGCAAGGTGCGAATCCAAAACATGGTTTGCCTTATCCCGCCAGGGGGTAACGATAATAGTAACACCGCGCTGGGATTGAGCTGAAGTATCTCTTGTGCGAACAGTTCCGGCATCTCTCCCAAGCTATCTACCTTCCACAGCAAATCTGGCTCCATTTGACTGAACTTCTCCAAGAGAATCGTCTCGGTCGCCGCGCGAGCCCCGATCGCCGCGATGGTCTGGTGCCGATGCTCTCCTTCATCCGCGCGAAAGAGGCTCGCCAAGGGTTCCTCCGCGAGAACCGCCTTCAATCGCTCGGTCAATTCGCTCGAAGAGGGACGTTCCCCTGCCGGTTGCCGTTGTATTCGCTTCGATACCGGAACCAGAATCTCATCGAGCCATTCGACATCGCTTTTCTTTTTGGATTCTTCGACTAGGAATTCCTTCAATTTGTGGTCGTCGCCCGAAAGGAGTCTTTGATACGCGCGAAGCGAGGGGGAGACTTGCTCCTCGTCGCTGAGCAATGTGACAAAGAACTTGAGTCTCGGGATATACCTCCCGAGAACAACCAAACAAACCGTCAGCGGGGTCGCCAGCAGAAGACCGACCGCCCCCCAAAGCCATCCCCAAAAAACCGCCGCGGTGATGACGGCGATCGCTGACACTCCTGTTCGCGAACCATACAACCAAGGCTCCAAGACGTTGTTGTAGGTCAACTCGAGCACCACAATCATCGCCAACACGGCCATAAAAACCGTGTAACCAGGGAAGAGAGCGATCGATACCAACAGGGGTAGTCCAGCCCCGATCAAAGGACCGACGTAAGGCAAAAACCGGACGAGACCCGCCATTACCCCCAAAAACAGAACGTTGGGGAATCCACGCTGTGGGTCCATGACAAGCCCGACTACCCACAATCCCACTCCAAAGATCACACCATACGAGGAGTTCAGCAGGAATTGAGCCGTGATGTATCGACTGATTCGCTCCGACGCTTCGGCAATCGCCTCCGTCGTGACCACATAGTTGCCACGGCTGACCACCGCAACAAAACGATCTCGTAGGTCATCTCGATTGACTAGCAGGAAAATGGCGAACACGGCGACCAAGCCTGCGGTCCCGATCGGACCGAATACATTCGCGAGATTCCCTAGTAGACTTTGCCAAGGAACCTCCGGACCCTCCGACGACTTGCTGGCCTCCTCATCCCCGCGCTCCTTGGCTTTCGGTTCCTCGGACTCCGAAGTCTCTTCTCCTTTTTCACCGTTCCGACCAGACACTCGTTCCTTTTTCGGTTTCGCCAACACCTGCTCGAGCTGCTTGCCAATGTCTTGGACGGCGGATTGAACCGATTCGACCTTCTTCTCCACTTCCCCCTTGTATTTCGGAAAATCGGCTGCGAATTGAGCCATGCTCGAACCCAACACCACCAGTCCCAGAATTAGCAAGGTAAAAAGGCCCGCCGCGGTCACGAAGACCGCCGACAGGTTGGACAATCCTCTCTTTTGAATCCAATTCACCACGGGGGACAGCAGAAACGCCAACAACAGGCTCAGCGCGATCGGTATCAACACATCGCGCCCAGCGTACAGCAGAAAGACCACCAAAACCGCCGTCCCTAAATCGGCCGCGAATTTCACCGAACGCATGGTGGAAGCGGACAACGTTCGGGACGAAGAATGGGTCATAGTGCAATACCAATGGGAAGGCGATCAGCCAAATCGATTGCTGGCAAATCAACCAGCTCGAGCGGATAACAAGGCAAACGGTGTTCCAGGTTTTAAAACCCCTCCCCCCTCCCGACCACCTGATCGATGATCGATCACTTTGTTAGGAGATCGATCTGCTTGGCCGCGAGTTTCCATTTGGTCCGCGGGTTGCTTTCTCATCTTCCAACCACGAATCCGCGAGGCGTTGCCTCGATGTCCTCGCCTGGCGCGTCGCCGTTGCGAAGGGAGTGTCGTGTAGAAGTTCAGGAACAGGAGTCGATCCAACGTGAAGAATTCAGTCGCAGAAGCTACCACCGGGTTGGGATGCCATCGCGCAGACAAGGGCTATCGATTCGCGGTTTGGGCCCCGCATGCCGAACAGGTTTCGGTCATCGGGGATTTCAATACCTGGAACGCCGATGCCCACCCGTGCCAGATGGAAGAATCTGGAGTTTGGTCGGTGGAGATTCCGGAAGCGATGGTAGGGCAGGGATACAAGTTCGCGATTCGAAGGGGTAAGGAGCGATTCGATCGCATCGACCCGCGAGCGAAAGAGGTCTCGAACTCGGTCGGACACTCGTGCATCGTGGAAGATGACTTCGACTGGGAGGGGACCGAATTCACGATGCCCCACTGGAATGAGATGGTCGTTTACGAGTTGCACATCGGGACCTTCCATACTTCGGAGGGGCAAGTCGGGACATTTGATACCGCCATCGAGAAGCTCCCCTTCTTGAAGGAGCTTGGAATCAACGCGATCGAACTGATGCCCCTCGCTGAGTTCGCCGGCGATATTTCGTGGGGCTATAACCCGGCCCATCCGTTTGCGGTCGAGTCGGCTTATGGCGGAGTGAACGGCTTAAAGCGATTCATTCGCGAAGCGCACAAACAAGGAATCGCCGTCATCATCGATGTGGTCTACAACCACTTTGGTCCCTCGGATCTCGATCTATGGCGATTCGATGGTTGGAGCGAGAACGACAAGGGCGGTATCTATTTCTATAACGACTGGCGTTCCGCGACGCCTTGGGGCGACACCCGGCCCGACTATGGACGACAAGAGGTCCGTCAATACATCTTCGACAATGCCATGATGTGGCTGGAGGAGTTTCGAGCGGATGGTCTTCGCTACGACATGACGCTTTATATCCGGGCGGCCGATCATGACCAAAACAATACCAATGAAGATGGGTATTCCCTTCTGCAGTGGATCAACACAGAAGTGGCGAATCGATTCCCTGGCAAAATCACCATCGCGGAGGATTTGCAAAACAACCCCAGGCTCACCGAGTCGGCCGAACATGGAGGAGGGAATTTCGACGCGCAGTGGGACGCTGCTTTCGTCCATCCCGTCCGCGACGCGATCACGGCCGGAGAGGACTCTCTCCGTTCTCTCCAGGCGATATGCGATGCAGTTTTGCACAAGTACAACCATGATGTCTTTGAACGGGTGATCTATACCGAATCGCACGATGAAGTCGCGAATGGTAAACAGCGTGTTGTTTCGGAAATCGATCCCAGTGAAACTCCCAACCGGTATGCGGTGAAGCAGTCGACGCTGGGAGCTTGCTTGATGATGACAGCGCCCGGAATCCCCATGCTCTTTCAGGGTCAAGAGTTCTTGGTCGATGAGTGGTTTCGGGATACGGTTCCTCTCGATTGGTCCCGCGCCGAACAGTACGACGCCATCGTCCGCATGTACCGCGATCTGATCGTATTGCGGACCAATCGTTCGCAACTCACGGCAGGTTTGACCGGTCAAAAAGTTCAGATCTTGCATTGCAACGACGACGAGAAAGTCATCGCGTTCCATCGCTCCAAAGAGGGGGGTCCGCACGATGATGTGGTGGTGGTCCTGAAATTCTCCGATCAAGCGACCAGAGACTATCGCATCGGGTTCCCCGTACCAGGCCATTGGAAATTGGTTTTCAATGGCGATGCCGAGGTCTATGGCGAGCATCAAGACGGAACACAAGCCGACGGGATCCAAACCGAATCGATCGAGTACGATCAACAAGGCCAATCGGCCAATGTCCACTTGGGTGCATACTCTTGTTTAATCTATGCCTTGGAATCGGCCAGCACGGAGGACGTTCCCGCCTAAGTCCTAGGAGTGCTCCCAGGCCGATCATCAACCACCTTGGTTGGCGACGGAGCATCAAAAGCGGAATTTTCCCTGCAATTCCGCGTTGGCACGCCGAATGCTTAACCTTGAGATCAGAAATAGAAACGCCTTGCTAGGAATCGTCCGAGCAATGGGGCGTTCACACAGGACACGAGATAGCTGAAGGAGAACACAATGGTTGCTCAAGAAACTCTTGCTGGAAACTGGCACAAAGTCGTTGGCGCGATCAAGGAAAAGTTTGGTCAAATCACGGGCGACGATTTGACCCGCGTTCAGGGAAATGTCGACCAGTTGATCGGACTGATTGAACGCAAGACCGGTCAAACCCGAGAGCAGATCGAAGCGTTTTTGACCGACTGCTGCGATCAAGCAGGATCGGCCTATCGCAAGGCCTCTCATATGATCGACGAAGGGATCAACCGGGTTAGCGAACAAGCCGACCATGGGTACCAAGTAGCCAAGGACACCGTTTCGAAGCGGCCTATGGAATCGATCGCGATCGTTGCCGGATTGGGCTTGCTCGCCGGGATTGCCATTGGCGTTTCGATGGCGTCTCGCAAGTAGGTGGAACCCTCGCCATGCACCATTCTGACGAACCGACGGGAATCCAACAGCGCATGGAGCGCCTGCGCGCGCAGAGTCGGACACACGCGTCCGACGTCGTTCGCCAATCGCAGCGCATGTTGGACTGGAAAGAGCATCTTCGATCCGCACCCGTAACAACGTTCGTGGTCGGTGCATTAGCGGGTTTCACCCTGTTATACCGTAGATCTGGTTCGGCGGTCGCAACCCGGGTTTTACCTATTCATTCCAGTTCAGTTCCCGCTTCCCCTCCACCGGTAGCTAGCTCGAGCCATTCGGTTCGTTCGTTGGCACTATCGATGGCGACATCCTTTTTGCTGACGACGGGAAAGCGAGCTCTGTTGCGTGGACTTCAAACCTACCTTGCCCAATCCCATCATGGCCATCAATCGAATCAACGTGACAGTCAACGGGGCTCCAACCCGGAACGGTACCCTTCCTCCCTGCGAACGCCGGATAACTAAGCCGATGGCCGTTCGTCGAGCGGAATCTCCGTCGACGGCAACCCTCGCCGAGTGGATTCGCCGTTATCCGGCGTCGACGCTGGTAAGCGGCTTTCTGGTTGGAGGAATCGTCGGCTGGTTAGTGTCGAGGCGAAAATGAGCAGCACCTATCAACGAGCACCATCACCCCTATCCGGGCTGGTCCGGTCATCCGCCCAGCTAGCCGGGGACCTTTTGGAGATGGGCGAACTGCACTGGGAGCTTGCTCGAGAAGACTCCAAAGAGGCTTTCCGTCGATCGCTAACACCGATGGCACTGATCGCATTGGGGATGGCAGGATCCATAG